>NZ_DF978428.1:71386-311518 GCF_002897135.1 Nostoc cycadae WK-1 | reverse complement strand
GTATCAGGCTTTTCGTGAATTGGTATTACTCCTAACCTAGATTTTTAGTAATTTTTAACTTAATTCACATCAATTCTTAAATATCTGTTTTTATCCTGAATTGTGTTGATTATTCAGGGTGAGAACCGATGATTTTCAAAAAAGTTTTGCTGATGGCGATTGGAGTTATTGGTGCGATCGCCCTTAGCATTTTGACAAGTTTACCAGGAATTGCTCAAACGCCCACAGATTTAGATTTAGCGGCTTATCATGCGCCAATTCACTATCAAGACACCGATAGCACTAAATACAGCGGTGACTATATCACGCAATTTAACTATGACGGCGATTGGCGAGGTACAAATAATTGGGATAATCTTTCCGCTTATCCGCTAAATGCTCATGCTTACTATTCTGTAGCTGAGACTTGTACTCACAGGTTTATCACTTATTCTTTCTTTCATCCGCAAGATTGGACAGATACTCCCTTCGACCAAGAACACGAAAATGATTTAGAAGGTTTGCTGGCGATCGTTCGCAAAGATGGTACAACCTTTGGCAAACTCGAAGGTATCGTCACAGTATTTCATACAGACTTTTACTCTTATACACCAGCTGGTAGTTCTTTAACAAATGGTGCAGAAAATATTGATGGAACGCTTACCACAAGCAGTTACAATAGTTCTCCGCATCCCTTGACAACACAAGAAGCTAAAGGTCATGGCTTACGAGCTTGGCCTGCGGGAAATTTCAATGGAGGTAGCACTCAAGACGGAATCATCTACTATCCTTCTAAAACTACTGCGGAAGTACCTGCATCGGGGAACGATCGCAATGTATTGTATTCGTTAATTGATGTATTTGCTTCTAGTGGTTTGTGGCAACATCAATTAGATGAAGCATCTAGTTCTACAGGGATAACTTATGCGACATGGGGAACATTCAAGGGAGACTCTAGCGGTAGTTGTGGTGATGGTACACCAACTTGTGCCAACAATTCCGCTAATACGCCTTGGGGTTGGGATGACTCAAATGATGGCGCAGTCTACAGAGGCGAAATGGCTTTAGATCCGGCTCACCTAACCGATGTTTATTTTAATGGTCTTGGTAACTTTGATACAACATACATCCGTAATCGATATATCCAAGATTTGCGCGATCGCGGATACAATTCCAGCAACGTTCCTTTAGGCTGGCCTACCCAAATCAATCTTAATACCTTAATTGGTAAGCTAAAAAACCAGTGTTAATTTGACAAATGAAACCCAACAAATTATAAATCATGTTGGGTTTCGCTATCTATACAGCTAACCGTCGCTACATCTCTTAATTCAGAACTACAAACTACATAGGAATTTCTATCCACATCTCACAACCCTTTCCAGGCTGAGAAACACACTTGAGTTGACCACCATGTTTGTCTACAACAATTTGGTAGCTGATTGATAAACCTAAACCAGTACCTTGTCCAGGTTGTTTAGTGGTAAAAAATGGTTCAAAAATACGCGATCGCAGATTATTAGGAATGCCACAACCATTATCAGCAATCTTAATTTGAATAATACTCTCTGCTGTCACTCTTGTCTGAATCCAAATTTTTGGTTGGTCAGTGATTTTACCTGTAACCACAGAGTCTTCTAGAGCATCAATCGCATTATTAAGAATATTCATAAATACCTGATTCATCTGGGCTGCATAGCAGATTACATGAGGTAATTCACTATATTCTTTAATCACTTCAATAACAGGAGAATTATCATTTCCTTGCAAGCGATGTTGCAAAATCAACAAAGTACTTTCAATCCCTTCATGCAGATCAACAGGTTTCTTTTCTGCTTCATCCAGTCGGGCAAAGGTGCGTAAAGACAACACTAATTGCGAAATTCGGTCTGCTCCCATCGTCATCGAAGTGAGCATCTTAGGTAAATCATTAGCAATAAAATCTACATCTATTTTTTCAGAAAATTCTCGAATTTCTGCTTTAACTCTGGGATAAGATTTCTGATACATTCGCAGTAATGTCAGCAAATCTTCAGTATAGTCATTCAAATAAGTAATATTCCCAAAAATAAAACTAATTGGATTGTTAATTTCATGGGCTATACCTGCAACTAACTGCCCTAACCCAGCCATTTTCTCGCTTTGAATTAACTGACTTTGAGTTTGCTGCAATTCTTTGAGAGTTTGCGTTATTTCTTCTTTTTGTCTTTGAGTTTGTTCGAGTAATTCTGCTTGTTGAAGTCCTACACCTAATTGATTCCCAATCTGCACCAATAAATCTACTTCATCTTCTTGCCAATTACGGGCGGCGGTGTTGTGATATGCAGCTAGTAATCCCCAAAGTTTATCACCCTGAAAAATCGGCACAATCATATACGATCGCGCTTCCATCAACTGACTCAAAGATATATATTTATGAGCATCTTGATTGCTATAAATATCTCTAACTACAAGAGTATGCCCTTTAGCAAAGTCTCCTCCTTGAGTTTGTTGTAAATAGTCATTAGCAATCACATTCAAAAGTTTGCGTACTGATACCCAACCTGGGGCTGCTGACTCAGCAACAAATTCTCCACTCCAATCGGAACGAAAACGATAGATTGTCACCTGATCTACTTCTAACAACCGCTGAACTTCTTGGGTACTGGTGATAAAAATTGTGTTCAAGTCAAGAGATTGGCGGATTTTTTCGACTGTTACAGCTAACGCCTTTTCTCTTTCGGCGGCTTTGCGTTCTCGTTCAGCGGCTTTTGCTAATTGTTCAGCTTGCAACTGCACTTGTTTTAATGCTTCTGCTTGCTGTAATGCTACTCCTAGCTGTATGCCTACTTGCGCTAGTAAGTTGATTTCTTCATCTTGCCAATAACGGGGCTGGGAGTTTTTATAAGCGACTAATAAGCCCCATAACTTTTCACCTTGAGAAATTGGCACAAACACTTCATGACGGGGATATTTGCCAGCTTGTGTTTCTTTGAGCAATACGCGTTCTGTAACAGGCTGGGGTTTGACGCTGGGATTCCAACCATCAACAATGGAATCAGCAACAAATTCACCACTCCAGTCAGGGTAAAAGCGATAAATTGCTACTCGTTCCACATCCAAAAGTCTTCTCACTTCTTGAGTAGTGGTTTTAAAAATAGCGTCAATATCTAGGGATTGGCGAATTTTTTCGACAGTATTTGCCAGCGCTCTTTGGCGTTCAGCAGCTTTACTAATTTCTGCTGCTTGTAGCTGCATTTGCTGTAAAAATTCTGCTTGTTGTAAGGCTACACCTAGTTGAGTGCTAACTTGGGTAAGTAAGTAAACTTCGTCTTCTTGCCAATCGCGGCGGCCAGAGTTTTGGTAGACTGCCAATAAACCCCAGAGCTTTTGACCGTGGTAAATGGCAATGATAACGTAAGCTCTGGCTTGATAGCTTTCTAAAAGTTTGACGTAGCAGTCTGTAAAACCATAATCATAGATGTCATAACAAATACGGTATACTTCGCTCTTGGTAAAGGTACCACCCTGGGTATCTTGTAAATAAGTATCCATGATGGGAGTTTCCGCCAAGTCTTTAACGCTACACTCGCTAACATTTTCTTTTAATTGTGGTTGCGTTGACTGTTCATCGATTAGGGAAATCCAACCATCTGCGACCGATTCAAAGATAAATTCGCCACTCCAGTCAGTATTAAAGCGATAAATAGCGACGCGATCGGCATTTAGCAATTGTCGGATTTCTGCTGTGCTGGTGCGGAAAATACTTTCTATATCTAGAGACTGGCGAATTTTCTCAACGGTGATAGCTATAATTCTCTGCCATTCAGCGGCTTTTGCTATGGCTTGTGCTTGTGCTAGTTGTGTCGATTGGATTTTGACTTGTTCAAGGTAATCGGCTTGTTGTAGAGCAACTCCTAAATGTGCGGCGATAAGTTGCACAAACTCAATTTCGGACTCTTCCCATTGCCGAGAGTCACTACATTGATGAATACATAACAATCCCCATAAGTCTTTTCCTTTCATCAAGGAGGCTGCTATATTAGCACGTACTTGAAATCTCTCTAAGATTTGGACGTGACAATCGCTGACACCAGCTTGATATATGTCAGCCATTGCATGAATTCTGCCTTCCTGGTATAGCCCCGCAAATTCCTTAGCAAAGCAGTGATCTTTTAGTTTAGCAGTTAAGGCCGAAACCCATTCTGAGCCTACATCTTCATAGATAAATTCTCCTTCCCATCCCAACTCAGGATAAAAACGGAACACCCCCACGCGATCAGTTTTTAGTAACTGTCGGACTTCTGTAACTGTAATTTTAAAGATAGTATCTATATCTAAAGTTTCTCGAATCCGAGAAATTACTCCAGACAAGGCTTTTTGTTTCTCACTCTGATACAGGGAGGATGAATTATCTGATTGATATTCTGGTTGTTTTGAATTCGGTTTTATGGTAGAAGAGTTTTCCATTCCTGGTAGGACTTTAAATATTGAAAGTCTTCTATTGTAGAATTCCCTAATTCTTAGGAAAGATAACACTAGAAGATTTGATATGTAGCTAAATTAATTAATTAGACTTTACGTAAATTAAAAATTACTCAGTAATGCTCAAGGTTTTAGTATTCGCTTTTATCGTTAAATCTAGAGTAATCAACAAAATAATGTTCTTTACATCTAATTTACATATAGGACTCATCTTTGATTTTTGAAAAAAATACTACATTTTTACCTGATTTTTTCTTGTTTCCTATTGATTTCGATGTCCTGCGCCATCTTGAGCTTGTCGAAGGAAGCTGGTAGAAGTGTTTTCTGTTCTTTGACTACACAAATAATTTTAGTAATCAACCCGGAGTCTGTTACATAAGTTTATTTATAATTAATTTTAATTCTGCCAATCTATGGATTACTAGTTTTTATGTCAATCTAAACAATTAATTAATGAATAATGTGATCAATCAAAACAAAAAAATTATATTTACAGTAATTTCTATTTTGATGTTTGGCAACTGCAAACAATACAGGAATGCGATCGCTAATATCGCATTCCTGCAAAAAAATCATTCAACTGCGATCGCATTATCGCTTTTTGGGAGATGTACGTCGCTGTTCGCGTTTTTCGGCTTCTCGAAGACGGCGATCGCGCCATTCGGACAATGTTAAGTAGCCAACGCCACCAGTAACTGCGATTAACAGCACGAAGGCTAGTAATGCCAGGATACTCAGAAATGGACTTTCCACGATACCTCTACAGTCCGTTGCGTCCCCAAACTACCATTGCGATCGACCACGTGAACACAACTAACAGTGATACCCAACCCAATGTCAAAATTCCCATAGTTCTAAATTTTGCAAATAATTACAAAAGGTCTCTAATATTTATCATACCTGGAACTGGACACTGGAAAGTCGGAAGTCTGAATCTGATTGTTTCTACTCCTTATCCCTTACTCTCCATTTTTCAAATGAACAGAATGTTGGATACGCAATTGATGGCAGAACGGTTAGAATCCCTCAAGGCTGGGATGATTGGAGTTTTTTCGCTGAGTGTTACTTGGTTGATAACTAATTTATTCAACGCTCTAGTATTGGCTAGGTATTTTGACATTCTCACAAGTTTGCAAGTCACACTGCATTGGTACTTATTCGTCAGTTGGGCGATCGCCAGTTTCTCTGGTTTACTATTTGGTGTTACTTACCGCTATATCATCCGCCAAGATCAAAATCTTCAACTGAAAGCTGGTGGGGTTATGGCTTTTGGTTTGGTGCGGGGGTTAGCGCAGATAGAATTTGACTGGAGTTTAGCTGGTGCTGTGCTGGCTGGTGAAAGCGTGCTGTGGTTTATTGTAGCTGCGATCGCTCTTAATCAAGCTATTCAAGTTGGTTGGGTTAAGCCTTTTCCATCTATTTAAGAGTATCTAATTGTGAATAACTCAGTACACGCCTATTTAACCCAAGTAATTAATACTAAAAATTCATTAGTCCTATTGAGGGAAATTGTGTTCATACAAACTACCTCAGCGTTTACCAGGAAGAATCTCGTAAGTTTATAAATTTTTCACTTAACTCAATCGCCACAACTGCTAAAAAGCTATTGTCTTTACTCAGCGTTAGTAAAAATATCATCTGCGGTTATTAACTAGTCAGATTTTTTAAGAAGACAACTATATTTTTTATATACAGATATTTGTATTTTTATAATTATTAATAATGCTATTGTTTTTAACATTTAATGGCTTATATTTTCGTCAATTTACGTAGAATAAACCACCTTTAATTAGGGAAAGCTTACTGTGCTTGGCTTATTATACTAAGGTTTGAATTGTGATGTATTTTTCGCTACATTTTTTTAAAAAATATATTTAAGTATTTTTATTTACTTACTTTTAGCAAAACCTCAAGCAATATATTTTATCCGTAAAATACTAGCATTATTTATAACTCTCAGTATATTGCTATTTAAATTAGCTCATCTATTACAAAAATTCCGTCATTAGAATCTAATAAAGATTTTTCAATAGCATTGACTATTTATCTTGAATTATTTACGCTCAAAAAATATTTTTATTTAGCTGATTAACTTATAAGTATCAAGTTAATTTGACACTTAATAGTTAAAAGGTATGAAAAAATATACCGGATTATATTTGGTCGATTTATGAAATTTCTCAAATAAGTTTTGTAATTGCTAAAAATATTCCTGGATTTAATTCTGGTGAATTGTTTAACTAATTAAAAATTTCATAGAGGCTAAAATGATTTTTAATCAACGGCAAATCATGATCAACTTGCCAACTCACAAAGTTAACATTAAAAATGTATCTGCTATTTTGCGTCGCCGACGCTTTTTAGTTCTAGGTGTGTCTTGTGCAGTAATGTCAGTTGTTGGCTTAATTGCTGTGAATACAAAATCTCATTACCAAAGTTCTATGCAATTGCTGCTGAGTTCTTATCCACAACAAGGAGTTACAACAAGTGATATTGTGAATGGAACTGATAGCGAAATTTTAAACTTGAATCCACCAGTTTTAGATTACACAGCGCAGATAAACAGAGTTTTGAGTCCCCAACTCATTGAACAAGCTGTATCTTTACTACGATCTGATTATCCTGATATTACAATAGAAGACATTAACGGTAAACAAGCTAAACTTACAGTAGCCAAGTTAAACGAGAAAATTATAACTAATAATGTCCCTTCACAAATATTAGAAATTTCTTTCATTGATGGCGATCCAGTTAAAACAAAAAAAGTGCTGCAAGCACTACAACAAGTTTATCAAAACTATAATATTCAACAGCAAAAAGAACGTTTAAATAAAGGTCTAGCTTTTATTAATGCTCGCATTCCTCAACTGAAAAAAGAGGTCAATCAAGCAGAAAAAAACTTAGAATATTTTCGTCGTAAACATAATCTGCTTGATCCAGAAATACAAACCAAAATTTTGATTGAATCTTTAGCTGAGGTGCAACAGCAGTTACAAATCACTCGCGCCCAGATGCAAGATGTACAAGCTCGCTACAATAACTTACAACAAGAAGTCGCTACTTCAGCCCATAAAGCCAGAATAAATTCATATTTAAGTCAATCAAGTAGCTACCAAACACTATTAAATGATTTTAAAAAGACTGAACTAACTTTAGCAACAGAGCAGAAGCGCTATACGGATGAGTCTCCCATAATCCAACAACTGAAAGAACAACGCCAGAATCAGTTATGGCTCTTAAAAAAAGAGGTTAATCAATTATTAGGAGACATCAAACAACCTAATGCTAATCCAGAACAGACAGAAGGAGTTGACCCTAGACTATTACAAGAATTATTTCAAGTCCAAACCACAGCTTTAGGACTAGTCGCCAACGAAAAGAGTTTGGCTGAAACAGAACAAAGGCTAAGATTTGAATTTAGTAAATATCCCAGCTTAATAGCGCAATATAACCGTTTATTACCAGAGGCGAAAGCTAAACGCAAACAACTTGAGCAACTGCTTCAAGCACAACAATCTTTGGGTTTAAAAATTGCCCAAGGAGGGTGGGAATGGCAGGTGTTAGAAGAACCAAGTTTAGGCAAACTCATCGGAATTAACAGATTATCACTGTTGTTAGGAGGTCTACTAGTTAGTCCTATTTTAGGTATTGCCGTAGCCTTAAGCTGGGGAATGTTTACCCGGACTATTTACTCAACAAAAGAATTACAACAGTCAACAAATTTACGCTTATTGGGGTCGGTTCCCAAATTAGCGCCAAGAGGATTGAAGAAATGGTTACCAAATATTTCGGGAAATAAACAACGTAATATAAACTATGATTTTGGAGAAACTGATAGTTGGTTGCCATGCCATGAAACGTTAGATATCCTCTACCAAAACCTTCAGATATCCAAGTATTCTTTACATTCCAAATCTTTGATGTTTACTTCAGCTTTATCTGGAGAAGGTAAGACTACTTTGTTATTGGGACTGGCGGCTAGTGCGGCTAGAATGCACAGACGCATTCTGCTAATTGATGCTAACTTTCGGTATCCTAACCTACATAAAATTCTGCAATTATCAAATGATTGGGGTTTATCTCTATTATTGCTAGATGAAACAAGCAACCAAATTCATAATTATATTCAACCTGTTCATCCGTTAATTGATGTTTTAACTGCTGGGCCTAAACCAGAAGATACTATTAGATTACTCAGTTCTCAGCGAATGAAAGAACTGATTAAACGGTTTGAGCAAACTTATGATTTAGTGCTAGTTGATGCTCCGCCAATTTTAGGTACAGCCGATGCCAGAATTTTAGCTGGATATTGCCATGAAGTTGTCATGGTAGGGCGTATGGGTCAACTTACCCAAACTGATTTAATGCAAGCGCAAGAAATTTTGAGCCAGTTAAATTTAATTGGTATTATCGCTAATGGCGTAAGAAGCCATCAACAGGTTTAATTTTGTCAATATCCCATAGTTATCATTTATATTTCTTCTGTTTCCTATCTCCTATTTCTGCATTTTTCTGTGCCACTTTTTCTCATCTCTCCAAAAAATACAGTGCATAATTGATAGGAGGCGGCAACCTCCTATGTTGGAGAACTGTCTCATCTTGAGTGGTAGATGCCATAGTCCCAAGCATCAAGCAGATACTAGTGTGATTAGATGATCAGCATGAAATTCCAACTGTTTTTAGGCTCTTTATTTTCTCAGGTTAAATTCCGGCATTGGTGGATGGGTATCCTCTTGTGGATTGCTTTGGTTGCTCCTGCTCAAGCATCGGTAATTTTACGCGTGGCCATTGAGAGGGGAGTTAATCAAGTAAAAGTCGGGAGTTCTACATCTGCTTTGGTTAAGGATAGTACTGGACGCACCCTAGGGCAATTACCTGCTATGAGCGCCTATTATGCTCAAGCAATTTCTGGAGGAATTGCGTTAGATAAGTGGCAGTCTGGTTTATTTTGGATTGAACCAACAGGTAAAGGATTTGTTTATATTGGCGATCGCTGGTATCGAGGTAGAACTTTAGTTGTCCCTACAGAAAAAGGCTTAACTGCGGTTAACTGGGTTGATGCCGAAGAGTACCTCTACAGTGTCCTGGGTGGCGAAATGGATACTAGTTGGCCACAGGAAGCTCTCAAAGCCCAAGCGATCGCAGCTCGTACTTACGCTCTCTACGAACGGGAAAAACAACGCAATAATCCCATTTACGATTTAGGTGATAGCCCGGATCGCTGGCAAATTTATAAAGGAGTTATGAGTGAATCTCCTTCTACTTATGCGGCGGTGGATGGTACAACTGGACAGGTTCTTACTTATAACAACAAAATTATTCTCTCTGTTTTCCATGCTTGTTCAGGCGGACATACGGAAAATGTGGAAGATGTTTGGGGAAATACTTTGCCTTACCTGCGGGCTGTTCAAGATTATGATCAAAATGTTAGCGAGTGTAATTGGGTGAAAACCTTCTCACCTGCGGAAATTAGTGCCAGAATTTCTGGTGTAGGCAATGTCAAGGAAATAATTCCCGAACAATACTCGCCCTTTCGTAGTGTCAAAGCCTTAAAAATTGTGGGAGATAAAGGTACAAAAGTCTTACAAGGTGAGGCGGTACGTACCGCACTCAAACTGAAAAGTACTCGTTTTAATGTGAGTAAAAGTGCAGATGGGAGTTTTGTACTGCAAGGCTTAGGATTTGGTCATGGGTTAGGAATGAGTCAATGGGGCGCATACAACCTAGCTCGACGCGGCATCAACCATTTGCAAATTTTGGGTCATTATTATCAAGGTGTAGCTCTCACGCCGATTAAAGCGAAGTAGTAACAAGGTATGAAGTGTGAAGTATGAAGAATGAAATTTATCCTTCATACTTCACCAATTATTCTCCACTTTGTAGGCGCTTTTGCCATTCAGCCTCAATTTGGGCAGAATTCTTGATTTCCTGGTCTAATAAGTCGTTTTCTGTGGAATAGACTAAATCTTTGTTTTCAATAATATTTTCTGTGGCAAATTGTTGGGCATAGTCAATCTTTTGCTGTAAATTTGCACCTGGATTGGTTAATAATTTGGCGCGAGACAAGCGATCGCGGTTACGTGCCACAATTTTTTGATTACGCCACTGAATCCAAAAATAACGTACTAACGGTACACCCAAAAAACCTATACCGTAAGCCAACAACAGCCAATAAATACCTTGAACAAAAGCGACTAGTCCGCCCAACTGTGCCGCAACTGTGCCATCTCTTAACAAATTTCCCAGTACTAAAGCCCCAACAAAATTGAGCATTCCTAAACCAGCACTCAACATAATTTGTCCAGAATCAGCCCGGCTGAAACGCCAAGGTAATTCTTCTAAGTAAACTGGTACTGACTGACGACCTTTATTACTGGCTTTAACTTGTAATTCTGGAAAATAATAAACGATTTGTCCCTCAGAACTAACTTTTGGTTGGCCGTTGAATTTTATGAGTACAGGCAGCATATAATCTTCGTACTCTTGTTTATAGCCTGGGCCAAGCTCATCTAAATAGGGCGCAATTTGTTCTGCTACCACTGCACCACGCTGATGGCGAATTAAAGTCGCTATTTCTTGCCAACGTCGTTCTTCTAATTTGGCATTAGGATTACCATCACCAAACAAAAACGAAAACACCGCCTCGAAGAAATTCATCTCGCTACCTTGACGGCTAGTTTGTCGTCTTTGTTGGTAGGAAGTATTGTAGTAATTTGGACTAAAATACCAAAATAAATCTGGGAAAAAGAAGAAACCGCCACCGCGGCTACTACCTCGATTGTCGTTATCGCGATCGGAACTAGCAGCAGTAATAATAATAACGATGCTAATAGTAATTAAAGCGATCGACAGAACTAAAAATATCCCAAAAGAAATGCGAATTAAGTAGAAAAGAATTCCCCAAACCTTTTGCCACCATTCTTGCAAACGTAACTGGAAATATTTATTACGTAAAATTGCTCTAAAGTTGGGCGGAAATAGGTAAACAATATCACCTGTTTCTGCTACTTGTAAATGTCCACCCGCATCGGCAGCTAAAGCAAGTAACCCTTGCCCAGCCTCTGCAATATTTAATCCTGCTTGGGTCGCCACATCACCGATGGTAACTCGATAACCAAGTTGTTCCACAGCGTGCATGATAGTGGGATTGGGAGCCATTGCTCTCCCCTCCTATTTAAATTGACTCTATCTTTATCTAGTATAAAGTTTTATTTTCGGAGCCTTGGGAGATGCTGATGAATTCTCAATTGATTAATAAAATCAGCAAAAATAATACTGTCTATATGTTAAAATTATATGCCTTGGCTTGGTTAACCAGCAAATTTTCTCTCCGCAAATATGGTTCAGTATACTCTCGCCCAAAGTCCAGAAATCATCCTCACTATTCCTGGCAAAGATTCAGCTAAAGCCCGTGATAAAGCAATGGATCAGTTGATGGAACTGATGGATGCAGGTAAACTCCCCACGGAATTAGAAGAAGGATTTGGCCCTCAACAATTAATTGAAGTTAAGGAATCAACTGTTGATACTGCGAATAACGGTGAGGATGCCATTACTCAAGCAGTCCAATTGTTAAGTAACTTAGCTACACTAAAGTTAAAAGTGCAAGAATCGCGCACTGAAGCATTAGAAATTCGTAAATCGGTTGACGTGCTTTTCTCCGATAACTCTGTTACCGAAGAGGAAATTACTCGTCTTAAAGAAGGTTTTAAGGTTCTGAAAAATTTTGCCCAAGCAAATCTGCGTTACCAAGAAGCGCGAACTAAAGCAGAACAGGCTCGGCAAGTTTTGGATCAGGCTTTAAAATCCCCTGAAACTTAAAACTTGAGAAGTCAGAATTTTAAATTCTGACTTCTGGAAGATGATTTAGCGTCTTCTGATGCCTCTAAAAACAGAGTTAGCTTGGTCGTCGCTATTTTCTGTTTCTACTTCCACGATTTCAGCACTACCACTGTTTTTGTAGTATTGCTGATAGTAGTTATGAGAAACAGGTGTTGAATCTTTTGACTTGTTGGCAATCATCCCTAACAGGGGTGTACCAGATATCTGAATTTCTTCCAAAACTTGCTGTAGGGCAGTACGTTTTAAATGACCTAAGCCAGCTACCATCACAATACCATTGGTGTTGGATGCTAAAAGATAAGCGTCCGCAAATCCTAGTAGGGGTGGCGTGTCATAAATCACTAAATCGAAACTGCTTTGCAGTTCGTCCATTAAATCTTGCATTTTCTTAGAAGCCAGTAACCGCACTGAGTCGGGAGGTGTTGGCCCCGCAGTCATCACAAACAGATTGTCTTCAATGGGCGATCGCTCAATGACATTTTCCCAATCCAAATCTTGGGCAATTACATCAGTCAAACCTTGAACGTTCAAAATGCCAAGTCGCTGGTGTAAAGTCGGACAACGGAGGTTAGAATCTACTAGCAACACTCGCTGCCCCATTGCGGCAGCGGCTTGTGCTAAATTTACCGCCACAGTAGATTTACCATCTCCTTGTCCGGCGGAACTAATTACCAAAGACCGGATTGGATCGTCCGAACCCAACAACATAATATTGGTGTAAAGCGATCGGAAAATTTCAAAGAAAGAAGCTCGATTAGTTTGTTGCAAACCTCTGGATAAATTGGATTGGGGTGCTGCTTCTAATTCTTTTCTCAGAGGTACAATTCCTAGTAATGGTAGCTTTGTACTGTTCTTCAACTCTTGAACAGTGTAGAAAATATTGCTGAGTTTATCGACAATTAAAGCTGCTCCTATCCCCAAAACTAATCCTAAAACACCACCAATTGCTAAGTTCAGCTTGGCATTGTTAGAAATCGCACTTGGTTTATTAACTGTAGCTAATTTCGGATCAAGTAACCGCCAAGGTTGTTGTTTTTGGGCTTTTTCAATTTCTAGAGCTTGTTGTTTAGTCGTAAATTGAGTCAGACTACCGTTGGCAATTCCTAATTGTTGTTGAATATTGCTGTAATCACGACTCAGAGTAGCTAAATATCTTACGTCGTTATTGAGATTTTTGATTTTGTCATATAAAAACTGATCGCGTGCTGAAACAGAACGAATTTGGCTTTGCAATTCTTTTTGCAGACGCATTTCCTCTCCAGCCAGCAAAGGAAGTAAATAAGCTTTTCTTTCTCTAAGCGTTTGCATTGCTGGATTTTCTTCACTATATATGGCTGATTTTTGAGCGATTTCAATATCAACCGCTTGGATTTGATCCAGTATCCTTTGATAACGCCCATTTTCACTCAGCAAAGAATTACCTGCTCGTTCGCCACGACTTTGAGCTAATTCTCTTTGCAAATCCTGATATCTTGCGACTAATTGCTCTAGTTGTAACCGATTCTCTATCCGCTGTTGTCGCAATCCAGCTAATTGACCAGCTAATTCTTGCGCTCTTTGAGTTGGATCAATTAAGTTATTTTCTACTTGTAAATTTCTGAGTTGATTTTGCCAATATTTTACCCGTGCTTCTATTGGTTTTCTTTGTTTATCAACGAACTCAATCGCTTGATCAACATCTAACTGACGTTCTTGTAAACTATACGCTAAATAAGCATCAGCTAGTAGCTTAGAAACATCACTAACTAATTTGGGGTCTGGGTGTGTATATTGGACAGTTAAAATATCTGGGGATTGTGAACCGATGCTTAAGCCAGAAGCTAGAGAATTATAAGTAATATATGGATATTTAGTCCTTAGCTTTTCCACAATCGGATCGAGTACTCGCGGACTACGTAGTACTTGAATAGTTGTATTACCACCGCCATCGCCTTTATTTGAGGAAGCTACCACCCTAGGGGTGGCATCTTCATCAGAAATTGTCTGAGGTACACTAGCTATCACCTTTGTCTCTCCAGTTACCTGTCTGGTTAAAATATCAAACGAACCCAGATATACAGGAGGATCGGTTTCTGCCTTTAACACCGCTACTGTAGCTACTAAAGCAGTGATCCCAGAAATTAGCAATAATCGACGACGCAGAATGGCGAAAATCTGCCCTACATGCAATTCATCGTCATCATTGTTGTTGAACTGAGCAGATTTAGCTTGTGACAGGTAAGGGTGTTTTTCTGACTTCAGCATAGTGTTTGTAAATTAAACGACTGGGGTTTGATGCAGCAAAAACCGCGATCTGAATTTTGGCGTAGATGCTTAGAATGCTTGTAAGTTACCTTGTCTGTTGCTATGCCCTGGCAATTAAGTGAATTGACTAACTAACCAATCCGTTAGACAATTTTCAGTATGCAGGTATTATGAAAAACTTAGTTCATACACTTATCATTGTGGTTACAGTTTTACAAATACAGCTTAGTAAAGGGTAACGCAATACAAATACAGTAACATTGCGTAGGCTAATTTTGTTCGCCCTACCGAATATTCCTTTTTAGCTATACGAAATTTTTAATTAAACTGCAAGAAATTTTTAACTTCCTAGCTCTGTGTAATATTGTGGCCGGAAAAAAATTTATCTAGTGGATTAACTTATAACGGATTTAGCATCATAGCAAAGTTAGTACTTCCGCACGGGCTAAAAAAATCTACCCATAGATGAATAAGAGTGTGAGAGGATTTTTGATTAAGTCCTAAAATCGCTGAGTGATGAGTATAAACTCCGTATTTTTAAAGCATTGAGCCGTCAATATAGTCCTAATTGATGGTTCGACTAGCATAATTTGTATGTTGCTTGATATTGAGCTTATTAAAAACTTATCCAGCAAGTATATGTATCTGCGACTGGATTTTTGTAGTGAGATGTCATGAGGAGAGAGTTATATACAAATTAAAAAAAGGTAGAGTTTTCTACCTTTTTTTATACTGGGGCGCTAGGATTCGAACCTAGGGATGGCGGGACCAAAACCCGCTGCCTTACCACTTGGCTACGCCCCATCGCTTCACCTCTGTTAATATAGCAGTCCTTGGTGGGTTAGTGTCAAGTACTTTGATAGTAAATTTTAGGAAAGAAATTCAGATGCGATTGACTAGATGTGAGGATACAGTTCGTTGCTAAGAATGGTTATAGCAAATGGTGGTAGTTACTTAACACGGTCTGCTGGAGAAAAACTGTACCAGGTATACCAGTGACGGACTGCTAACCAAACCGCCGAAAGTAAACTGGCTCCACTTAAAGTCAGACCACTAAATGGAACTAATAATCCACACACTGGTAGCACTGCTCCAGCAATAGAACAGATAATTACAGCAATAGAAGCGCTGCGATTGGCACCTAATCCCCAACTTAATGTGAGAAAGATGAGGGAAATCATTGTCCAGGCTAATTCAGGATTTATGAAGCGAGCCAGGTAAGTCAAAGTCAAAATACATGCAAAGAACATACCAGATGCGATCGCCACATTTTGCAAACTCATTGGTACTGACAAATACAACAGCAATATCCACCAGAGAAATAATACTGGTGATAATAATAACAACCGAGGCATGATCCCCGTATTACGGATAGGTGTGGTGTTGGTAAAAACTCCAAAAGGATTTTTTACAGAAACATTGTCATTAAATATCCAAGTATACTGAGTGCTACGGCGATCAGCTTTAATTTCCTTCGGTACAATACCACTAGCAAACTCAACAGGAGTAAAGTTAGCGGTTGCTGTCAGACGAAAGTTGCTGAGGATTTGTCCCGCAGCATTGTAAACCCAGCGCGGCCCTCCTTGAGCTTGATAAGTAACGCGAAAGTTAGCTGTTTCTCCTGGTTGCAAACTGAAGGGAAACCCATAGTCTCCAGGGTTCACAAGTTCGAGTCGAGTTCCGGAACGCTCGACTTTGTAGTTAGACAGCAGTGAGTAGCCATCGGGTGGTGGTGCTTCAAAGAAAAAACTTTGAACATTTTGGAGTCGATTGACGACTTTATAATCTGCACTGTAATCTATGCGATAAACGGCACTACGACCTTGAACATCCGTGTTTTGCTCAAGTTTGACCTGAATCTGCGATCCTGCCAAGGACAGAAAACGAGTAACTTCACGTGTATCGTTGACTTTAACTATTTTGCCGTTGACTTGGTTGTTATAAGTGAACGGCTCTTGAATCACATAGCGGACTTGCGGTGCTGTCTGCTCTAATTTATCGCCAGCAACTGTTTGGGCAATTTGTACAACCTTTGCCTGTTCCCAATGATGATAGCGATTGCCTAAAGTAGAAGTAAGAAAAAATCCGACTACCAACAGAACTAATATCAGAGTCAGGTGCTGTAATCCCCGTAAAAGTTGGGAGTAACGCACAACCCACTCACCAAGAAAAATCATGTTGTCTTCTTGATGGCGACGCAAGGCAAAACTTATAAGTGCGATCGCTACACCCAAGGCTATAACTAAAAATACTAATAAAATAGAAGCCTTGAGTAGTTGGTTGCCAAACTGAATCAGTTCTATTGGATGTGTCAGATCAGGTAATCCAGGAATACCTTGATTAGAAGAAGACATTGATATTTTTTTTACAGAATTTGAAAACTCAGACTGATGAAATCTCGCAAAAGTTTCGCCAACAATGTCTACGCATTTTACTTGTATACGGATTAACTGACTAAGCAGAACACAGAATTTTCACTAATCAACATTTTTTACTGATTACCGTCGTTGCTGGCTGTTTGACAAACAATCTCCATAGAATTAGCTTCAGGGGTTCCAGGTTGAGGGGTAATTTCTTGCTTGGTTTGTTTTTCAGTAACTAACTGACCATCTGCACTGTAGATAGAAGATGTTTCAGAAAATAAACGACCTTCAGTACATGAAGCACGAAAAGTAGTTTTTGTGAGACCATTACCCTGTTTTTGCAAGATAGTATACTTACTTCCTTGCACCGAGCCTGCATCTAAAATAATTGGATTACCATCATGATCAGCACCTACTTGTATATGAAATGCTAATTGGTTATTAGTAGTTTGAGCTATAGCTGTATTACCTACTAACAATGTCACTGCTACTACAACGCTACTAAAGCTCTTTAAAAACATACGCTTTATTTAAATGTGTCGAACTATATATTCTTTTGTATTCATATTTACTTGATTTTTGGTGCGGTAAAATCACTGGAAAATTTAAGAATCCAAATCTAGTTTTATGAAAAATTGCGCTGATTTTAGTTAATAAATAGACTTTTTTGTTACATTTAAAATTAGCTAACATAAGTCTTTTTACGTAATATTTAGCATCATAAAAAAACCGTAGGGGAACTGCTACGGTTTTCTAGGTATATTACTGAACTCTAACCTTATGTGAAAAGCTGATATCTTACAACTTCAGCTCTTTACCTAATCTCTAATCTCTAGGCAAACAGTTTAACGGCTTTCAACTCATTCGTCATCACAGTCCTGACAAACCTAACTTGGTGAAATCTTCATCTATGACTACCGTAAATTTATATTTATTGCGTTAATTTTATGCAGTATTTTTCAATATTTTTAAGTATTAATACTCTAAACTCTTGATTTAAATATACATTTCTCTGTAAAATTTTGATTAAATTGTTAAAATAAACACTTCTATGTTTACGATAAAATTCAGTGAACAGGTAGGAAAAGACCATGAAAAAACCCCGTAAAGTCTTCGGGGTAATAGCTGCGACAATTTCGGAGTGATTTCACTGGATTAGTTATCAAAAATACAGCCAGGAGATTGCTTTGACTAGACCTTTGCTTCCAAAGATTTGAGCAACTCAGTATTCACACCAGACTCACGAGTCAGGGCTATTTTACCAGTCCGGGCTATTTCCCTAAGACCAAATTTTTGTAGCACCTGTACAATCGCTACCATCTTTCCGGGGTCTCCCACTACTTCCAAAGTAAGAGAATCTTCCGCTACATCGACAACCCGCGCTCGGAAAATCTGAGCCAGTTCAATAACTTCAGAACGGTGAGTGCTATTAGCATTCACTTTCAAAAGCATTAACTCTCGCTCTACACAGGGAGTTTCTGTAATATCTTGAACTTTAAGCACATTAACCAGCTTGTATAGTTGTTTGGTGATTTGTTCGATTATGCGATCGTCACCAGCCACAACCATCGTAATGCGGGAAACTCCTCCCTGCTCCGCTTGGCCAACAGCAAGGCTTTCTATGTTATAGCCACGGCGGGCAAACAAACTAGAAATGCGGGAAAGAACACCCGCTTCGTCTTCTACTAGAACAGAAAGGGTATGTTTCATCTTTGCCAACACAGGCTCAGGTAGCATATTACTAACGCAAACACTAGCTAATGGCTACCTTACACGTACTGTTAAACTAAATTTTTTGATAAGTGTGATTTTCTATTTTAAACTTATACCTGCACTCATTACACTTTCTAGATAGAAGTTCTCGACAAATCATACTGAAAGTAGAAACCTTCTGAAGTGTAGATCTTTTCCTTGACAGATGAAAATAATGACAAAGAACCATTATCTTCAAAATGTTATGGAATGTTCATAGGAGAGCAGCATTTATGGGTTGGTTAAAAAGATTATTCGGTTTGGAAAAACCACAAAATGCACAAGTCAATCCGGCTCCGCAAGCAGTACCCCAAGCTGCTACTGCTGCGCCTACAGCAACTCAATCTATGCCACCAGAACGGATCGGATTGAATGGCGAATATGACCAAAGTGGATTGGCCAAGCGGGTAGCATTAGCATTTGATCAAGATCAGCAGCTTGATGACATAGACACACTTTGGGTTGCTCAGACTGGTGGAACTGTAGTTCTCAAAGGTAAAGTTCCTAGCCAGGAGATTCTCAACAAGATGGTTTCTGTAGCCCGCGCTGTCAATGGTGCTACAGAAGTTGATACAGCACAAGTCCAAATAGGCTAGATCTGCGTGAATGAATTCTGTACGACTGGCGGATAGTGTGGCGTAAAGCCTTCTCTTCTCTTTCAGAAACGCTAACGCGAACGAGAGGCTTTACCAACGACATAGCTTCGCTTAGAGCGAGTCCGCGAGCGTCAGAATAACGGAGTTTAAGGCTCCCACCAAATTTTCAATTTGGTGGTTAAGGAGCTTTTTGAAGTGTGGTCTTCAATTAGTTAGTCGCGGGTCAAAATTGCTTAATGATTGATTCTGACTCCTGAATTCTAACTTGTGAATTCTTCTTCAACACTGGCGATCGCCAAAACATCGAGTCATCCAATCTAAAATTGCTTGGTTAATTTGTTCTGGACACTCATCATGAGGGCAATGTCCTACATTCTCTAGGTTGAGTAGTTCTAATTTGTTGTTGTATTGAGCAAATCGAGTAGCCAATACAGGTGGAACAAAGCGGTCTTTTTGTCCCCAAATTAACAGCATAGGAATTGTTAATTTGGGCAATACAGCTTTGACACTAGGACTAAAATTAACACCGATCGCCGCTTTAAATAAAGCACTAAAAGCCCGCGCCGAACCTCTGTCTTGGGGAGGCCCAGCCAAAATTTCTATAAGTTCATCGGTAATAGCTTCGGGATTTGCATAAGCCAAACTCGCCCAGCGCCGTAAGACGCTGGGTTGACGCACAAACTGAAATACTGGCTGCAATACTAACGGGGAAGCAACAATATTTTTGATAGTTTTCACAATTGGTCGCAAAACAGCAGGTATCGCTTCTTGTTCTAATGATGGGTCAGGTAAACTCATCATGACAATGCCTTGCACCATATCAGGGTGAGCCGCTGCTGCTGCTAAGGAAATCAATGAACCATTAGAATTTCCTACCAATACAACAGGTTGGCGGATAAATGCTCGCCAGAATTCGTATACCTGCTCAACCCATAATTCTATGCTGTAATTTGCTGGAGCTTTTTCCGAAGCGCCAAAACCCAGCATATCTAAAGCATAAACTGTATGATATTCACCCAAAACTTCTAAATTATGCCGCCAATGTCCAATAGAAGCACCAAACCCATGTAGCAAAATTAAGGGCGTTGAGTTATTGTAATTGGCGCTAGGGCGGATGTAAGTATAACGAGTTTGCCAGCCCCGCCAAACCCAGTCTCTTTGATTGCCAACTCGCTGTTGCCAGTGTACCGCTGTGGTCAAGCTTACCTCCGATGCTGGAAGATGTGCATACTATATACATCCAATATAAAAGCTGTCTATTGAAGTCTGAAATTTTTAGACAGCCAGTTATGGGAAAACTCACGACTGACTAAGGAAAATATTCTGATTCCCCTACTCCCGAACCCTAATATATATTTTCGTGTATTTGTCAACAGTAAATAAAATAATTGTTACAATAAATAATTTTGCCTTTGCTTGTGTAATTTAAGTTAACTATTGCAGAGAAATTTTTGTCATTATGAGTAGAATGACAAATACAGCCGTTAGTAACTAGACTATAGATTAGTTACTCTAGAATCAAAGACTGATTGTTAAGTCCTCAGTTATTTTAAGTATTGTACTTCTGAGGCATACCGAGCAAAACCAAACTATATTCTAAAAAGAGAGCTTCCATAAATCATAATGCCTGTGATTGAGAAAAAAAGAACTCGCGATCTGCCCCAAATCAACGAGAGAATCCGCTTCCCGAAAATTAGAGTCATTGATACTGATGGCTCCCAACTAGGAATTATCACTCCTCAGGAAGCATTACAACTAGCAGAAGAAAAAGAGCTAGATTTGGTGCTGCTGAGTGATAAGGCTGACCCGCCAGTTTGCCGAATTATGGACTACGGGAAATACAAATTTGAACAGGAGAAGAAGGCGCGGGAAGCCCGGAAAAAGCAGCACACGGCTGATGTCAAGGAAGTAAAGATGCGCTACAAAATCGAAGAACACGATTACAACGTGCGTGTGAAACAAGCAGAGCGCTTCTTGAAAGATGGTGATAAAGTCAAAGCTACTGTTATGTTTCGGGGTCGAGAAATTCAACACAGTGACTTAGCAGAAGATTTACTCAAGCGTATGGCGACAGATCTTGAACCTTTTGGAGAAGTGCAACAAGCACCGAAAAAAGAGGGAAGAAATATGATGATGTTGATTTCGCCGAAGAAATAAGCTTTAACTTTTCTGAACACAACGCATAGTTTACAGCTAGAAATAGCATAGCGACCATAAATCGCAGAAGTTTATCAAAAACTGATAGTCCTGAGAGCTGAGTGGGAAACATAATACTCAGTTGCTCAGGACTCTTGCTTTTTAAGTGCTGAGTGCGATGTTTGCTCGAACTGTTGCAGGGTGATATCAGAAAGTTAAACTGCATGGAACTGAAAAATTACTCGTTGGTTGTCAATAAAGGTGTTCTCTCACGACTGCTACAGTGGGTAAATCTGCGACCAGAGGAAGGTGAACGTACATGGATTATGTTTGCCTTTTACACAACTGTATCTATTGGATTACGCTGGGCAGAGGATAGTACAGTAGCACTGTTTTTAGATGAATATGGGGCTGGTCCGTTGCCTTGGATGTACATTGCTAGTGCAGCAACGGGTGCAGGGTTGGTTTTTGTTTATTCTTGGCTGCAAAAGATTTTTCCTTTGCGTTGGGTAGTGGTGGCGATCGCGCCTTGTATGGTTGTGCCGCTGATATTCTTGGTATTATTGCGTGAGGGATTACATCTTTCGTACCTAGCAGTAATTTTGGTATTCATCCTGCGACTGTGGGTAGATGGACTTTATGTAGTTAACGACCTCAACACTTCAATTGTTGCTAACCAAATATTTAACATCCGGGAAATTAAACGCACTTACCCATTAGTTAGTAGTGGATTATTAGTAGCAGATGTCATTAGTGGCTTTAGTTTGCCGTGGATTTTGCAATTTGTCAAACTAGAAAAAGTCATTTTAATTGCTTGTTTATTGATTGTTTTAGGGTCAGCAATTTTAGCTTATTTAAGTAATCAATATCGAGCCGCCTTTCCTGATGCGCCACAACGTCAAGTTCCCCATGAACAAGCTTCTCGATATCGACGGATTCAAGCACCACTGCGCCGCTATACATGGCAGTTATTTGCGTTTGTTGGTCTTTTACAAGTTATTGGACTATTAGTCGATTTTCAATATCTCCGGGAATTAAAATCTAATTTAGGCGATCGCGACCTTGCTAGTTTTTTAGGTATATTCGGGGGGATTGTCGGGCTATGTGAGTTAGGAACTCAATGGTTTGTTTCCAGCCGCCTGATCGAACGGATTGGTGTATTTTTCACCGCCGCACTGTTACCGATTAGTGTTGGCTTTGTTGTCCCAACTGCGATCGCTTTATTAAATTTATTCCCCGCTTTGCATTCTTATGGCATTTTTTGGGGATTAGTCAGTTTAAAATTTTGTGATGAATTACTGCGCTACACCTTTGTTGTTAGCAGTGGGCCAGTACTTTATCAACCCATTCCCGAACGGCTACGCAGCCACATGCAGGCATTATCTGGCGGAACAGCCGAAGCGATCGCCACAGGTGGATCTGGATTACTAATTTTGGCGACTTTGTTTGTTTGTAACCGAGTTGTTCCCACTGTATTACAAGAGTGGGTATTTGTTGGTGAAACTGTATTAGCGGCTGCTACCTGTTTAAGAGTTGTTTGGGTATTGCGATCGCGTTATGTTGATTTGTTAGTTTTAAGCGCAGAACGGGGCGAATTAAGTGCTTCTAACGTCGGCTTGCGTGTCTTTAAACAGGGGGTAGTCAAAGCTTTAGGTGAAAAAGGTAGTACCACAGATAAACACTCTTGTATTGAACTTTTAGCCCAAATTGATCCCCAAGGAGCAGCCGAAGTTTTAGCACCCCTACTGTTGAAGTTACCGCCAGAATTACAGCGCCAAAGTTTGGAAGTTATGTTTATGGGTGGGGCGAATCCTGCTTATATTTCGGATGTGCGCCTGTTAATTGAACAACTCCCAGAAAAAATTGATCCAGAAGTTTTGGCTTTGGCGTTGCGCTATGTTTGGCTGGCTGAGGAAAATCCTAATTTGAGTCAATTAGAAGAATATTTGCACGCGCGACACCATTCCTTAATTCGCGCCACCGCCGCCGCTTTGATTTTGCGTCAGGGAACGCCGATACAAAAAGTAGCAGCTACCAAAACTCTGCAAAGGATGTTGACTCATCAACAAGAACGAGAACGCATCAATGGAGTCAAAGCCTTAAGAGAAACAGTTTATCTTCAAGCTCTGCGAATTCATATCCCCAATTTATTGCAGGATGAATCTTTGCGTGTGCGCTGTGCTGTTTTGGAAATGATTGCAGCGACTCGCTTAGAAGATTACTATTCAGCCTTGATTGCTGCACTTTACTATAAATCAACTCGCAGCACGGCTATGCGTGCCTTAGCCAAACTGGAGAATGAAGCTTTAGATATGCTGTTGCGGTTGGCTACCAATACTTATAAGCCAGAAATAGTGCGGATGTATGCGTGGCGAACAATTGCGCACATTCCTACCTTAGAAGCGATTGAAGCCCTCTGGCTACACTTAGAAAAATCTTGGGGTGCAACTAGATATCAAATTTTGCGTAGTTTACTCAAAGTGCAGAAACAACCAGAAACCAGCAATCGAGTAGACCGCTTCCATCAAACTAGGGTAGAAAGTTTAATTGAGCAAGAGTTAAAGTTTTTAGGAGAAATTTACTCTGCTTACATTGACTTGCAAAAACCACCAACTCTGGACAATTATTCCACATCCCAAAGAGCAGCGGTTGTCTGCGAATTGTTGCAACGATCGCTGCTAGAACTAGAAATAGATGGACGAGAACGGTTACTTTTACTATTGAAGCTGCTGTATTCACCCGAAAAAATGCAAGCAGCAGCCTTTAACTTGCGATCGCCCTCTGGAACAAACATCGCCAGAGGTTTAGAAATTTTAGAGCATACAGTTACTCTGCCTGTAAAATCTCTGTTGTTGAATATTTTAGACAAGCGATCGCACCAAGAAAAACTGCATTATTTAGTAGAAGCTGAATTAGTAGAATATGAACCAATGCCAGTCAGTGAGCGACTACAGAAAATGCTGAGTTTGGATAATTTCCTGTCTGATTGGTGTTTAGCCTGCTGTTTTCATCTGGCGCAAGTTAGCCGCATTCGCTTAACTAGTAAAGAGATTTTACTAGCCTTGCGTCATCCTACAGGCTTTGTACGAGAAGCAGCGATCGCATATTTAAATGCAGTTTCTCATCGTGTGCTTTTAGAGCTATTACCAAAATTACAACAAGATACACATCCATTAGTAGCCACCCAAGTCAAAGAACTAATGAAAAAATACTCGAATCGCCGTCCTTCTGCTAGTCACAAGGATGCGACTGTAACTAGAAATTGAGCAATTTGCGTGACAATATAATTAGCCTGCATGATGCGCCAGCTTACAAAGCCGAATCAAAAATTTGTTGTGCTGTCAATTCTAGTTGGGGAAATAAAGGTGATGTAATCGCATCATCTCCCCTAAACACAGTCATTTGATAATCTCCATCAACTAAATTACAAATGGTAATGGTTTGTTGTTTAGGATTACCAGTAAATCTTTTGCCACCGAGTGCAGCATAGTCTACAATCCAATACTCAGGAATTCCCATTTCTTCATAGTCCCTGAATTTGTCGTAGTAGTCATCTCGCCAATTGGTGCTAACGACTTCAATGGTAATTGGTATAGACGCAGCTTGAATAACAGTCGATTGCTTGCTCCACAGTGGTTCATTAACAAGATGGTCGTGATTTAATACTAAAATGTCGGGAGAATAGGTTGAGTTATTGCCCTCAATTTTGATCAAGGCAGTTTTGGGAATGCGAAACGGAAGTCCCATTTGTAAAAACTGAAAAGTAATCTGTGCTGCCAAAAATCCAACAACATTTTCGTGTTCACCAGTTGGGGGCGGCATTTCAACAATAACTCCTTGATGTAGCTCATATTGCACCCCATTCGAGGGATACCAATCAATAAATTGTTCAAAAGTTGCTAATTTGGGTAGGGTTTGAGTCATAATTCCCACTTCCACATATATTTGACTTTATCATCGCTACTGCGAGATTGTGCCACAGGATAAAAACTGGTTAACCCTCCAAATACCGTACAATCTGGGAATCTATCGCTGCAAGTTTTTATTGATAGAATCGCTATGGTGATATTTAAATCTATCTCAGCCTGATGAAAAGCGATCGCACACAAAACCTACAAACCTGTTTTCAACGTCCTGAACTACTTGCGCCCGCAGGTAACTGGGAATGTGCTAAAGCTGCTGTCGAAAATGGGGCTGATGCGATTTATTTTGGGTTGGATAGATTTAACGCCAGAATGCGGGCGCAAAATTTTACAGAAGCTGATTTACCACAATTGATGCAGTTTTTACACCTGCGGGGTGTCAAAGGCTATGTCACAGTTAATACACTGATATTTCCTAAAGAATTAACAGATGCACAGCAATATCTCCGCACCATTATTGCGGCTGGGGTAGATGCGGTAATTGTGCAAGATGTTGGTATTTGTCGTCTCATTCGTCACCTTTCACCAGATTTTCCTATCCATGCGTCCACTCAGATGACTATCACCAGCGCGGCTGGAGTAGAATTTGCTAAATCTCTCGGTTGTCAGTTGGTAGTACTGGCGCGGGAATGTTCTATTAAAGAGATTCAGAAAATTCAGCAAGCCACAACTTTACCATTAGAAGTTTTTGTTCACGGTGCTTTGTGTGTCGCTTATTCTGGTCAGTGTTTGACGAGTGAAGCTTTGGGTGGACGTTCGGCTAACCGGGGTGAGTGCGCCCAAGCTTGTCGGATGCCTTATGATTTAATCGTTGATGGTGAAATTGTCGATTTACCGGAACGCAAATATTTATTGAGTCCGCAAGATTTAGCAGGGTTAGAAGTATTACCTGATTTGGTGAAGGCTGGGGTAACTAGTTTGAAAATTGAAGGGCGGTTGAAAGCGCCGGAATATGTTGCGAATGTTACTCGTGTTTACCGAGAAGCTTTGGATAAGGTGATGGCGGAGTTAGAGAGACCTAACCCCCTAACCCCCTTACCGCGCAGGGAAGGGGGAAGTAGAACTCCCCTCTCCGCTTCGGAAAGGGGTTGGGGGAAAGGTCAAGAACAATACAACTTAGAAATGGCGTTTTCTCGTGGATTATATACTGGCTGGTTTAATGGGATTAATAATCAAGAATTAGTTCATGCACGGTTTGGGAAGAAACGCGGGGTTTATTTGGGCGAAGTTACCCGCATTCGTAACGAACAGGTGACGATGAAGTTAGAAGCACCTGTGAAACCAGGAGATGGAATTGTTTTTGACTGCGGTCATCCAGAGGGAAAGGAAGAAGGCGGTCGAGTTTATACGGTGACGCAGAAAGGTCAGGAAGTTGTACTCACTTTTGGTAAAGATAACTTGAATTTTCAGCGAGTGCATATCGGTGATAAAGTTTGGAAAACCAGTGACCCAGAATTAGATAAACAGCTGCGTCAGAGTTTTGCTGGAGAGAACCCCCAATTTCAACGTCCGATAGCTTTGGAAATTTATGGGGAAGTTGGGGAATTGTTGATGGCGATCGCCCGCGATGAACTTGGTAATATCGTACAAGTAGAATCGGCGATCGCACTAGCCGAAGCGCACACTAAACCTTTAGATACAGACCGTTTGCAAGAACAGTTCGGTCGTTTGGGGAACACTCCCTTTTGTTTAGGAACTTTAACTAATCATCTCAATGGTGCTGTAATGGTTCCCGTGAGTGAGTTAAATCGGATGCGTCGAGAAATCGTCGCGCAGTTAGAAGCGTTACGCACTCAACCCAAACGCTGGGAACTGCGTTCTAATATTTCTTTGCAAGACCTACTTCCGGCTAAATCTTCTTCATCTCCCGCATCTCCTTCACTCATAGTTCTAGTCCGCAACCTCAAGCAACTCCAAGCCGCCCTGAATACTGGTGTAGAAACTCTCTACTGCGAATTTGAAGACCCCCGCGCCTACCGCCAAGCCGTACAACTAGTGAGGGCGAATGGCCGTTCGCCCCTACCTCAAATCTGGGTTGCACCTCCCCGCATTACCAAACCTGGAGAAAACTGGATTTTACAGCAAGTACAGACTGCAAATGCTGACGGCTATTTAGTGCGGAATTATGATCAGTTACAATTTTTTGGTGCAGACAAATGCGTAGGTGATTTCTCACTTAACGTTGCTAATGCTTTAACCGCAGATTACTTTCAGCAGCACTTTGGTTTAGAAAGGCTAACTCCATCCTATGACTTAAATATTGCTCAACTTGAAGACTTACTTAGCAGTTGTCCACCCCAATGGTTTGAAGTGACAATTCATCAGCATATCCCTATGTTTCACATGGAACATTGTGTTTTTTGCGCCTTTCTTTCAGAAGGCATAGACTATACCAACTGTGGTAGACCCTGCGAAAAACATGAAGTAAAGTTACGCGACCGTGTGGGTAGTGAACATGTTCTGCAAGCTGATGCAGGTTGTCGTAACACAGTATTTAATGGCACAGCCCAAACCGGAGCAGAATACGTACAGCGTTTGATAGAACTGGGTTTACGCCATTTCCGCATTGAATTTGTCAATGAAACACCAGAACAAGTGACTAAAACAATACAGCGTTACCGTCAGCTACTCCAAGGCGAAATTTCTGGTTCTCAACTTTGGCGAGAATTGAAGTTACAAAATCAATTAGGTGTAACACGCGGCCCCTTGGGTTTATCTACAGTTGGCGGTGGGAGGAAGTTGTAATATTGTGTCCGGTCAAATTATCATTAAGACCGCAGAGGAAGAGTTTTTGGGTTTTGTGCATAGATTTGGGAATTATCACTAATTAGCCGGACATGATATTACAACAACTTTTTCGATAAAAAATATCGCTGATGTCCGGGGGGAAAGTCTTCTAAAACGCCAAAGATTTGATAGCCGAGACGTTGGTAAAAACCCAAGGCTTGAAAACTAAAGGTATCTAGATATGCGTGTCCACAGCCGCGTTGTTTCGCTACTTTCTCAGCCTCTAGTATCATTTTGCTACCATATCCTTGGCCGCGCAGTGTCTCAGATACCCACAGATGGGAAATATACAGCCATTCCCAATTTGTTTTGCCAATTAACCCCGCAACAATGGTACTATCAGTATCCCGTACCCAAATAGCTAGAGGCTTGTTGACATCTGGCTGTGTTTGACTATTGTTGTATTCCACCAGATGGCTGATGACAGTATGAATATCTTTTGCATCAGGTTGATCATCTACTGTAATTTTTAGATGTGTCATCTTAGTCATTTGCACTAAATGGCGCTAAAATATCACGGAATCCCACGGTCACAAAGTTGTCTTTCCCATAAAATAGGAGCGAAGCTTCTATAAATCCTTCAACTATCTCAAGGTAGAGGTTTTGTAGCGGATTTGAAATTATATCCAGATTAGGCCTGTAGCATCTATAACGCTAGTAAGATTTTTATGAATTCCCGGATTCGCTTTTTAATGTGTCCTCCTGACCACTATGATGTGGACTATGTGATTAATCCTTGGATGGAAGGGAATATTCACAAATCCTCACGCGATCGCGCCGTCGAACAGTGGCAAGGTTTATATCAAATTCTCAAAGAACACGCCATTGTAAATTTAGTCACACCCCAGAAAGGTTGGCCTGATTTAGTTTTTACTGCCAACGCGGGTTTAGTTCTCGGTGACAATGTTGTACTGAGTCGTTTTTTACATAAAGAACGGCAGGGAGAAGAACCACACTTTAAACAATGGTTTGAAGAAAACGGTTATACAGTCTATGAACTGCCAAAAGATTTACCCTTTGAAGGCGCAGGTGATGCACTTCTAGATAGAGAAGGGCGTTGGTTATGGGCGGGTTATGGTTTCCGTTCTGAGTTAGATTCTCACCCCTATCTTGCCAAATGGCTGGATATTGAAGTGTTATCTCTGCGTTTAATTGATGAGCGTTTCTATCATTTAGATACTTGCTTTTGTCCTTTAGCTAACGGCTATTTACTTTACTATCCCGGCGCGTTTGATTCTTACTCCAACCGCTTAATTGAAATGCGTGTCGCCGCAGAAAAGCGCATAGCCATAGCCGAAGCTGATGCAGTCAATTTCGCTTGTAATGCGGTGAATGTTGACAGTATCGTAATTATGAATAAAGCCAGCGATGCTTTAAAATCTCGTTTGGCGGAAGTTGGTTTTCAAGTCCTGGAAACACAGTTAACTGAATTTCTCAAGGCTGGTGGTGCAGCTAAGTGTCTCACCTTGCGTGTAACAGAACCAGTCCGTGAAGAAGTTCATGCAAATGTGTCTGTAGAAAGTCGGATTATTCGTCTAGAAGGACATTTGCTGGACTCTGGTTTAATTAACCGCGCCTTAGATTTGATTGTCGATACAGGCGGAAGTTTCCAAGTGTTGAATTTCAACTTGGGAGAACAGCGCCAAAGTACTTCGGCGGCTGAAGTGAAGGTATCAGCACCATCTCACGAGGTGATGGAAGAAATCATCTCCTTGTTAATTGATTTGGGTGCGGTAGACTTACCCCAAGATGAACGGGATGCCAAACTGGAACCTGTAACTTTGGCGGGTGTTGCACCTGATGATTTCTACGTCAGCACAATTTATCCGACGGAAGTGCGGATAAACGGGGAATGGGTGAAGGTAGAAAATCAGCGGATGGATGGTGCGATCGCCATTACTCAAGGCTCTAATGGTATAGTGGCACGGTGTAAAATTCTCCGTGATTTGGAAGTTGGCGAACAAGTAGTTGTCGATGTACTTGGTATCCGCACCATCCGCAAAACAGAATCGCGGGAACAACGCAACTCCCAAGAATTCAGCTTTATGTCGGCGGGTGTTTCCAGCGAACGCCGCGTGGAGTTAGTTGTAGAACAAGTTGCTTGGGAACTACGTAAAATCCGAGATGCTGGCGGTAAAGTAGTTGTCACAGCAGGGCCTGTGGTAATTCACACTGGTGGCGGCGAACACCTCTCACAGCTAATTCGGGAAGGTTATGTACAAGCCTTACTGGGAGGAAATGCGATCGCAGTCCACGACATCGAGCAAAATCTGATGGGAACATCCCTCGGTGTAGACATGAAACGGGGTGTCGCCGTGCGGGGTGGACATCGCCATCACCTCAAGGTAATTAATAGCATCCGTCGTCATGGCAGTATAGCTAAAGCTGTAGAGGCGGGGGTAATCAAAAGCGGCGTAATGTATGAATGTGTCCGCAATAATGTGCCGTTTGTCCTAGCTGGTTCCATTCGAGATGACGGGCCTTTACCTGATACCCAAATGGATTTGATTAAAGCCCAGGAAGAATATGCCAAACATCTCGAAGGTGCGGAGATGATTTTGATGCTGTCATCCATGCTGCACTCCATTGGTGTGGGGAATATGACCCCAGCGGGTGTGAAAATGGTTTGTGTGGATATTAACCCGGCTGTAGTGACTAAATTGAGCGATCGCGGTTCGGTTGAATCAGTGGGTGTAGTTACAGATGTGGGTTTATTCCTCAGTTTGTTGATTCAACAGCTTGATAAGTTGACAAGTCCTTATCGTGCAGTGGTAGGTTAAGAAAGGTTTCGTGCAAAGAAAGGAAATGGCTAGAGTCGCTTTCACAAGAGAGTTACAAGTTAATTGGGTCAGTTTCATTGCTGATTTTCTGCTGGCGGGGATGGTTTTTGGCCCGCCAGTCGCCCCCTTTCTTGCTGCGTCTGGTGTATGGTTACTTGGGGGTATTGCGAACATCATTTATTTCATGGGGAATCATGTATGTCCGCAACCAGATATGGGCTTAGATTTAGCACCCCCATTTATCATGGCTGTGTGTATGCGGTGTTATGGTACTGTCACAGGGCTGTTAATGACCCGTCTACTGTATGCTGTGACTGGTGGTAAAGGTTTTTATTGGTTAAGCCAATATGGTTGGAATGGTGCTGCTTTAGCTAGTGTTTTGATGATGGCTTACCCATTAGAATTAGCAGCACAAATTTTTGGCTTGTGGGATTTTAATAATTATTTAGTTACGCCCTTTGGGTTAATGACTGGTTTGGCTTGGGGTTTGTTTACGATGCCAATTTTGCATGGTGGGCAGCGTAGTCAGCTTCTCTAAACGCAAAATAGCGCCAAGATTGACCCAGAGGAACACAGAGAGTTAAAGAAGTAAAGACAAACGCATAGCACAAAATATCTATAAAAGCTAGATACATGAATAGAGAAGAATTTTTATTAAGTATTAACATCAATGAGCAATAGATTCATTGACGAATCCGGCTGAAGATAGCTTTAATATTCAGTTAAAATCGGCGATTATCCTTGTATAAATGAGAGGTGATCTGATTTTTGCATGATTTGTACTTGAATGAGTACGATTATCAGCAACTGATACAGCTTAGGATAATCTCATCCTAGAGGTTGCAGTTGATGGACAAACCTAAAACTCAGATAGATTGGGCTAACGCATCCTACCGTTTTCTAGCTTCTGTCTTTTTACTGACTGTCTACCTTGGAGTTGATGCAGTAGAGATTAGAGGCATTTATGGTTATAGGGAATACAATGTGTTACCCAGTCAAGTCTGATAAACTTGTGCCTTGTCTAATCACAGCCTTTTGGTTGTAATTGTCCGGATTAAAAAACCCAACTGTCAAATTTATGGAAGTTAAAATGCAAGAACCGGAATTCGCAGAAACAAAATCCACAGAAGCAGCAGTGGCAGATATCAACAGCCAAACAGGAACCATTACTAAACTCCAGCCTCCTGCTCAACCCCAAGAGGAATGGATAAAATACGGAGAACAGATTTCTGGCTTTTTAGGAACCCTGCCTGAGTACCTTGGTAGCTTTTTCAATAAATACAAGCAGCCCTTGGTTAGTGTTGGCTTAATTTTGACAGCACTTGTCGCAGTTAAGGTACTTTTGGCAATATTAGATTCTTTGAATGACATTCCTTTGGTAGCACCTACCTTTGAGTTGATTGGTATTGGTTACTCTGCTTGGTTTATTTATCGCTATTTACTCAAAGCTTCAACCAGGAAAGAGCTAACTAACGAAATTACAACTCTTAAATCACAAGTGGTTGGCAGAAACGCTCCTGGCGCATAATAACAACTCTCGCTGCAATTTAATTTAAAACACAGAGGTGAGGGCAGTGGTTTGTACTGCCCTCGCTTCTTAAAGACTTTAATCTAGCGGCTGACTTACTGTGATGATAATTCGTTAGTGAATTTACCTGTGGATAATGAACTTTGTCCAGGCGATCGCACAATATTCTCAGAAAAAATTTTATCTAGCCTGCCCAATTTGACTAACGCCTGATGAACCATTGCCGCTACTTCCGCACGGGTAGCAGCTTGATTAGGAACCAAAAATTGCGGATTACCATCACTAATTACCAAGCCATTAGCTGTGGCGATCGCTACCTTGTCCACAGCATATTTAGGAATATTTTTAGTATCTTGATAAATACTTAACACCTGTGATGGTTTAGCTGATTGTTTAAGATTCAACCCACTCACAAGAGCTACTAAAACTTGCACACGGGTAATCTTTTGACTTGGTTTAAAAGTTTTGTCAGGAAAACCTTTTAAAAATCCTGCACCTACAGCGCGATCGATTGCTGGTGTTGCCCAATATTTGGTTGATACATCTTTAAAAGGGACAGAATTTTTACTCAGTTCTGTGTCAAAAGCTTGCTGGAGAATAGCCGCGAATTCAGCGCGGTTAACAGGCTGAGTTGGCCTAAACGTATAATCTGGAAAACCCTTAATAATGCCACGCGCCGAAAGAGCGTTAATAAACCGAGTTGCCCAAAAATCAGTGGGTACATCGTTAAAGGCAATAGGGGGTGGAATAATCGATTTTTGTTCAGTTGGGGTAACTAAAGGTAAAGGCGATGATTGAATTGATAAGTCTGAGTTTCTAGATGTAGAAAAAGGTTCAGATTTAGGTGATGAATTTAGTGGAGTTACTGGAACGGCTGGAAGTATCAAAGGAGAAGGAGGGCTGGGTTCAGGAACTACATCCTTGGGTGGTAACGGTACAACCTCAAGTTGAGGATCTGCCTTTGGTTGCACCTGTGGAGTGGGAGAAGTAATGGCGGGACTTGGTTGAGGTTTGTTTGTTGAATTTGGTGATGGCGACAAAACTATATTGAAGTTCCAGTTATTATCCCGTCGAGAAAATGACCACAACAGAATTCCCCCGATCGCCACAAAGGCAACCAAAATGGCAATAAATTCATCAAAGCCAAGGGCTGTTTTGTCAGATGACTTAGGATCGGAAGGCGGTAGATTGGTCATCGTGTTTCCCTGGAAGCAATCAAGTTTATTCTGAGAAATTAACCTAAAAAATGAGGAAGTATGGGTGACTAAAGTCGTAATTATACAAACAAAACCCGCGTAGGCGGGTTTAACAACTTAATTTTTATACATCCTCTACACACATTTACTTCATACTTTTTAAAGCACTCTTAAGATACTGGCAATACTATCAATCGCCTCTAGATTCCGAATTTCATCCAAAGCTTGGCGGAAGTCGCCTTCTTTCACATCGTGGGTAACAACCACAATTTCTGCTAATGCGCCTTGAAAACCCGTTTGCACAACTGATTCTAAGCTCACACCATGATTACCAAAGCAAGTTCCTAATTTGCCAATCACACCAGGGTGGTCTTTGGTGAGGAAACGGGCGTAAAAACGGGTGACTAATTCAGCAATAGGGGTAACTTGACAGTAATCTTCGTGTCTACAGCTAAGTAGGGGATTTGGTACAGCAGAATTACTCTTGAGGGCTGCTACTAAATTTAAAATATCTGAGGTGACAGCACTGGCTGTTGCACCTGCACCTGCACCTGGCCCAAAAAACATTACTTGGCCGATGGGTTCGCCTTCTACAAGAATGGCGTTATAAACACCGTTAATACTGGCTAATGGGTGAGCTTTGGGTACAAAGGTGGGATGAACTCTCACAGATAACTGAGAGTTAGCTTTGTTTTGGTATTTAGCGATCGCTAATAATTTAATCACAAAGCCCAATTTTTCGGCATAGTTAATATCTGTCTTGCTGACTTGCCGAATTCCTTCACAGTAAACATCTTGTAAATTAATGCGTCCCCCAAAACCCAAGGATGCTAAAATCGCAATTTTATCGGCTGCATCTAAGCCATCGACATCGGCTGTGGGGTCAGCTTCAGCATAGCCTAAGCGTTGAGCATCAGCTAAAACATCACTAAAGTCGCTACCTTCAGTTTGCATCCGGGTGAGGATATAGTTAGTCGTACCGTTAACAATACCAATAACAGTATGAATGCGGTTGACACTTAAAGCTTGCTTTAAGGGTTGAATTACCGGAATTCCCCCGCCCACAGCGGCTTCGAGCATTACATAAACACCAGCTTCATTAGCGGCGTTGAAAATTTCTGCCCCAAATCGTGAGATCGCCGCTTTATTCGCTGTAACTACGTGTTTACCATTTTTAATAGCTTGGAGAATGAGCGATCGCGCCGGTTCCAATCCCCCCATCACCTCAACTACAATATCCACCGCCGGATCATTCACAATTGCCGCTAAATCGGTAGTTATTGCTGACTGTGGTAATTCTACAGCACGGGGTTTGTCGGGCGATCGTACACCCACCCGATATATTTCTACTTCTTCTAACAGTGGATGACGGCCAACAGCATCTTGTAGTAGTTGCACCGTACCCGTACCTACTGTACCTAATCCTAGTATTCCTAGCTTTACACCCACAAACTTTTCACCCATCTTAGTGCTGAGTGCTGAGTGCTGAGTGCTGAGTAGTTACACTTTAACTACCAGAACTCTGTTCTCAGCAAGTATACATACAAAACAATTGTAGGGTGAGCATCGCCCACCCTACAGATTATCTTGTTTTAGTTGTCTTTTGTCAGTTGTCTTAATCTATTAACTAATGACTAATGACCATTGACTAATGACCAACTTAATAAGTTTCTACGTGCCAGCGTCCAGCTTTCTTGAGTTCCTTCTGGTAATCACTCCAGGTTACGCCTTCCTTACCAGCAGCAGCAGTTAAAGCCGCATCAATCCCATCTTCCATACCGCGTAAACCGCAGATGTATGTATGGGTTTTTTCGTTTTTAATCAACTGCCACAGTTCATCAGCGTGTTCTGCTACGCGGTCTTGAATGTACATTCTACCGCCTTGAGGATTCTGCTGTTCGCGGCTGATAGCATAAGTCAAGCGGAAGTTATCAGGATACTTTTGCTGCATTTCTTCCAATTCTGCTTTATACAGAATATTGGGAGAGGTTGGTACGCCAAAGATTAGCCAAGAGAATCCTTTAAATTGATATTCTGGGTTAGCGGCTCTTTCTGCATCCTTAAACATCCGCCACAGATAAGCACGCATAGGGGCAATACCTGTACCAGTTGCCATCATAATGACGTTAGCTTCAGGGTCATCGGGTAATAACATTTCTTTACCCACTGGCCCGGTGATTTTGACTTCTGCGCCTGGTTCGAGGAAACACAGGTGTGTAGAGCAAACACCATAAACTGTTTCGCCACTTTCTGGGTGCTTATATTCCAACTGGCGAACGCACAACGAAACTGTTTTGTCATCTACATCATCACCATGACGAGTAGAAGCAATAGAGTATAGTCTGAGTTTTTCTGGTTTGCCGTTCTTGTCCAAACCAGGAGGAATAATCCCAATACTTTGACCTTCGATATACTTTAAATCACTACCAGAAAGGTCAAATTTAATATGCTGAACAATACCAATCCCGCCTTCTCCCACTAACGGATCATTAGATATACACTTACCGATAAATGGAGCATTGGGACGATAAGTGTTTACAGGAACGTCAGCGTGGGCTTTTTTGGCTTTCGCTTGAGTCATGGTGTTGCCTTGGTTATCCTTATTCTTTGGCTGTTCTTCAGCTGGTGATTTAGCAAAGCCTTTCGCTTCACTTTTCACTTTCACAGGTGTGGCTTGACCATTTCCCTTATTGTTAGCGGTCTCCACAGGTGCAATATTCACAACTGGGGCTTGACCATTGAGTTGCTCTAGAACACTTGCAGGTTGAATGCTAACAATTGTGCCGCCTAGGCGAGTGATACGTCGCATTTCTTGATTCATGCGGTTGTAAGGCACTCTGATGAACACACTGCCACTTTTACGAATTGGGTAGTTCGTTTGATCAGTCTCTCCGTTCTGACGCAGACCCACCACTTCGTAAACGAAGATGCGGCTACCTAATTCTGTGTTGGCAGCACCCTCAACAGCACCTTGATTGTACATTCGTTCTATCACTCCGATATTTACTTAACCGTTTTTCAAAAAAACTATTTCCCATCACTAGCCAGATTTTAGTGTATCGGATTTTTGGGTACCAAAACTAGCGCGTTGGGAAAGAGGCATCACAAAATGATACCTTGCTAAGTACACTCACCTTCAGACAAGCAGGTATTGCAATAAACACACCTGTTCATCCTCTAAAATAGAGGATAAGTCGCTGGCAGAATGTTAACCATGCGTCAATTTAATCTTTTTTTCGTGAATACTCTGGCAGATAAATCGCTGCTGACAAGCTTAAAAAAACTAGATGCAAATGCTATTAGCACATACAACTAATGCTGAATGAAGGCAACTTTGACTCAGGATTATCTGGTATTTCAATTAATGATTTATTCTTAGCTCATGATACATTGTAAAATTAATACATCTATCACTATGATGGAAATTTCAAGCTAATATCAACCATGACAATCAAGTTCACCTGCCGTGAAATTGCTGTCAACAGTGATAAAAAGTTTGCCATAAGGTTGATATTGGTGTTAGAAATCTTTTTCAAAAATGACTGCTCAGTTCATGATAATGAACATCAAATATCTGCTCATTCTTTAGGTAGATTTTCACAATGAATGTAGAAAGTGTTGAGAACTACCAATAAATCAGCACCAACACGCAAATATCGCCTTTTTAAGCAAAATTACGCCCAATAAGACTTTAGAGTCTGGTTATATCACGGGGAAGATAGGTGAAAAACAAAATTTGTGCTGTGTCTAGAAAACTTGCCATTAAATCATCAATCCGACAGTAGCACCACAAGATTCTTGCTGATATTAAATCTTGTATAGGATAACCCCTTCTGTTAAAATTAAGTATACCACTAGGATTAAATACTTACTAGCTGCAAAATAAAGCAATCTCAGACGAGTAACAACCGTTAATTTGGTTGTCGGCCCGTCTGATAATCGTTATGTGGCTGAGTAGCAAGAACACAGGAAAAACCAATGGGGTAGACTCCTGGCTTCAAAAATCTGCTGTGTGAAAAATTATTGAATGACACATTTAGTATTTAGAGGAGATTTATGACAAATAAGCCGGAACGCGTGGTACTAATTGGAGTAGCCGGAGACTCTGGGTGTGGCAAATCTACTTTTTTGCGTCGTTTGATCGACTTGTTTGGTGAAGAGTTTATGACAGTTATCTGTTTAGATGACTATCATTGCCTAGATCGCAAACAACGTAAGGAAACTGGGATAACTGCACTTGACCCCAGGGCAAATAATTTTGACTTGATGTATGAGCAAATTAAAGCGCTCAAAGAAGGTCAAGCCATTAATAAGCCGATTTATAACCACGAAACCGGCCTGATTGATCCGCCAGAAATAGTAGAACCAAATCATATTATCGTGGTTGAAGGTCTACATCCTTTATATGATGAACGGGTGCGATCGCTGCTAGATTTCAGCGTTTATTTTGACATCAGCGATGAAGTAAAAATTGCCTGGAAAATTCAACGCGATATGGCAGAAAGAGGTCATCGCTACGAAGATGTCTTAGCTGCTATCAACTCCCGCAAACCTGACTTTACAAAATATATCGAACCCCAAAGAGAATTCGCTGATGTAGTTCTCCAAGTATTGCCCACAAACCTCATTAAAAACGACACAGAGCGTAAAGTTTTGCGGGTACGGATGTTGCAGCGCGAAGGTAAAGAAGGCTTTACTCCAGTTTACCTGTTTGATGAAGGTTCAACTATTAACTGGACTCCTTGTGGACGTAAGCTTACCTGTTCCTATCCAGGTATGCAACTGTACTATGGTTCCGATGTTTATTATGGCCGCTACGTCTCCGTTCTAGAAGTAGATGGTCAATTTGACAACCTAGAAGAAATCATCTACATCGAAAACCACCTCAGCAACACCTCCACCAAGTACGAAGGTGAAATGACTCACTTGTTACTCCAACACCGTGAGTATCCTGGTTCCAATAATGGAACTGGTTTGTTCCAAGTACTGACAGGTCTAAAAATGCGTGCTACCTACGAGCGTTTAACATCAAAGGAAGCAAAACTAGCAGTTCAAGTCTAAAACTAAACAGCAGTGTTTGTGTCAAATTTTTTGGGGGTGCTTCCGGGGGTACCCCCTTTTTATTTAGGGGAATAGAGAGTAGTCCCAAGAAAAACCATTGACTGTTGGCTCTCCTAACTATTTAACTATTACTTCCTTTACAAATATCGCAACTGGATTATGTGTTTTTAAAATATCGCACTACACTTACTACCGAATGTGTCAAGACTGGTATGATTCTAGAAATAATTAGTTGAACTAAATAGTTAATATTTAGTTAGTGATTATACTATTACAGGAGGAAATCTCTTTGTCTCGACGTTATTTATTTACCTCCGAGTCAGTCACTGAAGGTCATCCAGATAAAATCTGCGATCAAATCTCAGATACAATCCTGGATACCTTATTGACACAAGATCCCAGCAGTCGTGTAGCAGCGGAAGTAGTAGTTAACACAGGCTTAGTGCTAATTACTGGTGAAATCACCACCAAAGCTAACGTCAATTATGTGAATCTGGCTCGCAAAAAAATTGCTGAAATTGGCTACGTTGATGCAGATAATGGCTTTTCTGCCAACAGTACCAGCATCATCGTTGCTTTAGATGAACAATCGCCAGATATTGCCCAAGGTGTAAACGTCGCTCAAGAAACTCGCCAACAGGATAGTGATGAACTATTCGATACAATCGGCGCAGGCGACCAAGGTATCATGTTTGGCTTTGCTTGCAACGAAACCCCTGAACTGATGCCTTTACCTATCAGTTTGGCACACCGTATTGCTCGCCGACTGGCAGCAGTTCGTAAAACAGGTGAGTTGTCATACCTGCGTCCCGACGGTAAAACCCAAGTAACCGTAGTCTACGAAGATGGTAAACCTGTAGGCATTGATACTATCCTGATTTCCACCCAACATACAGCCAGCATTGGGGAAATCACTGATGAGGCAGCAGTGCAAGCTAAAATTAAACAAGACCTCTGGAAGGCAGTGGTCGAACCTGTTTTTAGCGATATTAATATCAAGCCTGATCAAGAAACCCGCTTTTTAGTCAATCCTACAGGCAAATTCGTAATTGGTGGGCCGCAAGGTGACTCTGGTTTAACAGGTAGAAAAATCATTGTTGATACCTACGGCGGTTATTCCCGTCATGGTGGTGGTGCTTTTTCTGGCAAAGACCCCACAAAAGTAGACCGTTCTGCGGCTTATGCAGCTCGCTATGTAGCCAAAAATATTGTAGCTGCTGGGTTGGCAGAAAAATGTGAAGTTCAACTGAGTTATGCGATCGGTGTAGCTAGACCAGTCAGTATTCTCCTAGAAACTTTTGGGACTGGCAAAGTGGATGATGAAATTTTGTTGGAATTAGTCAAAGAAAACTTTGAACTACGTCCAGCCGGAATTATTCATGCTTTCAACTTACGTAAGTTACCAAGTGAAAGAGGCGGACGTTTTTATCAGGACGTCGCGGCTTACGGCCATTTGGGACGGAATGACTTAGATTTGCCTTGGGAACAAACCGATAAGGCAGAATTGTTGAAGCAAGCTGTTGACAAGTTGCGTTCAACTGCGATCGCCTAGTACTCTAGTAGCATTAAAATTCCCGTATTAGTCGGTTAGGGAGGAAAAAACAGCGAATACTCCCTTCATATATCAAATTTCCTCTGTCTGGATATTGCTTAAGTAGTAAATAGACAGAGGTTTTTTATTACTCAAAACTGGGAGAATTAAAAACTTGTTGGAGAATCTTACTAATTGATGTTAAGATGCGAGATGAATTAATATGTCTGGAATCTAAGTATTTGTATCATCCACGGCAACAGTAAAATAAAGTAGTAGTGTAGCTAATAGTTAAAAGATAACTGCTATTAACCAGGTTTCATAAACAGTAACGATAAGGATAAAATTCTAGAATAAGCTTTACTCTAGACAAGTATTGATTATATATAAACACAGAGTTTTATAATTATCTAGTGTTTTTGTATACATTCATATCAAAATCCCCCAAATCCAATAAAGTCATGACAATTATTTAAAGAATAATTATTTACGCTGCTTCTTACAAAAAATTGTGTAGGTGTTAATCACCAGTTAATTTAATTTTAAAGATGGAATTGATGTGGCGATTTTTGCGGAAGGGCGAGGAGATTTGAGGAATGCAAACTCACAAGCCTAACCCAATTGACAGTAATTCAGAAAGCAAAAAAGTGCCAGCCGAAAATTCATCAACCGAAGAACTCCCAACAATCGAATTTCCCTCCAGTGGGAAACTCAAGGCAAGTTCTTGGCGGATACACCAGAAAATAGGCTATGGCTACTTTGTCGCTATAGGTATTGGCTTTTTTGGCTCACTTACTGGTTTGGTGATTGCCAACTATTATCGAGGACGAGAAATTAGGCAATTTACTCAAGCTCAAGAACAACGCCAACTACTAACTAACTATAAAAATGCAGTAGTTGGAGCGCAATTACATAGTTCTAATTTAGTTGCAGTATTAGAAGATTCTCAACAACTGCTAACTAAAAAAACAGAATTTTTAAAGAATGTTAATAAGGCTCAAGATTTAGAGCAGAAAATTGACAGTTTTATCGAAAGAAAGCCTATGCAATTAGCAGCAACAAGCGCTAATTTACAGGCTTTATTAGAAGATTATACGATTAATTTAAAATCCTACGTTGACCAGATAGAAGCTGTCTTAAAAGAAATCGAACGGCAGCCTTTACAACCACAACAAATTGCTGTAGTTCGAGAGCAGTTGTTAAAAATAATGCGTGGTGAAACTGCCATACAGTTAGATAATCTTTCCGAAAAGTTAACTAATATTTTGCAAACTGCGGAAAATCAAGAACAGGATAGACAAATAGACGTAGAGCAGGCGAAAGGAGTTGAGAGATTAATTGTGATGGTGAGTATGCTGGTGTCAGTAGCGATCGCCGCTATTATAGCCTGGCGCACCAGTCGTGCGATCGCCGAACCAGTAATTACTGTCACCCAAGTTGCGGAACAAGTCGCCCGCAAATCTAATTTTGATTTACGCGCCCCTGTCACCACGGAAGATGAAATTGGCTTGTTAGCAAAATCCCTCAATCGGTTGATTGAGCGCGTGTCGGAACGCACCAAACAACTAGAACAAGCCAAAGAACTAGCCGAAGCCGCCAGCAAAGCCAAGAGTGTATTTTTAGCTAACGTCAGTCACGAATTACGTACACCCTTGAATGCTGTCATTGGACTTAGCCAACTCCTGCAAGATGACGCTACAGACTTAAATTTATCAGGAGACTTTATTACTGATTTAGAAACCATTAATTCCGCTGGTAGGCACTTATTAGAATTAATTAACGACATCCTCGACTTGTCAAAAATTGAAGCGGGGAAAATGACTCTTTATCCAGAGACATTTGAAATTGGGAATCTGATTAATAATCTTGTGTTGACTATTAAGCCTTCTATTGAGAAAAATGGCAACATCTTAGAAATAGACTACGACGAACAGCTAGGAACAATGTATGCTGATCAGACAAGAATGCGGCAAGTACTTTTAAACTTATTGAGTAACGCTGCTAAATTTACGACTAACGGCAAAGTCACACTAACTGTTAAAAGTGAAAAACCCAATTCGCTTTCAGACCCTCCCTTGGGTATGATTTCTTTTATGGTGGCTGATACAGGTATTGGAATGACTCATCATCAACAGCAACAGTTATTTCAACCTTTCACTCAAGGGGATAACTCGACTACTAAGAAATATGGTGGTACTGGCTTAGGTTTAGCTATTAGCAGCCATTTTTGCCAGATGATGGGCGGTGAGATTTTTGTCAAAAGTCAGCCAGGAGTAGGCTCGACTTTTACTGTCCGCCTACCCTTAACTGTGCGGGAATGATAAGTAATTGCACAAAATTAAATTCATTTGTGGAGATAGGGAACAGATTATCTGTTTGACAAATTATTTTCCATCCACTTTCTAAAATTACGCATAGCTTGACTTCTGCCGCTAGTCAAACACTGCTGAACATACTCATTAACTAATTCAATAATCGGTATATTAGGAAAGTTAGGGCTAGATTGAGATTGAATATATTTACAATCTTGGAGTACAAAAATTTCTAAACCTTGTTTTGTATATCGCCAAAGTTCAGGAACTCCTAAAATTTCATAGTTATTAAATTGAGTCCGTGAGGTAATATCAACTTCAATTGCTAAATCTGGTGGTGGATCTATATTTAAATCAATTCTATTTTTACCAATCACAGCAGCTTGATTTTGAATATAAAAAGAGGTATCTGGTTCTACTGCTTGCCGCATTTGCTCATTTTTAAGTGTTGTAGAACCAAATGGTTCAAAATCAATCTGGAGTTTGTCTAATAAAATTTTGACTAAATCACCAATTAACTCTTTATCTTTTTCATGCTCAGGGAGAGGAACCATAATTTCTAACCAACCATTACTATAAGAGATACGTGCGGCACGTTTATCTCCCATTTCTTCTAAAATATTTTCTAATTGCTGCCAACTAATATCTTTCAGCAACATTTGTTGTCCCGGTTTGACGATAATTTGTTGCAGTTTTAAAAGCATATCGCCTCTGACTTGGGTTTAATTCTTATTATAAAGAATGCGAGTGCGATCGCACTTCAAACACATCATAATGAAAGTCGATTTCTGGGTTGATATTCATCTGCTTTCGCTGTGCATCCAAAGAAAGCAGCCGCAGCGTTTTTGGAAACAAAGCGATCGCTTGGCGAATTTTTTGGTAATTTTAAGCTGATGAAATTGTAGATAGCACGATGTGCAACTTATTTTTATAACCCCTCTCCAAACCTCTCCCCACAGCGGAGAGAGGCTTTGAATCTTGCTCCCCTTCCCTCGTAGGGAAGGGGTTGGGGGTTAGGTTTGATAGAAAGTTGTACGGCGTTAGATAGAGAATAGTAGATTAGTTTAAGCGATAAAGAAACCGAACAAAATCTCGATAATGTTGGGTTCCGTTCCTCCATCCAACCTACACCTAACTTTACTGGTGAATGAGGATTTGAACTTCATTAGTGAAGCTCGGAACTCCTTTAATGAGTCTTGGAAATTCATGAATGAGCCTTGGAACTTCATTAATGAGTGTTTGATACTTGTGAATGAGGCTTTGAAATCCTTTAATGAGTATTGGCACTTCATTAATGAGCCTTGGAACTTCTTTAATGAGTCTTAGATACTCGTGAATGAGTCTTTGAACTCGGTTAACAAGTCTTGAATACTCATTGAGATTTTAAATTAACTCAAACAAGCCTCCCTATTCCCCACTTCCCACACTGCTACACTATTCTGGTAAATATCGCTACAGAGTTGGTGAGGTTTGCAGGTGACAAACGAAGAACTGTTGCAAATTATTGAACAAGCTGCCAAGGAAAAGGTAACAGAGCTAGACCTATCTAACAATCAACTGAGCAGCCTGCCACCAGAAATCTGCCAACTCTCCAATTTGTCATGGCTACTAATCCATAACAATCAACTAAGCAACTTACCATTAGAAATTTGCGAACTGGCTGGCTTGACTTTACTAGGACTCGATAACAATCAACTGAGTAGCCTACCACCAGAAATCGGTCAAATCTCCAACTTAATTTCATTATCCCTTGGTGGCAATCAACTGGGCAGCCTACCACCAGAAATCGGTCAGCTCGCCAACTTGACAGATCTATATCTCCACAACAATCAACTGGGCAGCTTACCGCCAGAAATCGGCCAACTCGCCAACTTGACAGAGTTATACCTTGATAACAATCAACTGGGCAGCTTACCGCCAGAAATCGGCCAACTCGCCAACTTGACAGGGTTATACCTTGAGAATAATCAACTGGGCTGCCTACCGCCAGAAATCGGCCAACTCGCCAACTTGACAGAGCTATCCCTCGATAAAAATCAATTGAGAAGCCTACCGCCAGAAATCGGCCAACTCGACAACTTGACAAGGCTATACCTCTCTAACAACCCCTTAACCTCACCTCCGCCTGAGATTGTCGAGCAAGGAACCCATGCAATTTTGACCTATTTGCGAGAAAAGTTAGAAGATAGTCAACGCCAATGGGTTTCTAAACTGCTAGTCGTCGGTGAAGGTGGCGTGGGCAAAACATCCTTATTAAGAGCGTTGCGCGGTGAAGAATTCGACACCCAAGAATCAACCACCCACGGTATTGAAATTAAATTCCTCGCCATAACCCATCCCGCAAGACCAGATGTCACCATGCAGCTGAACACCTGGGACTTTGGCGGACAGGGAATATATCGCGCTACTAATCAATTCTTCCTCACCAACCGTTCCCTGTTCTTACTCGCCTGGAATGCGCGACTGGGATTTGAGCAAGGTAAACTCTACTATTGGCTAGATACTATCAAAGCCTTAGCACCGGAATCACCCATTTTACTTATCGCCACCCACATCGACGAACGCGACGCTGACCTTCCCCTCAAAGAGTTACGCGACAAGTACCCCCAAATTGTCGAACACTGCAAAATTAGTTCTAAAACCAGCCTCGGCATTGAAGAACTCCGCCAAGCAATTGCTGAAACTGCTGCTAAACTGCCCTTAATGGGTGAACTCTGGCCTACGACTTGGTTAAATGCTGCCAATGCTATTCGTTCCCAGCCAGAAAAATACATCACGCCGCAGCAGTTGGGGAAAATCATGGCTGAGTCTGGAGTTGCCGACATTAGTCAAGAAGTGCTGGCGCGATGGCTGCATGAATTAGGCGAAATTCTCTATTTCCAAGACAATGAAGAACTCAACGATACAGTCATCCTTACACCGCAGTGGGTGACTCAATACATTAGCAAAGTTCTGGAAAGCGAAGAAGTAATTAACAAGTTTGGCATTTTCACCCGCCAGGAAATGGATAAACTCTGGCAAGATTTAGCCCCATCAATGCGTGACCATTTTCTCCGCCTGATGGAACGTTTTGACCTTTCTTACCGCACTTTAGAAAACCGAGATATCAGTTTAGTAGTTGAACGATTGCCTTTCGACCCGCCGAATTATGAACCCAAATGGCAGCAAATCAAAGCTAAAGCCAATTGCCATGAAATTTCCATGAAATTCAAACTCAATACCATTCCGGCGGGGATTCCGACTTGGTTTATTGCCCGTCAACACCGCTTTACAACTAACACCCATTGGCGAAACGGTGCATTGTTGACTTATGAACAAGAACATTTAGCTTTGGTGGAAGCTGCAAAAGGCGATCGCTATATTAAACTAACAGTACGCGGTGCTAACCCGTTAAATTTCTTTGTCTTACTGCGAGATGGCATCGAAGTAACTCTCTCCAGGTTTCCCGGCTTAGATATTCAACGCACTATCCCCTGTCTTGGTCATGATGGCGAACCCTGCACCCACGAATTTGACTATCACCAATTATCCAAACGTTGGGAAAAAAAGAAAGCAACAATTGAATGTCCCGAAGCCATAGAAGATGTATCAGTTGCCGAACTTTTGTATGGTTTAACTTTCAATACACAAAATGCAGTTTTAGAACGCATCGATGAATTAGAAACAAAGGTTGTTGATAAACAAGCAACTATTCTCAATGAAATCAAAAATCTGCGCGAACTTTCCCAACGAGAATTTACTAATGTCTTCCGCCGCGAACAAGCAAAAATAGATTCTCATTGTCCGAATATTTTTGTTTTGCGTCCCCGTGGTGGCAAATCTTGGCAAAAAGCCCTAGCCGGACAAAAAATAGATTTACAACTTTATTGCCAAGCCCCAGGCTGTTGGCATCCCACCCAAGCAGGCGGTTTATATGAAATCGATGAACCTGCCAAATGGCTGAGAGCAACTGCACCTTATATTGGCAAATTATTTAAAGTTTTAAGATTTGCCGCCCCTATAATTGGCCCTTGGTTGGGTGTGGTAGACCCTAAAGAGTACGAAGCAATTTATAAGAATGATTTGGAATTATTTAAAGAACTAGCAGACAAATTACCAGAAATTCAAGATGCCACAGATTTAGAATTAGCAGATAAAATTGCCAGAGGTGAAGATTTAGATCCCGAACGTGCCGACGGTGCAGCCTTACGTGCTTTGCGTCAACTGCTAGAAGAAAAAGACCCCCAACAACACTGGGGTGGACTCAAAAAAGTATTAACACCAGAAGGACATTACCTTTGGCTGTGCGAACACCATGCAGCCGAATATAAACGGTAATAAGTAATCTTATTTGATTTATAAAGGTTATGGGATTTACTGTAAGCTATTTACTTTAAACAGTAGCCAAATCGTAATGCAAAACTAAAATTTCATTTATTTTTAAAACAGCCATTGCATACTCACAACCTTGAGTATCAGCAAATTCAACTAAATATTTAGTATCTTCTTTTTCTTCATACACTTCTACGATTGTTCCCACTTGTCCATTTGGTAAACTTTCGATAGAAATCATATCCGATTCCACTAGACTTAATCGCTCAATTGGAATTGAGTTAAGAGTAGCAATAGTATCTAAAAGTTTAGGCTTAGTCATTTAGTTTAAGAAATGCTGTGATTAAACGTGGATAGGGATTTTTAGCAGTAATTTCCCAGATTGTCCGCAGCTTGATTCTGTCCGTATCTGGTACTATCCAATCTACCTTAAACTGTTGACCAAATTCTGTATTGTTTTGCTGAATAACCTCACCTGCAATTGCTGCTGTTTTTATCATTTCATATAAAATTTCAGCATTTTCAACTGTGATCCCTAAAACCGAGGTAAAAACTCTGGCTTTATGTTTTCCACTAGGATGTTCTGGGTTAAGACAGTACCCAATTAACTTTTCCATCGGTATCTTTGCTTGATCACCGTTGGGTAATTTCATAGCTTGTCCATAATATTGAACAGAGATTTTAGGCGATCGCGCCTGCCTCACTTTACCACCCCGATTTCCGCTAAAATCTAGTTCGGAGGACTGTGAATCAGGAGACTAGGGTTGCCTACACTTGGAGTTAACATCGACCATATCGCCACCATCCGACAAGCGCGACGGACAGTGGAACCAGACCCCGTGGCGGCGGCTGTACTGGCAGAATTAGGGGGTGCAGATGGAATTACAGTACATTTGCGAGAAGACAGGCGGCATATTCAAGACCGAGATGTACGTTTGTTACGGCAAACAGTGAGAACACATCTTAATTTAGAAATGGCCGCTACAGATGAAATGCTGGCGATCGCTCTTGACATTAAACCAGATTATGTCACTTTAGTCCCAGAAAAACGCGAAGAAGTCACCACAGAAGGCGGACTCGATATTGTTGGGCAAATTGCTAGAATAGGAGAAATTGTCGATAAATTGCAAAGCGCTGCTATTCCTGTCAGTCTATTTATCGATGCTGAACCCTCACAAATCGAAGCATCTGTCAAGATACAAGCAAAATTTATTGAATTGCACACTGGCCAGTATGCTGAAGCCAAAAATGAAACCACTCGCCAGCGAGAACTAGCAATATTAGCTCAAGGGTGCGAACAAGCAATTAAAGCCGGACTGCGGGTGAATGCTGGTCATGGACTCACTTACTGGAATGTTTCTCCGGTCGCCGCGCTTCCCGGAATGGAAGAACTCAACATCGGTCATACGATCATCAGTCGGGCAGCTTTAGTTGGCATAGAAAGAGCAGTCCGAGAGATGAAACAAGCCATTAGAGTGCTGAGTGCTGAGTGCTGAGTCAAGCAAAAATTACTACGTAATTTTGCACTGAGTGAATATTCCGCCAAATTTTAGATGTAGTCTGTTAACTCAGCACTTTTAACTCAGCACTCAGCACTATTATCAAGAGGGGTTGTAACTGCGAAATCCAGAAAAAAGTATGAAGTGTGAAGTATGAAGTATGAAATGAATGTTTCAGCTTTTGAGCTTCAGCTTTCAGACTTTGTTGATTCAAATCTCAACTCAGACTTTTATGACCTCAACAGAATCTCACAACCTACCGCTTTGGGTACAGGATAGGGATAAAGTTATCGCCGCCAGCACAGATGTTGAGTGGCGTTATCAAACACCTCCTGATTATTCGCGCTCCAAAGAAAATCTTGCTAAAGAAAGTGTATGTCATCATGTTGAAGGATCGTTAGAAGCGATCGTGCAGAATTTGGTAAGAACCTTCGAGATGGAGGTATCATTCAAATCTAACCCACAGCAGTGGTTATCAGTTGTGAGTGACAAGTTTCGTGTAAGTACCAATGGCGGAAAAGATTACACAGCCGCAGAGTTAGGCAACCAAGGTACTTACAATTTGTTTATGGCTGATTCTGAACATTACAAAGCGTCAGAAGAAAGTTTTGAATCATCAGCCAAAATCTTCCACACAACATTTCCCCAAGGTTTCCCTTGGGAAGTGCTGGAAGTGTTTTCAGGGCCACCAAACGTAACATTCAAGTGGCGGCACTGGGGACATTTTAGAGGTGCATACAAAGACTATGTACCCACTGGAGAGACAATTGAAATTGTCGGTATGAGCGTTGCTCGTGTCACCGATGATTTAAAAATTATTTCCGTAGAACACTATTTTGACAACACGCTGTTTTTAGACAAACTTACAGCTGGTGGCAAACAAACAAATAGTGAAACAACAGGAAGTAGTTGTCCCTTTAGTTCTTGGTTCTCAAAATTTCGTAAGAGTTAGTTAAATTAGGGTACAGAGTTAATTCTGTATCCTGATTTAACCCATTATTAACCAAAGGATGAAAATGCAAACATATTATTACGTTTTAGCCAGCCAGCGCTTTCTAGTCCAAGAAGAACCCCTAGAGGAAGTGCTGAAAGAACGCACTCGTCACTATCATGAAAATGAAAAACAAATCGATTTTTGGTTAGTTGAACAACCAGCCTTTTTAGAAGCGCCGGAAATGAAAGCAGTTAAAGCTCAGTGTCCTAAACCCGCAGCAGCGATTATATCTACAAATCCCCAATTTATTACCTGGCTGAAACTACGATTAGAGTACGTAATTACAGGGGAATTTAATGCACCTTCAGTAACAATTCCAGAGCCTTTGGCATCTCTTACTAGTGTTTCTTAGTCAAAGGTCAATCGTCAATAGTCAATCGTCAATAGTTTTTGTTCATCAAAATACTCGATTATTTTGCTTGACCATTGACATTTGACAATAGACTATTGACAAATTACTAAAATAAAATCTTTTAAGAAATCCAGCTTATGCGTCCCAATTTTGTGCAGAGATTTGAGACTATATCTAGTGCATTTGTAATAGCGATCGCAGGTTTAATCAATACTACAATTTCTGTGAACGCCCAACAAAAAATTCCTGTCTGCCAACCGCCCAATCCTGGAGAATATTTATTACTAGTCATTACTCCCACAGCAGAATATCAAAGGCAATTGCGGAGTGCTTTACCAAACGAAATTTCCACTACTACCTGCCAATATCTCACCGACACCGTGACGCGGATAGGTGGTTTTAACACTATTGAATATGCAAATCGTTGGGCAAGATACATCAATAATATTGTCGGGTTATCTGCCATCATTACGACAAAGCCTGCCGAAGTGGCTCAACAACCAGCAACAGTACCAACTGTTAGTTATAATCCCCAACCATTAGGACAAGGTTACGCCGTACTAGTAGACTACTACAACCGTCCAGAACTAGCTAATAGCGTGCAACAAGTTGTGGGAGGTAACGTCGGTTTTGCTTCTTATGGACAGCGCCCTTACTTGTTAGCAACTCATACAACCAACCAACAACAGGCATACAATACATTGCAAAAACTCAACGAGCGTGGCTTTTTCGCCATCCTCGTCGATAGTCGCAAAGTAGTGTTACTACGTTCAGCCGTCAAAGTACAGTAGTGCTAGAAGACAAGGGAGGTAAGCAAGCAAAGGGGGCAGAAAAAGAATTAGAGAAATTCTTACTCAGTATCTTTAACAAACGACAATTGACCAATGACCATTGACTCTTGACTAATAAGCTGCCCTTGCCAACCAGTAAATAGTGATCCCCAAAGCTGAACCAGCTATCACTTGTACTGGTGTGTGTCCCAGTAATTCCTTGAGGCGGTCTTGGCTAAACTCGTGCTTTTCATCAAATAATTCAGCAATCATTTGATTGAGTATTCGAGCCTGTTTACCCGCAGCTTGGCGAACTCCGGCTGCATCATACATCACGATAATGGCAAATACTGTTGCTAAGGCAAATTCCGGCGATGCCCAGCCAACAGTTTGTCCAATACCAGCTGCTAGGGCTGTGACTAGAGCCGAATGAGCGCTGGGCATACCTCCAGTCGTAACTAAAACACGCACATTCAGTTTTTGATTTTTGACTACCTCAATAACCAGTTTCAATGCTTGAGCAATAAAACAAGCTACCAGCGCTACCACCAGCACCCGGTTGTCTAAAATATCGGTTATGTCCTGCATGGTGTTTTGGTTCAGTTAGTTAAAATTAGCAGTAATTATTTTGTAAGTAAAAATTAGACACAACCCAAAATTCCAAATCTCAAAAAGAACTGATGCCAAATTGGCAAACTTGATATTGTTTGGGGTTGTTGGAGTAGCCTGTTAGTCAAGACTATGAATCTAACTGTTGCATAATAGTCACTTGAGGGTGGCGCACCCTCTTGTAGTAATGATTTACCACAAGACAGTGGCTCCAAAATTGACAATCCAAATTGGTATGTCCTAATTATTACGATTCACAATAAAGTGCGCTATTGCTTGGAGTGGTTGTGCCAGGTTGCCGAATGGCTCTAATTCTGCACAAGCTGACTCAATTAGCTGTTGAGCTTTAGCGCGTGATTGCTCAATTCCCCACAGACTAGGATAAGTGACTTTTTTTGCTACGAGGTCTTTACCCGCTGTTTTGCCTAGTTGTTCTTGAGTCGCAGTCACATCCAAAATATCATCAATAATTTGGAATGCCAGACCAATGTTTTGTGAGTAGCGAGTTAATCGTTGTACATCTTCTGTCGATGCGCCTGCCAAGATACCGCCACAAACCACACAAGCTTCCAGCAGGGCAGCAGTTTTATGGTTGTGAATAAAATTGAGGGTTTCGAGAGAAATATCAGATTTACCTTCTGACTCCAAATCTACTACTTGCCCACCTACCAAACCTGCTGCACCTAGCGCTCTGCCTAAGCGGGCAATTACCTGTAAAACTTTGTCTCTGGGAACATTTTCTGGTGTTTGAGTGGCAACCAGTTCAAAAGCAAAGGCTAGTAACCCATCTCCAGCCAAAATGGCAATATCGTCACCATAGACTTTGTGATTCGTCAATCTACCACGACGATAATCATCATTGTCCATTGCTGGCAGGTCATCGTGAATTAATGACATTGTGTGAATCATTTCGACAGCACAAGCTGTAGGCATAGCCATTTCGACAGTGCCGCCCATCATTTCACAGGTAGCAAGGCAGAGAATGGGACGTACACGCTTTCCTCCAGCTAAGAGAGAGTAGCGCATTGATTCATAAATCGTTTCTGGATATATGACTGGCATACATGTATCCAGAGCAGTATCACAAAGCTTTTGGCGCTCTTTGAGATAGGCGACAAGGTTAAAGGTTGCTGTTTCTGGCATCTTCTGAAGGTTATCAGCTGCTACCATTCTTATAATTCCTTCAATTTTTGGCTTTTGGCTGTTTGTCTTATACGTCACAATTTTACGGGGCTTTGGCGCTGAAAAGTTATGCAGGATGAATCGGGAGTAAAAAATTCATAACTCATAACTTTTAACTAGCTTGTAGCGCGTAAATAGCTGGTAAATGTGTTTTGCAACAAGATGGCAACGGTCATAGGGCCAACACCACCGGGAACGGGGGTGAAATATTCTGCCACACCAGCAATTGATTGCAAATCGACATCGCCGACTAAGCGACTATTGCCATTGGCATCAGTGACGCGGTTCATCCCCACATCTACCACGATCGCACCCTGTTTTACCATGTCAGCGTTAATGAGTCCTGGACGACCAACTGCGGCGATGATAATATCGGCATTCTTGGTGATGTTAGCCAGATTTTGCGATCGCGAATGAGCAACTGTGACAGTAGCATCTGCTTCTAGTAGCATCAAAGCCATTGGCTTCCCTACTAAAATGCTGCGTCCTATAACCACTGCATTTTTTCCCCGCAGAGGAATATTATATTCTGCCAGCAAGTGCATTACTCCCGCAGGAGTGCAACTACGTAACCCGCTTTCACCGCGTACCAGTCGCCCTAAATTCACTGGGTGTAGTCCATCTGCATCTTTATCGGGATGTATTTGATGTAACAAAGACACCGCATCTAAATGGTCAGGTAAGGGTAGCTGTACCAAAATTCCATCAACTCTTTCGTCTTCGTTAAGTTCGGCAATAACCGCCTCTAATTCTTGTTGGCTAGTTTCTTGAGGAAAATGCTTACCAAAAGAGGCAATACCTACCTTAGCGCAGGCTTTTTCTTTATTGCGAACATAAGCAGCTGAGGCGGGGTTATCGCCGACCATTAACACGGCTAAACCGGGAGGACGGCCTACTTTGGCTTGTAATTGGTGAATTTGTGTTTGTAGTTGTTGGTGAATTTTTGCTGCTAACGCTTTACCATCAAGAAGTTTGGCAGTTGTTGTTTCCATGAGAATCCTCAGAAGATTCGCCTCTAATCCCAAATTTTAGTTGTCTGTAGTGAAGTTAACAGCGGGAAAAATTCTTGTTTGTTGATTTGCTGTTGCATATCTCCTACCACAAGACCATACTTGTTCATCTTCTCAGATCCCTTGTCGAATCTTACGGATAAAACTATGAAATTAGGAGATAGGTGACAGAAGACAGGGAACAGGGAAGGGTTAAAAGTCAACAGGTAATAGTAGAACAGTAGACAAGTTTTTTAGTTCTCCATTTTCTATTCCCGATAAAACTCATGCACAAATCGTCAAATTATTACCGCATAATCTGCAATTGTCTGCTAGTAGCAGTACTTGCTAGTTGTTCTGCTTGGAGGCTTCCAGAACTCAAAGGCGGTAATTTTGTCTTTGGTAGTAATGTCACACCAATTGAAAAAATTCCTACTAAACCAGACAAACCAACTACGGTTTATATCCAAGGTAAGGTAGAAAAACAAGTACCGCTGATGAAGCAGTGGGCATATCAAATTAATGATTCGACTGGCAAAATCTGGGTAATTACCAATCAAAAAAATTTGCAGCAGGGAACTCAAGTAGTTTTAAAGGGTAAAGTGAGCTATAAAAGTATTCCGATCGCTGGGCAAGATTTTGGTGAAGTATATATAACAGAAGAGTAATTTTTAAGTTTAAATTTTATGACTAACCAACTACCAGAAGTAGCGATCGCCATTCTTTACCAAGACAACAAGTATCTCATGCAACTGCGCGACAACATCCCCACCATTGCGGCGGCTGGTTGCTGGGGTTTGTTCGGCGGACACATCGAACCAGGCGAAACGCCAGAGGTAGCAGTCAAGCGCGAACTTATCGAAGAAATTGGTTATGAATTGCCGACATTTGCCGAATTTGGCTGTTATCCCGACGAAAAAGTCATCCGCTATGTTTTCCAGGCTCCCTTGTTGGTGGATATAAATCAACTGGAACTGAATGAAGGCTGGGATATGGGACTTTTAACACTAGAAGATATTAGCAGCGGTAGTTGTTACTCAGCAATAGCCGGCGAAATCCGTCCTTTGGGAACAATGCACCAAAGAATTATGCTGGATTTTATCAATCAACAAAGTGCTGACAAGTGACAGGTGATAGAAAATTATTTGTAACCTGTCACCTTTACCCTGTAACCTATAACCCTAGCCCCTTGAAAGAAATTAATCTGATGCCACAATAAACTAAAGAATTGTGGTGAAGTCATTCTCATGCAATCAGCAAACAAACTACCACGATGGTTAAGTTATGGCTTGGCGTTTCCGCTAGTCATTCTCAACGGTTGGTTATTAATCCAGGTTGTCAAGTACTTTCAACCCTTGGTTAGTGTAGTTGCGATCGCTATCCTACTAGCATTTGTCTTAAACTACCCCATCCAGTTCTTTCACAGACGAGGTGTACCCCGAAACTTGGCGATTATTGGAGTCTTGCTGTTAGCTGTGGTGATTTTAGCGGGTGTTGGTGTCACCTTAGTGCCAGTTATCTTGCAACAGCTAAATGAACTAGCTAATATTCTCCCTTCTTGGATAGATTCTGGCTTGCAACAATTAGAAGCTTTTCAAAATTGGGCAGCAACGCAACAACTTCCTGTTAATTTAAGAGGTTTAGCTCTCCAACTTTTAGAGAGATTATCTAATCAATTTCAATCTTTCACAGGCAGAATTCTCGGTTTTGCCTTTGATACTATCGGTGTTGTCGTTAATATTTTAATTGCCGCCGTTTTGACTATTTACTTAATCTTAAATGGTGAAAATTTGTGGAATGGAATTTATCAATGGTTTCCTGAACATATCGGCACAAAAGTTAGGCAATTACTCCGAGAAGATTTTCAAAATTATTTTATTGGTCAGGCAACATTGGGGGCTATTTTAGCTGTGTTGGTGACATTAGCATTTGTCGCTCTCCGAATTCCCCTTGCTTTATTGTTTGGGATTGCGATTGGCTTTTTCTCATTATTTCCCTTTGGTACAGGGATAGGAATTGCCATTGTAAGTTTATTAGTTGCTTTAGAAAATTTCTGGTTAGGCGTGGAAGTTTTAGGTGTAGCAGTAGCTCTTGACCAAATCAACTCTAATATTGTTGCACCCAGAATTTTAGGAAATTTAACTGGTTTAAATCCTGTTTGGGTGGTGATTTCTTTACTCATCGGTGCAAAACTAGGCGGAGTTTTAGGATTGTTAATTGCTATTCCCATCGCCAGTTTTATTAAAGATATTGCTGATAGTTGGCGAGCCGGAGAACTTACTCAAAAAATAATTCCTCATGAGGATGGTGTGAAAGTTACACCAATGGAAATAAATCAAGAAAATTACATTAGCAAAAGTTAATTAAAACTTACCTTGATAGTTCAGATACCAGACTTCTTAAAGAAGTCTGGTATCTTTGATTTTATATCATAATAGTTTCTTAACTTGTAGATAACTCAATATTTACTTATCGGCTAGAGAGAATATGCTAGATAACTATTTTAGTTTTCAACCCTGTTACCTATTCCCTGTTCCCTGCTGTAAGCTTACGACAAAGAATATCCTGTTGTATTTTTGACAAACTGCAAGACTTTTTGATAAGAATCTGGATTATTTGAGGAGTTAATAATGATTGGGATAGTGCCATCTGGCAACCAAAAAGTTATCCTCCCATTGGGTTCTTGACAAAAAGAACTGATGCAATGGAGGTTAACGACATATTCATTTTTGCCATCAATAATTTTCACCCAGTGACCGCTGTCTAGTTCTACATCAGTCACTTGTTCGAGATATTTGAGAACTTTTTGATAGTCTTCTAAGTTATTTTGAGGATTAATTACAATTGGAATTGCACTATCGGGCAACCAAAAGGTAACTCTGCCGTTTTTTTCATAGCAAAAAGCATTTACACGGTCAAAATTAATCACATATTCTTTCCTCTCGTAAAAGATTTTCATCCAGTACGGCACAACATCTCCTTAAGTCCAATGTGGAAAAATGATGCTAACCCTGTATAACAAAATATGTCAGTCCTAAGTCAATGTTGATTTGGGTGAATTTCAAGCTCAGTTTGAGTTTGAATGAGTTAAGAAACTTCTACAGGTGTTTGTAGATTAGGATTGGGATAGTTAAGAGCGATCGCAGCCTGCATAAATCCTTTAAATAAAGGATGGGGATTGCTAGGACGTGATTGAAACTCTGGATGAAATTGGCAAGCGATAAAGAACGGGTGTTGCGGAAATTCAACAATTTCCACTAAGCGGCCATCAGGTGAAGTACCACTGATGACATAGCCAGATTCCAACAATAGCTGACGATAAGTATTATTGAATTCATATCTATGTCGATGCCGTTCATAAATCATTTCATCTTGATAAAGCTTCGCGGCCAAAGTATTGGGCAGAATTTGGCAAGGATATACACCCAAGCGCATTGTTCCGCCTAAATCAACTACGTCCTGCTGTTCTGGCAAGAGGTTAATGACTGGATTGGTCGTCTCAGGGTCAAATTCAGCACTATTAGCATCTGACAAACCACTGATGTTTCTAGCCCATTCAATAACAGCACATTGCATTCCCAAGCATAAACCCAAAAAGGGAATATGGCGATCACGGGCATATTTGATAGCAGCAATTTTACCATCTACTCCCCGTGTCCCAAAACCACCGGGTACAAGTACACCGTCCACGCCTTCGAGATAATTTTCGACAGCTTCAGTTTCCAAGACTTCTGAATTTATCCACCGCAAGCGCATATCAGCGTGGGTCGCAATTGCTGCATGACGTAATGCTTCCACTACTGATAAATAAGCATCACTTAAGCGCACATATTTACCAACAATGGCAATCTCCAAAGTCCGCTTAGGACTGTAAAGCCTGTCCACCATTGTTTGCCATTGCGTTAAATTGGGTGGGCGTTGTTCCATTTGCAGCAAGGCGAGTGCTTGCTCTGCCAACCCTTCCCGTTCTAAAATCAGCGGTACTTCATAGATACTCAGGGCATCTTGGGAAGTAATTACACACTTTTCTGGTACATCACAGAACTCAGACAATTTCTGTTTTAATCCTGTGGGGATGGGGCGATCGCTCCGACAAACTAAAATATCTGGTTGAATGCCAATAGATCTCAGTTCCTTAACAGAATGCTGTGTTGGCTTAGTTTTCATTTCCCCAGCCGAAGCAATGTAAGGCAACAAAGTGACGTGCATATACAAAACATTCTGCCGTCCCACTTGCTTACGTAACTGGCGAATTGCTTCCATAAACGGCAGTGATTCAATATCTCCCACCGTACCACCAATTTCCGTAATCAATACATCAGGATTGGTATCTTTGGCAACTAACAAAATTCTGTCTTTAATTTCGTTAGTAATGTGCGGAATGACTTGGACTGTGCCACCATTGTAGTCACCGCGTCGTTCTCTATTGATCACCGCTTGATAAATTGAGCCTGTAGTCACACTATTCAGGCGTGACATTAAGGTATCGGTGAAGCGTTCGTAATGACCCAAATCTAAATCTGTCTCAGCCCCATCTTGGGTAACAAACACTTCCCCATGCTGAAAGGGACTCATTGTACCTGGGTCAATATTAATATAGGGGTCTAGTTTTAAAATCGACACCGAATAATCGCGTGATTTGAGTAAACGCCCCAGACTTGCTGCTACAATTCCTTTGCCGATACTGGAAACTACACCTCCAGTGACGAAGATAAATTTAGTCATAGTAATTTTGTATTTCTCTCTTGCGCCTTCTCAAAATACATCCCGTAATTGTGCCACAGGCACTGTCATGAAATCTTCTGTGATTTGCTGTGAAAAGAATTTTCGGATTAGTCGTTTTTAGTTTAATTGCTACCTCCTCTGTCGCATTGGCAGATTCATCTCTTATTGTTGTTTTTCCACCACCTAACTACCAAACCAGTACGGAAAAAATATTTTTTCTGGGTACAGCACCAACTAATGGACAAGTACTAATTAATGGTAAGGTAGTTAACCGCAGTCCATCCGGTCATTTTTCTCCTAGTTTCCCTTTACAGTTGGGAGAAAATGTTTTTACAGTAAGTCACAAAAATCAAACCATTCAGATTAAAGTAACTAGGCTGGGGACTATACCTGTTGTTCCACAGGGGTTAGAATTTGCTCCAGGTTCTCTGACTCCAGCAGTGGATATTGCCAGACTACCAGGGGAATTAATTTGTTTCAGTGCGATCGCTCCACTCAATGCTAACGTGTCCGTAAACCTCGCTAATCAAACTGTTGCCCTAGCACCACAACCCCAACAAGTACAACTACCAAGTAATTTGGCAGCCTTGACAGGCAGAAACCAACCTACAGCCCAGTCGATTGCTGGCAAGTATGCGGGTTGCACTACGGTGCAACAACCTGATGCTCAATCTTCAAGCCTAATTTACGGTAACAACATCATTTCTGGTGCTGTTGTCCCAGATGCTAATCAAGAGATAAATTTAGGTCAACCTCAGTTTAAACTGACGCGGAATGGTAAGACAATTACTCAACTGGGAACTGGCAAAATAGCAATTCTCTCGCCTGCACAGTTATCTGTTGCCGAGGTGATAGTAGATGCAGGTGTGGCCCGCACTGGGCCGAGTACTGATTATTCCCGGCTTACCCCCCTACCTAAAGGAACACAAGCTACTGTTACAGGCAAAGAAGGTGAGTGGTTGCGTTTGGATTATGGTGCTTGGATTAATAGTAAGGAAACTCGTATCTTACCAGGGGCAATTCCGCCACGCACAATTATTCGCAGTGTCGGATATCGTCGGATTTCTGGTGCAACAGAGATGGTTTTTCCCTTACAGTTTCCTGTACCTGTAAGTGTGCAGCAAAGTGATCAAACTTTCACTTTGACACTTTACAATACCACTGCCCAAACAGATATTATTCGTTTGGATGATGACCCGGTAATTTCTCGCCTAGATTGGCAGCAGCTGACTCCGGGACAGGTGCAATACACCTTTAACCTCAAAAAAGCGCAACAGTGGGGATATCAGCTGAGATATGAAGGCACGACCCTGGTTTTAGCTTTGCGCCATCCGCCTGCCATTGAAAATCGGAGACGAAAGCCTTTATCTGGTATCAAGATTCTACTTGATCCGGGGCATGGAGGTAAAGAATCTGGTGCATCTGGGCCGACGGGATATCTGGAAAAAGATGTGAATTTGGCGGTATCGAAGTTGCTGCGCGAGAATTTGCTAGAACTTGGAGCAACAGTTGTGATGACAAGAGACTCTGACAAAGATGTTTCTTTACCAGAGCGTCAAGCAATTATCAGTCAAGAAAACCCGGCGATCGCACTTTCCATTCATTACAACTCTTTACCCGATGATGGCGATGCGGAAAAGACCCAAGGAGTTGGGATGTTTTGGTATCATCCCCAAGCTCATAATCTAGCGGTATTCATGCACAACTATTTAGTCAAAAAACTCAATAGACCTTCTTACGGTGTCTTTTGGAATAACCTCGCCCTCACCCGTCCGGCCGCTGCACCATCAATATTGATGGAGTTGGGTTTTATGAGTAACCCGAATGAATTTGAATGGGTCACAAATCCCCAGGAACAGCAAAAGTTAGCCAAAGTTTTAGCTGAGGGGATTGTTGAGTGGTTTAACGGAGTGAAGTAATAATTTTTGTCTAATACTTTTCTGTTAAAAGTTGACTAAGCCTTGCAAAGGCTTGGTCAACTTGGCTCACTCAAGTTGTATCTAAAAATAGATAAAGTCTATTTGAGGGTGTAAGGGTACAAGGGTTTTATTCACATACACCCTCTACCCCTACACCCTGATAACGAGCCTCAAAACTCAAACAAGATTGTTTTTTTTAACTTCCGCCTTGTGGAACTAGTCCCAATCTGGCATTTGTGCGCCTTCTTCACCACCAACACCAATACCAGTGTTGAAAATCTCCGCATCAGTAATATTCAAATTATCCATTGATGCGCCATATACATTTGAGTCGATAATCTGAGCGCGGCTAAAATTAACACCGTTAAGATTGGCTTTTTTGAAGTTAACGTTGGTAACAAAAGTTGAAGCTAGGTTAGCTCCTTTCAGGTTAGCGTTGGTGAAATCTGCTCCTTCTAAGTTAGCGCCTGAAAGATTAGCTTGAGAAAGGTTAGCACCACGTAAATCTGCACCAATTAAATGAGCGCCACTGAGGTCAACTCCGACTAGATTACACCGCTGACATTCCCCAGTAGATATAAGTCTTTGTAAATCTTGCGAATTCCCTGCTTTTACAGAGCTTGCAAAAATGAGGGGAGTTGCTGCTAAGGCTACAGCTGCAAATAGCTTAAGTTTCATAATTTTTCCCCTTTTTGTTGAAGTAACATCCGTTCTTTTCCTCACGATTCTATTATCTCACCAAATTTCTAGACAATGTTGATTTAACTCACAAAATGCAGGTGATAATTAATATCTTGGTAGACAGCGAAAAAAGAGTATTGAGGCTGGTTTTGGGCTGTTTGTAGGGAAAAACTCGCTAGAGAATGATCCATTTTTATCTTGTTAAATCTTTTTAAGAAATTCAAGTATTTATTTTGATTTGTCATTAGTTCTTAACCAGAATTTTTCTCGGACTAATTAACACTAAGTAATTGCGAAAAAAGTGGATCAAGTTACAGTAAATTCACTGATATAGCGATTAACTAACTGAGGCTGTTCTTGCTGTACCCAATGTCCGCAATTGGGAATATACTGAATTTGCAAGTTGCTAACATAGGCATCCGTTCCATAAGTAAGCTCTTTGCCAAGGGCTGTATCATTTTCACCCCAAATCAATAGTGTCGGTACATTCAAAATTCCCCAATTCTTACTGGGTAAAAAGTGGGAGAATATATTGCGGTAGTAGTTGAGCATTGCTGTTAAAGCACCAGATTTAGCCGCAGCTTTTTTATAAGCTTCTAGGTCAGATGCCGTGAACGCATTTTTATTAACTGCTGTGCCTTGAATAGTCTGGGCAATTGGTTGATAATCAAAGGCTTGTAACAAGAATTCTGGAATAACTGGCAGTTGAAATAAGAACATATACCAGCTACGTAGTAACTGTTGAGGAGTTGATAATCCTTGAGAGAATTTAGCGGGATGGGGTAAGTTAAGTACGATTAGTTTCTCTAACATTTCTGGGTGGGCATAGGCAAAACACCAAGCGATCGCACCGCCCCAATCATGTCCCAATAAAATGCACTTTTCGTGACCGAAACCTTTAATTACGCCCTCAACATCTTTGATAAATTCATCCATAACATAAGCTGATTGCTCTTTGGGTTTTTCACTATCGTTATAGCCACGTAAATCCAGCGCCACGACTTGAAAATTTTCAGCAAATTCTGGTATTTGATGCCGCCAAGAATACCAAAATTCAGGAAACCCATGTAACATCAACATTAAAGGGCCTGTTCCTTGGGTGACATAGTGTAGCTTGACACCATTAGTCGTTATATATTTGTGTTCCCAGGAATTTTTTATTTCCGACATCTGTTTGATTTGATCTAGAAATAACCTAACTTTTGTAGAATTATGTACCACCTGCCTAGAGCAAACATCTATTAAAGGGCAGTTTTGCAGGTGGTAGTAATGTCAGAGAATTTTCATATTAAGTATGAAGTATGAAGAATGAAATTTATAGTTCATACTTTTCTCAAAGCTATGAAAACAAAAGAAATTCGCGGTGTCTGGCTGACCACTACAGATAGTAAAGTTTTCCGGTCAAAGCAACGGATTGCACAAGCAATGGATTTGTTGGCGGAGACGGGATTTAATGTGGTGTTCCCTGTGGTTTGGAATAAAGCCGTGACTATGTACCCTAGTAAAACTATGCAGCAGACTTTCGGGGTGGAGATTGACCCGATGTCTGTTGGTCGTGACCCTTTAGCGGAGGTGATAGCTGAGGCGCGACGAGTAGGGTTGAAGGTTATCCCTTGGTTTGAATATGGCTTTGCGAGTTCTTATAACTTGAATGGGGGAATGCTGTTACAGCAAAAACCAGAATGGGCGGCGCGTGACAATCAAGGTAATTTATTGCAGAAAAATGGCTTTGAGTGGATGAATGCTTTTCATCCCCAGGTGCAAGATTTTATGTTGAACTTGGTTTTGGAAGTGGTGAAAAATTATGATGTGGATGGAATTCAAGGAGACGATCGCTTTCCGGCTTTACCATCAACAGGTGGTTATGATCCCTTAACTATTGCTCGCTATCAACAGCAATTTGGTTATAGTCCACCTCATAACCATCAAGATAGACAATGGTTACAGTGGCGTGCTGATATTCTGACAGATTTTTTGGCACGTTTATATGGTGAAGTGAAAAGAGTTAACCCCAACTTGTTGGTGTCTATGGCACCAAACATTTATGATTGGGGATTGCGAGAGTATCTGCAAGACTCTGCTACATGGTTGAAGCTGGGTATAGTTGATCTAATTCACCCGCAGATATATCGCCGTGATTTTCATAGTTATAAAGCGATCGCCAACCAAATAACCAGCTGTCAATTTACAGATGCAACGCTGCCCAAATTAGCACCAGGAATTTTGATCAAGCTTGGTAGTTACTCCATCAGCCCAGAATATCTCGTACAGGCGATCGCCTACAACCGCCGACTAGGAATTTCTGGCGAAGTCTGGTTTTTTTATGAAGGTTTGCGAGAAAATAACAATGCTCTTGCTCAAGTTCTACGAAATGGTGCATACTCTAAACCTGCGGCGTTTCCAACTTTGGCTGATTTACAGCAACCCAGTAATAGCCGTTATTTATCTTTTTGGCAGAAAATCAAGAGATTCTGGAAAAATCTTTTTTAGAGGACAGGGAGCGTGGCTGATATCTTACAGATAGAACAGGTAATTCAAATTCTCAAACAAGATTTACCTACACTCTTTGAAAAAGATATTTCATATAACATATATACACAGGATATTTATTTTCAAGACCCAGTAAATAAATTTAAATATAAATTCAACTATCGCATTATTTTTTGGACATTGCGATTTCACGCTCAATTATTTTTTAGCCAAATCGCCTTTGATTTACATGAAGTTTATCAATCAACAGAAGATACTATTTTAGCTAAATGGACAGTCAGAGGTATATTGCGTGTACCTTGGCAAGCCAAGATATTTTTTAATGGTTATTCAACATATAAATTTAACTCAGATAATTTGATATATGAACATATTGATACCTGGGATAGACAGCCAGGAGAGATTCTAAAGCAGTTTATCCAAAAAGGATAAATTTTATGAATTACGAATTACTCATTAAAATATAATGACAAGAAGAGTATTTTCTGGTGTCAACATAGTTAAATTTCAGCATCCCTTTGATCAAAAAGCCTTAGCTAATTTGAATAAAATGCCAGGGTTGCCTTTATTGTTGAAAAAGGTGAATGAGTATGGCATTGACCGTTTACTCAGAATGCAAATTATTGGTGGTGAATTTCGTGTAACACCGCAGAATTTTCCCAAATTAGATGATGCGTTTACAGAAAGTTGCCAAATTCTTGACCTAACACCAAAGCCAGAACTTTACTTATTTCGTGGTACAGGACATATTCAAACCAATGCTGTTGGTGTGGAAAAACCAATGGTCAGTGCGAATTTGGAAGCGATGGAATGGTATTCACACGACGAATTATTGTTTGCCTTTGGGTGTGAAATTGCCCGCATTAAAGGTAAATATATTGCTTATCAGCAAATGGCAAATGTTATGCCACTGTTAAAAAATGTCATTAACAGTACAACTTTTGGTTTGGGAGGCTTGGCGGCTGGTGGAATAGAAATAGCTTTAGCTAATTGGATGATAATGTCAAAATTCACTGGCGATCGCGTGGGTTTATTAGCATGTCAAGATATTAATATTGCCATCACTGCACTGATGAAATTAGCAGGTTTACCATCTGAATATTTAAATGCAGAGACTATTGCTGATTTTCAAGCTCAAGCGCGAGAATTTTCGACTATTAGTCTTGATAACTTGGATCAAATCACGAAGATATTAAGTTTTATGGAATACCGCTTTCCTTGGTCTGTGATGCGAGCTTGTGAATTGTTGAAGTGGGTTGATTCTGGAGAATATGACAAGTTAATGCAAGCAGAAAATTTAGAGCAAATAGAAAATTTTGCAGAACCTCCAGCGACAGATTCTGAAGATTGGCAATTTATGTCTTCTTGGTAAATTATCAAAAAATATAAGAGGATGTTTTAAATCTTCAGCAAGGTAAAAATTTAGTTTTCAACTGAGAATAAAAGAAGATTGTCATAAAAATAACAGTCTCTGCTTCAATGTAACACAACTGTATAGAAGAGAGATAACATGATGTTTGTTAGCTCTTAACATCTATTTTTGAGATATTTGTAGCCAAATATCTCTAGTAGTAGATTAAACTGAAACAATGACAAACCCCGAAAATTCCAGGGTGAATATATGTTTGTTGTGCGTTTGAACCCAGAACTAACTTATCTCATCTATAAAATATGAAGGTGGAGTAAAAGGTGACTAGTATTGATAATCACGTCTTCTCTTTTTCAGGAGAAGTATTAATTCCTCAAGCTCCTCCTGAATACAAATCGGGGTTTATCGGCATTATTGGTCGTCCAAATGTCGGTAAATCTACTTTGATGAATCAATTAGTAGGTCAAAAAATTGCTATTACATCACCAGTAGCACAAACGACACGTAACCGTTTGCGCGGAATTTTAACAACAACAGAAGCACAGATAATTTTCGTCGATACACCGGGAATTCATAAACCCCACCATCAATTGGGGGAAGTATTAGTACGGAATGCCAAACTGGCTATTGAATCAGTAGATGTGGTGCTGTTTGTAGTCGATAGTACAGCAGCTTGTGGTGCTGGCGATCGCTATATTGCTGAGTTACTGATTAACAGCCACACACCCGTAATTTTGGGACTGAATAAAACCGATCAACAACCAGAGAATTCCCAGTTTATCGATGAAAGTTATCAGCAGTTAGGTGAAGCTAATCAATGGCCGACAGTCAAAATTTCCGCCAAGACTGGTACAGGATTGCCTGAACTGCAAGAATTACTCATTGATAATTTAGAAACTGGCCCTTTATATTATCCACCTGACTTGGTAACTGACCAACCAGAACGGTTTATTATGGGCGAATTAATTCGGGAACAAATTTTGTTATTAACCCGTGAAGAAGTGCCACATTCTGTAGCGATCGCTATTGATAAAGTAGAAGAAACAGCAACTATTACCCGCGTCCTCGCCACCATTCACGTCGAGCGTGATTCCCAAAAAGGTATTTTAATTGGTAAAGGTGGCTCGATGCTCAAAGCCGTTGGTAGTGCAGCCCGCGAACAAATTCAAAAACTCATCTCTGGCAAAGTATACCTGGAACTTTTCGTCAAAGTCCAGCCAAAATGGCGACAGTCTCGCTTAAGTTTGGCAGAGTTTGGCTATCGCGTGGAAGAATAGAGAAGTTAGTCAAGAGTCAAAAGTCAAAAGTCAAAAGTTATTGGACTGTTGACTTTTGACCCTTGACCCTTGACTCTTGACTATATAAAAAAATGTCTATCAATTCTAGCCATCCCTTGAATCTACCGACTGATACACCTGTTTTGCGGGTGTTGATTGTGGAAGATGACCCAATGATGCAACTGGGACTAGAACAGTCATTAATGGCGCAACCCCAGTTAGAAATTGTCGGTCAAGCAGAAGATGGTTATTTAGGCGTGCAAGCCGCCTTAAAATTAAAGCCAGATTTGGTAGTTATGGATATTGGTTTACCGCGTCTGGATGGAATTGCAGCCACACAGCAAATTAAAGCCGCATTACCAGAAACTCATGTCGTGATGCTGACATCTCACACCACCGAGACTGAAGTGATTGCTGCATTATCAAGTGGTGCAGACGCTTATTGTATCAAAGGTGCGAGTGTAGAAAGATTATTAAAGGCGATCACAGCTGCTGTTGATGGTGCGACCTATTTAGATCCGCAAATCGCCAGACGAGTAATTGACAACCTCAAACCCCCCACAACCCCCGGAAACACAGCTAACTTATCCACAAGAGAGTTAGAAGTTTTAAAACTGATGGTAGACGGTTTGAGTAACCCAGAAATCGCCGAAAGACTTTATCTCAGTCCCAACACCGTCAAAACCCATGTACGCGGGATTATGAACAAATTAGCAGTTGATGATCGTGTTCAAGCTGCTGTAGTTGCACTGCGATCGGGTTTAGTGTAGTTAATAATATGTGACCGTTGCTAAAAATTTACTCGGCGGAATGTCATTTTTCACTCGTATTTAAAAAGAATTAATGACATAACATTGACACAGATTTGTCAAAACTTTTCAGAATTAAACCAGTCTAAATCAGAGGATAAGTGTTCATTCTGAATTTAGGTGAGCAAGGTTATGACTTATAGAATCACTTCGGTTAGTTTGTTGCTAGGATTAGTTGCAGCTTCTTTAGGTAATGGTATAGCCTCGGCTGATATCCCTGGTAAACATCCATATTATATTCATGCTCGCAGCGACCTCCGACAAGCAGAATTACTTCTGCAAAAAGCCGATGAATCTAATGTTCTTCAAGAAGAGAAAGCTGCATATTCTAAAGTTCATACAGCGATCGCCGAACTTGACAAAGCTGCTGTCCTAGATCGTAAAGATATCAATAATTATCCAGCAATTGATAGTTCATTGAAACATTTAGATAAGTTTCGCAGTATTTACAAACTTTTACGCAGTGCAGAAAAGAATATAGAGAAAGAGGAAGATAACCATTCTGCTGTAGGTTGGCGTAATCGAGCCAAAGTTAATATTGAACAAGCAAAACACTATGTCGAAAACGCTGCTAGTAAAGATGTAATTGACGATTTAAGAGCTAGTAATTACTAATTAAAGGGTTTGGGATAGGATGAAGGGGTAGAGGCGTGTAAGTGTTCAAAACCCTTACACGCTTGTTTCATTCAATCCTGACCTTGTTTTAAAGGAATAACAATGACAAATTCTGTACCTTTACCTGGGAATGAAATACAGTCAATCTTTCCATGATGATTTTCGGTCACAATTTGATAACTAATAGACATCCCCATACCAGTACCTTTACCAATGGGTTTTGTAGTAAAGAAGGGGTCAAAAATACGTTTTTTGATATCTTCTAGGATACCTAGACCATTATCAGCAATTTTAATCGCAATCTGATTTGGATTAATTATTTGTGTACTAATCCTAATTGTGTTGGGAGATGCTTGAATTTCCTGGGGAGTTCTTTGTTCATCTCGTTCTTCTAAAGCATCAATAGCATTAGTTAAAATATTCATGAATACTTGATTGAGTTGACCTGCATAGCACTCAACAAGCGGTAATTGTCCATATTCTTTAATAATTTTAATACCTGGATAATCAGATTTGGCTTTCAGACGATTTTCTAAAATTAATAAAGTACTATCAATGCCTTCGTGAATATCAACTGCTTTATATTCTGCTTCATCAAGACGAGAAAAATTTCGCAGAGAAAGGACAATTTGCCTGATGCGATCGGCTCCTATTTTCATCGAAGATAATAACTTCGGTAAATCTGTCATTAAAAATTCTAAGTCTATAGCAATAATTTCTTCTCGAATCACATCAACAGGATAAGGATAGTGTTCTTGATAGAGATTAATCAGATTGAGGATGTCATGAATATAATTATTTGCCGGGGTAATATTGCCATAAATAAAGTTAACTGGATTATTAATTTCGTGAGCCACACCTGCTACTAACTGTCCCAAAGAAGACATTTTTTCGCTTTGAATCATTTGGGTTTGAGTGCGTTGTAGTTCTTTGAGTGTCTCCTCTAATTGTTGAGTTTGTTGTCTCAGTGCTGCTTCGGCGTTTTTGCGATCGCGTGATTCAATTGCTAGACGCACAAAGTCAGTAATTGAGCCGATAAAACTTTCTTCTTCTAATGTCCACTGGCGCTGAGTTAGCAAATGTTCACAACAAACTACACCAATTATTTCCCCTCTCGACCAAATTCTTGCATCCAGCATCGCCGCAATTCCCAGTGGGGTTGTATAAATTGCCGAAAATTCTGAAGTGCGAGGATCAGTATGCACATCAGCAACTGCAATTATTTGTTCCTCCCTGAGAGCTTGAAAATACTTAGGAAAATCGCCGACAAATAATTCTAAACTATGACTGTGACAATTTTTGTCTTGTTCATATAGGTCAACACATTGAATGCTCAAACGTTTATCTGTGTATAACCAAACACTAACCCGTGTAACATCAAGACCTAAACTAGCTACTTCCGTTATATATTGAATGGCAATTTGAAAATCATCATGTTGTAGTTTTTCGCTTTGCACAAGTTGCTGTAGAGAATTACTATGTCTGCGAAAGCGTTTCTCTGTTTCTTGGCGTTCATAAATTTCTTGTTTTAATTGATTGATTGTTTGAAGCAGCAAAGTAGCTTCAATTTTATCTTGGGAGGCAATTATCTGAAATGAACCTACTAAAAACGAATTACCAACTTCGTCACAAAAGAGGCTTTTTTTCGTCGATATAATATGGGTTTCACCTCGACAATCTGTGATTAATTCCTCATGTTCATCTGTCACCCCTGTGGCGAATACCAGTTCATCTCTCTCCCAAAAAACATCGGCTTCTGTTTTACAGAAAAAATCATAGTCAGATCTACCCATTAGTGATTCTCGTTCATAACCCATGAACTGACACAAGGCATCATTAACAAACACCCAACTGTGTTGCCGATCTTTCACAAATATGGGATCTGTAATAGTGTTAAGAATACTCCACAGAAAAGTCCGAGAAGATTGTTGCTGTACAAAGGGGAAAAACGCCATCTTGCTAAGTCCTGCAAGTAATGACTTTCTTCTAAGCATCTCATCCAAATCAGAGATGAGTAGCGCAAAAGATTGCCTAAATTTTCCCTTAGTATGCCCAATGTGCGTTTAAATTCCAAATGGCTGACGCAATTAAACAGAAAATCATGTGTTTTAGCGTCATTTCTATAATTTTTAGTGCTTATGCACCCGTTCCAACAACCATAAAGAAGCCACAGCACCAAAAAAGTGAGCCGTAATTCCATTAATATTTGCCACTGCGACAAACACATCTAACGCCCGAATAATTTTGTTGGGGTCTGTAATTGCTACCCCTGGTGGTTGAGAAATTGATTTGGCGACCAAAACGCCTAAAGTTGAGCCAGCCCCCAAAAGCGTTAATAGTATGCCGACTAAACTCACAACTAAGCCTAATCTAATAGCGGCGATCGTATCTGCTTTACTAGGGTGTAAAGCGTGATTAGGATTTTCTAATTGTTTACCAAGGCGAGTATAGCGAAAATCCCAGTAGACGCTAAATAATAAAGCTACAATCCCGCAGACTGCCCAAAATATGCCAACTCCCAAACCTGCATTTGGTTGGTCAGCAAAGCCACGCCCAGTGGAAGCAAACAATACAGCTATACCAGAAACCACAGCCAGTCCTAGTTGTAGCCAGAAAGTAATCCAACCTGTCCAGCGAATAGTATTGCCAATTGCATGAAGCGACGGTGCTAAAGTTTTTGCATCTGTTTCTGTTTGCATATTAATTTCCATCTGTGGGAATTTCTGGGAAACTGCCCCCAATCTCCAGCATATTTTGGCTGGATAATCGGATACCCCTACCTACAGGCAGAACCAGCAAACTATCTCCAGGATGAATAAGTATATTTGGGGGTTAGGTTTGAAAAAGTTGCACACGGCATTAGATTATTCTGCAAACACTTTAGAGTAAAATTAATCCTTTAGATAGAGGAGGGCAAAGCCGATGACTCGTGTCATCATTGTGCGTCACGGTCAAAGTAGCTACAACGCTGAACGGCGGATTCAAGGACGCACGGATGCGTCAACGTTAACAGAAAAAGGTCGTCAAGATGCCAGTAAAGTAGGCAAAGCCCTCAGTAATATTTCGTTTAATGCAATTTATTGCAGTCCTCTGCAACGAGCTAAACTAACCGCTGAGATTATTCAAGGTGAGTTAACCAATACTCCAGAGTCTGCTGTTGTTCAGACTTCTGATAAGTTGTTAGAAATCGATTTGCCTTTGTGGGAAACAATGCTAACTGCTGATGTCGAGCAGAAGTTTGCTGAAGACTATCGGATTTGGCACGAACATCCCGACGAATTGGTCATGCTAGTTAACAATGCTGAGGGAACTAGAGAGCATTTTCCGGTTGTGGCTTTGTACGCACAAGCAAGGCAATTTTGGCAAGAAATTTTGCCGCAACATCAAGGTAAAACTATTCTCATAGTTGGGCATAACGGAATTAATCGCGCCTTAATTAGCACAGCACTAGGCATTCCTCCCAGCCGTTACCATGCTATCCAACAATCTAACTGTGCTGTCACTGTACTGAATTTTGCTGGCGGATTGGATGAACCAGTCCAACTAGAATCGATGAATCAGACGCAACATACAGGAGAAAGTTTACCATCCTTGCGTCCTAGTCATCAGGGAGTGCGGTTGTTGTTGGTGCGTCACGGCGAAACAGAGTGGAACCGTCAAACCAGATTTCAAGGACAAATTGACGTTCCTTTGAATGACAATGGGAGAAATCAAGCCCAAAAAGCCGGGGAATTTCTCAAAGATGTAGCCATTGATTTTGCTGTGAGTAGTTCAATGCTACGTCCTCAAGAAACGGCCGAAATTATATTGCGTCAACATCCAGACATTAAATTAGACTTGCAGGATGGTTTAAGAGAAATTAGTCATGGCCTTTGGGAAGGGAAGTTAGAAGCAGAAATTGAACAAGAATTTCCTGGGGAATTGCACCGTTGGCGAACTATCCCCGCTGAGGTACAAATGCCGGAAGGAGAAAATTTACAACAAGTTTGGGAACGTAGCGTTGCTGCTTGGCAATCTATTGTGCAAGCTGCATTAGACAATCAACTCAAAACTGGATTAGTAGTGGCTCACGATGCTACTAATAAAACCTTGCTTTGTCATATTCTTGGTTTAACAGCCGAAAACTTCTGGAATTTTCGTCAAGGTAATGGCGCAGTGAGTGTTATTGACTACCCCAACGGACTGGATGGTTTTCCCGTTTTACAAGCAATGAATATCACGGCTCATTTGGGTGGCGGTGTTCTTGATCAGACCGCAGCTGGAGCATTATAAAACAGGGAGGAGTGAAGAGTAAGTAGTGAGGAATTAAGCTAAGTGTGAAAGTAAAGCCTAAATATTAGCAATCACAGCATAGTTTAGAACATTAACAGATGAAAAACATTAGACACCACAAGGCTTTTAATTTTGTCACCTGTCACCTGTCCCCTGTCACTTGCTATAACTCCTGACTCGTCACTCCTAACTTATAATTTTTATGACTGAACTTTTACAACAAGTACGAGTAATTGACCCGGTTTCTGGTACTGACCAAATAGCAGATGTCTTGATTGCTGATGGTCAGATTCAAGCTGTAGCGGCACAAATTGCTAATATTAGTGCTGATACTCAAGTTAGAAATTGTCAGGGATTAATTCTAGGAACTGGGTTGGTTGATTTATATAGTCACTCTGGCGAACCAGGGTTTGAAGAACGGGAAACTTTGTCGTCTCTGTTGCAAGCTGCTACTGCTGGCGGCTTTACGAGAATTGGTATTTTACCGGATACATCTCCATCTATTGATCATCCGGCGCTTGTGGCGCAGTTGCAAAAGCAAAGCAGCGCTTCTCCTTTGCTGAATATCTGGGGTGCAATTACTTTAGATGTGGCGGGAAAGCAGATGACGGAATTGGCTGATTTGGCGGCTGCGGGAGTTGTTGGTTTTACTGATAGTCATCCGTTAGATAACTTGGGGTTGGTGCGGCGAGTGCTGGAATATTTACAGCCGTTGAATAAACCGGTAGCTTTTTGGCCTTGCGATCGCCAGCTTACTTCTAATGGTGTCATGCGGGAAGGGGCCAATGCGCTGCGTTTTGGTTTATCACCAGTCCCCGCCAGTGCGGAAACAACGGCGATCGCTTCTTTGTTAGAATTAGTTGCGGCTACTGGTAATCAACAAGTTCATATTATGCGTGTTTCTACAGCGCGGAGTGTGGAATTAATCGCCGCTGCTAAGGCTGCTGGTTTACCCATCACCGCCAGTACTACTTGGATGCACTTGTTATTAGATACCGCAGCTATTCAAAGTTATGATACCAGTTTGCATTTAGACCCGCCTCTAGGTAATCCTATTGATGTGAAATCTTTGCGTGCTGGTGTTCGCACTGGGGTAATTGATGCGATCGCGATCGACCACGCAGCTTATACTTATGAAGAAAAAGTCCAAGCTTTTGCTGAAGCACCAACTGGGGCAATTGGGTTTGAGTTAGCCTTGCCTTTACTGTGGCAAAATCTGGTCGAAACTGGGGAATTTACCGCATTAGAATTATGGCAAGCATTAAGCGCTAATCCGGCGAAATGTTTGGGACAGAAATTAAGTACAGTGACTCCCCATCAAAAAGCTGAGTTAACTTTATTTGATCCCACACAAACTTGGAAAGTCTCCAGGAAAAATCTACATACACTTTCCAGTAATACACCTTGGTTTGGTAAAGAATTACAAGGTCGTGTTTTGCAAACTTGGTGTTAGATATGAATCATGAACCCTGACGCATTGTAGTGCTATCTGGCATTACTGGGGACTTGAGTTTTTGTTGTTCTTTTTGTGCGTCTAGTTTTTGTTGAGCAATTGTTTGATTTGCTAATGCTAATGCGTTTTTAGGATCAAGTGCTAAGGTAGCCATAAAAGTTTTTACAGCGTCTTCTAATTTGCCCAATCTCAATAAGGCAACTCCTTTACCAGCTAAAATATTCGCATCCATTGGAGCTAGAGTACTAGCTTGGTTGTAAGCATTAATTGCCTCATCATATCTGGCTAAATTAAATAGTACGATGCCGCGGTTGTACCATCCTTGCGATAAATTAGGGTTAATGCCGATCGCTCTATCTACAGACACTAAGGCTTCTTGATTGCGGGATAAATGCCACAAGACAACACTCCGGTTAGCCCAAATATTAGCTAAAAGTGATTTATCGGCAAATTTGCCCACATTTTCTAATGCTTTATTATATGCTGCGAGTGATGCTGAATAACGGTCTAAGGTTTTGAGAATTCTGCCTTTATTAAACCATGCTTGAGCATATTTCGGATTAATTTCGGTGGCGCGATCGCTACTAGCAATTGCATCGGCATATCTGCCTAAATACCATTGGGTAGCTGCACGATTATTCCATGCTTCAGCATAGTTGGGATTGAGAGCGATCGCTCTTTCTATTGATGCTAATCCTTCTTCGTAATTTCCTAATCCAGCTAAAGCGATTCCTCTCTGTTCCCAAGCTAAGGCGGGACTGATATCACCCCAACGACTATCGCCTTGGAGTGCTTGTTCTGCGGCTGCTTGTGCTTCGGGAAATTTACCTATTTTGTTCAAACTCGCACTTTGACTGGCTAAGGCTAAGGCATAATTAGGACTGAGTTTGATGGCAAATTGGTATGAAACGACAGCTTGTTCTGGTTTACTGATTGCTGCTAATGATCTACCATGTTCTAACCAAATATCTGCATCTTTCGGATTCATCGCCACTGCTTGATCAAAGGAGGCGATCGCTTCTTCTAATTGGCCATTTTTTTTCTGTGCCAGACCCTTAGTGTACCAAGCAATTGCTGGCGTAGTATCACCCCAATTTTGATTAACTTTAATTGCTGAGTCGCAAGCTGCGATCGCTTCGCTGAACCTGTTTAAATTTGCTAATGCTTGACAATTGCCCACTAAAGCTAATGAATTCTCAGGAGTAATTTCTAAGGCGCGATTAAATGAGGCGATCGCTGCGTCTAGTTGTCCTAATTTACTTTCTCCTAGACCACGATTGTACCATGCCACAACTGCTGTAGTACTGCCCCAGTTACCATCAGAACGCAGCGCTAAATCACAGGCGGCGATCGCTTCGGCATATTTGTTTAAATTTAATAATGCTTCACATCGTTGAGCCAAGGCTAAAGAATATTTTGGTTGGAGACGTAAGGTGCGATCAGCTGAGACTAACGCTTCACTATACTTGGCTTGCTTGAGTAAAATTTCTGTGCGCGTTACCCAAATTTCTGGTTCGTCTGGCTTAATCGCAATTCCTTGATTACAAGCGGCGATCGCTTCATCATATTTCTTTTCCTCTCCCAACAACTTACAAAAATTTGCCCAGTAGTCAAAGTCTTTGATTTCTAATTTTTCTTCAGCAAACAAAGTTGTTGGGACTAACGAATTTGCTAATAAAAAAATCGCCGTTAGTCCTCCAATCATACTGCTGGATTTGGCTGATTTCCTCAACCAGTTATTAATAGCTTGTCTTCGTCTTGACTTGGCAGTAGCACAAAAATATTTCATATTTTTTAAACTTTGTCAATAATATTTAACTTGGCATTAACTTTAGCAAATACATCTATAACGAGTCAATTTTGCAAACATTCGCAAAAATTAACATCCTGAATTAGAAGAAAATTCAAATTTGTTTAATTATAGGCAACTTAATAAGTTAATGTATATTCTATTGATCCAAAAGATAACTAAAAACTTTAAACTCTCTATAAATAAATTAAAAAAATCTAATTTTTATGCTGCCAGTAATTTCCTTAATCATCACAGTTTACAATCGAGAAAATTATCTAAGATTAGCTATAGAAAGTGTTTTATCGCAAACCCGGCAAGACTTTGAACTGCTGATTTGGGATGATGGTTCCACAGATAATTCCCTAGCTATTGCTCGTGAATATGAAGAGTGCGATCGCCGCGTGCGGGTAATATCAGGCAAAGATAACATGGGAGCAGCCAGAGCCTTAAAAGCTGCGATCGCTCAAACTCGTGGTAAATATATCGGTTGGGTAGATAGTGATGATTTACTCGCACCAACAGCACTAGCCGAAACAGCTTCAGTTTTAGATGTCAAACCCCATATTGGCTGGGTTTACACCGACTATTTAGATATTGACGAAAACAATACAATCCTCAGCTATGGCTATCGTTGTCTTGTAGCTTATAGCCGTGAAGCACTGTTAAATCAGTTCATGACATTTCACTTTCGGCTAATTCGTCGAGAAGTGTTGGAGTTGGTTGGGGAAATTGATGAGTCACTTGCAACAGTAGAAGATTACGATTTGTGTCTAAGACTTTCTGAAGTTGCAGAAGTTGAGCATATTTACAAACCGCTATACTACTATCGCACCCATCTAGAAAGCATATCGCGGCAACGACAACAAGAACAAATCAAGAACGCCCAACTAGCAATTCTCAAAGCACGACAACGCAGACAGCATCACAAACCAGAATTACAAAAGAAAGCCCTCATTCCTGGCAGCAAGATAAATTTTACTGCTATTTCCAAAGCTAAAAAGCAAATTTTTTCAAAATCTATCAAAACATTAGCAGTAAGCAACATCGCATTGCTGTTATGCCTCCTACCTCTAACAGTCAAAGCGCAACAAACTATCACCCCTGCTAACGATGGTACAGGGACAACTGTTAACACTCAAGGTAACAATATTAATATTAGTGGAGGTAGTTTAAGTAGCGACAAAGCTAACCTCTTTCATAGCTTCAGCAAATTTGGTCTAGATGCTAACCAAACAGCTAACTTTTTATCGCAACCATCAATTCAAAATATCTTAGGTAGAGTTACAGGTGGTGAAGCATCAATAATTAACGGCATCATTCGCGTTAGTGGCGGGAATTCAAACTTATATTTAATCAACCCCGCAGGCATTATCTTTGGTGCTAATTCTAGTTTAAATGTACCTGCGTCATTTACCGCTACCACAGCCACACGCTTGGGTTTTGGTAATAATAACTGGTTAAATGCGGTTGGGACAAACGATTACAATCAACTTATCGGTACACCCAATAGTTTCGCTTTTGATAGCAGTGTCGCTAGTGCTATTTTCAATCAAGGTAATTTGGCAGTGCCATCAGGGAATAATTTAAGTTTATTTGGTGGCACAGTGGTAAGTACAGGAACTTTGTCAGCGCCTAATGGTAACGTTACAATTGCGGCTGTACCTGGCAGTAGTTTACTCAAATTGAGTATGGCGGGGAATCCTTTAAGTTTAGAAATTCAACCGCTGAATGCAACTAATAATAATTTATCAGGGAATTCTTTACCAGCATTGTTGACTGGTGGTGGTGTTGGGAATGCCTCTGGTTTGGTGGTAAATAATGGCGAGGTAAAGTTAACTGGTTCTGGTTTGACGGTTAGCAATGGTGATGTTTTAGTCAATCAAGCATCTGGGAAAAATGTTACCCTAGCTGCTAACCACAATTTGACACTACCAGAAAGTAAACTTGCTGCCACTAACAACTTAAATTTACTTGCTAAAGATACCGTCAGAGTTCGTGATAGTGTTGCTAAAAATTTCTCGGCTACTGCTGGCAATAAACTCACAATTCAAGGTAATCAAGGCATTGATATTTTTGCAATTAATCACTTAGCTCAAACACCATTTATCAGTGGTGGTGATTTGACTTTAGTTAGTAACGGGAATATTTCTTTAGACGCGCACTTTGCCAGCGGTGGTAAATTTTCAATTCTCAACTCTCTAGGACAAGGTGCTGATTTCATCAGTTTAGTTGACCCCATTTTTAGTTCTAACCAAGATGTTACCTTTGGTAACTATACTGGCCCATCTTTAAAAGTAGAATCTCGTGGTAGTATCACGACTGGCGAAATTGTGATTACTGATGCAGATACCGCCCTTTCTAGTACTACTGCTGATGGTCAAATTTTGAGCAGTCAGCCAGCATTAATTTTACGAGCAGGTGTGAGCAGTTTACAAGAAGTTACCACTGGTAATCCATCAAGTTTTATTGTCGGTGGAGCTTTATTCACATCATCAGGCAGCACATCTTCACCGGGTAATGTGAATGTCACAGGTGATATTTCATTTAGTAATTATGGTGGCCCTGTAATTATTAGTGCTACCGGTAATATTACGACTCAAAATATTACTAGCCCTAATAATAATGATAATATTACTGGTCAAGTCGAACTGACAGCCGGAGGCGATATTAACACCAACGATATTACTACTGCTAGTGGTGGAATAAGCGGTGCTGTGACTTTAACCGCAGGAGGTAGCATTACCACAGGTGATATTGATACATCTGCAATAGGTTTTGGAGATGTCATTGCGGGTGCAGTCACACTTCAAGCAGGAACTAGCGGTACATTTGGTAAGAATATTACTTTTAATAGTATCAATACTCAAGGTTTTTTTGGAGAAGGAGAGGGCGGTAATGGTGGAAATGTTAATATTTTGGCCTATGGATTAGTGAGAGGCATCAACAGAATTTTTAATGGTGATAGTCCAGATACAATTAACACTACTGGTGGTACTACTTCAGGCTCAATCACAATTCAACATGATGGTGGGCCAAATAACGTCCCATTTATTGTTGGTAATTCCGCTACTAATGGTACAGACGGAGATATTGTGAGAAATGATACGCCAACAACTGGTGCTTCATTTGCGGTTTTACCCAATGGTGGCACAGTTGCAGATGCTGGTAATGGTGCTAATTTTATTTCCATCAACACGCCACCGACAATCACAGCAGATTCGCTGTTTTCAAGCGGACTAAATCAATCCATAACTTTCACATTTGGGTCTTTAAATCCGATTACTAGTGATGTCAATAATGACAATCTCACCATCATTTTTGATGCCATTTCATCAGGTACTTTAACTTTTCAAGATGGTACACCAGTCACATCGGGAAGTGTATTAAGTAACAGTACTATTTTAGTGTACACACCACCATCAGGAGCTAGTGGTCAAATTCCGGCTTTTACCGTTAGATCGAGTGATGTTGTTTCTCAGTCAGCGCCTCAACAAGTAAACATCACTATTACTCCACCACAATGTACTATTCTGTGTGTACAACCTCCACAACCTCCAGAACCGCCAAAAACTCCACCAACTGATACCGATTTTCCTCAAGATGAGAAGTTTACAGATCAGGTGGGGACGTACTTAGGAGAAGGTAAACAGCCAATTAAGGGTATCAAGGAAGCACGGGAGATTCTCACTAACATTGAATCTTCTACAGGTGCGAAACCTGCCCTAATTTACGTTTCCTTTGTACCTGCAACTATCAAACCCACTGCCCAATTACCAATCATCGGTCAAGATAATGACGTTTTAGAATTGGTTGTGGTGACAGCTAAAGGTGAACCAATTCGGCAAGTATTAACGAATGTGACGCGATCGCAGGTTCTCGCAGCCAGCCGTCAATTAACCAGTTCTGTAACAGATCCAGCACTGCGACGCACCTATATCAAGCCTGCTCAACAACTATACAGTTGGCTAATTACACCCATTGAATCTAGTCTCAAGACACGAGAAATCAATAATTTAGTGTTTCTCATGGATACGGGATTACGCGCTATGCCTGTTGCCGCACTTTATAATGGTCAACAATATCTGGTGGAACGTTATAGCGTCGGTCTAATGCCCAGTCTCAGCCTGACAGACACCAAATATGTCGATATTAAAAAAGCTAAAGTTTTGAGTATGGGTGCATCTCAATTCATGAACCTAGATCCATTACCCGCAGTCCCCACAGAATTAACTACTATCGAGAAAATCTGGCCTGGTAAAGCCTTTTTAAACGAAGCCTTTACTTTGAAAAATCTTAAAGCTCAACGACAAGAAACACCCTACGGAATTGTTCACCTCGCCACCCACGGCGAATTTAGAAAAGGTGCGCCCGGTAACTCTTATATTCAATTATGGGATAGCCAACTGAGAATGGATCAGATGCGCCAACTTGGCTGGAATAACCCATCTGTAGAACTAGTAGTACTGAGTGCTTGTCGCACAGCCTTGGGTGATGAAGACGCAGAACTAGGTTTTGCTGGCTTTGCAGTCCAAGCTGGTGCTAAGTCTGCATTGGCGAGTTTATGGTATGTCTCCGATGAAGGTACATTTAGTTTAATGACCGAGTTTTACGAAAAGCTGAAACAAGCCCCCATAAAAGCTGAAGCTCTCCGCCAAGCACAAATAGCCATGATCAAAGGAGAAGTCCGCCTAGAAAACGGTAAACTGAAAACGTCTCATGGTGATTTACCTCTACCACCCGTCTTACTAGAACTCGGAGACAAAAACCTAACTCATCCCTATTTCTGGTCAGCTTTTACCATGATTGGTAATCCTTGGTAAGTGGGTTTGCGGTCAAGTTGTGCTGGAGAACTTAAAAATCTTTGCTTGACTACGCCTGTGTGACAAATCTGTGGCGGCTGAATAGGGATTTCAATTACAAATTCTGCTCCCTTCCCTGGCTGGGAAATACACTGCAAACTACCGCAGTGTAGTTCAGTGATATTGCTAATGTAAATTTTTTCGGTTGTTATCTAACAATAAAAACCCAGTTTCTATCAGAAACTGGGTTTTTATCATCTAATTAATGTAAATTATTACAAAGCAACACTCAAGAAACCGCTTTCGATTAAATAAGCTGTGTAGGTCATAAACAACTTAGAATCGATTGGCGGACAGGAAATAGAACTACCTGCTAACGCTTTTACGGTTGCTTCACAGCTAATTTTTGGTCTTCTAGCTTGCAGATATAAATCGGGAATTGTGAGTTGTTCTTCAGACCAACGTTCTAGTAGAAATGGGCGCAGAGTATATAAAGGATTATCTGGTGAAGCCGCATTTTTAATTAACTCTACTTGCCATTCATCGTAGGGTAGCATTTGTACCGGATAACCAAAAGAACTAACCCAGTCAACTAATACTTTTAAAGAAACAGGGTTGGGATGTTGTAAGTGAAAAGCTTTACCTATCGATTCTTTTTGCATGGACAGATAGACAATAGCTTTACTTACATAGTCTACAGGAGACATATCCAACATATATTCTACGTCGGGGAAGCTACCCATTTGTAGACAACCCTTGACCATTAAGTTGATAAAGTCGTGGGTGTTACCGATACCTGTATTGCTATCTCCAGCGATTAATGGTGGTCTGTGGATTGTAACAGGTAAACCGCGATCGCTCGCAATTTTCACCAACTTCTCAGCCACCCATTTTGTTTGCGAGTAACCGAGGAAAATACCTTCCCAGTGGCTAAAATCATCATCTTCTTTCACCACCTTACCAGCGTAATAAGGTGATTCAAATACAGCCACGCTAGAAACGTAATGTAAAGGCTTGACCTTGATTTGACAAGCCAAGCGCAATATTTCTTGAGTACCTAAAACGTTAGCGGTTTTCAGTGCTGAGTAGGGATAAACGTAGTTCAACAAAGCAGCACTGTGATAGATGGTGTCAATGTTGGTAGCTAAAGCTTGGAATAGTTCTGCGCCAAGCCCTAACAAAGGTTGAGACAAATCACCAATGACGGGAATAATGCGAGGATCTAACTCATCCTGACCAATTCCATACTGTTCCAAGTTCTTTTGCAGCTTGTTTTTACCATCTTGTAAATTAGCAGCACGTACCAAGCAGTAAAGTTCTGCATCGGTTTGTTCTAGCAGTTCCCGGATGATGAATGCGCCTAAAAAGCCCGTGGAACCTGTCAAGAAGATTTTCTTGGGTTTATCTACAGGTGTGTAAACAGCACCACCAGGATGGATAGTTGGGTCGAGGACTACTTCGGCTTGTAAATCGAGAGTGGGAAGTTCAGCGATCGCATTCCCACCTGTTTGTTTTACAATCCCTGTATCCTGCCCATCAGATTGTTCTACTAATTCCTCAGCTAAACGCTCTGACAAAGATGCAATATTTGGATAATGCCACAACAACAAAGGTGATGGTTGAAAACCCAGCAATTCCTCTAACTTACTTACCAGAGTCATTGCTTGTGCTGAGTCTAACCCGTAGTTTTCTAGATTTTCGTGGATATCAACTTCATCAGTTTCTACACCCAGTAACTCAGCTAGGTGAGACACCATCCACGCTTGAATATCTGCTGCGCTATAAGACATTGTTACCTCTTAAAATTATTGACATTCTGGACGATACTGAGTGTAGTAATCGGGTATTTGCAAACCTTGAATTTTTAAATTTTGAATGCGATATAAAAATGCCGCGCCCTTCATAATATGGTCAGCAACATTTACAACTGTGCGATTTTGAGGTTCAGCTAAATAAGAACCACGCACCCAATCATTAAAACCTCCCATCGCCGGGCCGCACCAAATTTGATAATCAACTTCTCGACCTTTTTCACCAGCAGTAGACCAGCGAGAAGATAATCCTAAATACCAACGGAAAATCAAAGCCATCTTCAACTTAGGATTATTCACAGCTTTACCCAATTTTTCAGGATTTTTCTGTGATAAATAAGCAGCTGTTCCTTCCCAAGCCTCAGCAATAGTTTTTCGGAAAACTTGTTTTTCTAACTTCTCTCTTTCTGCCGCAGGAATTTCTTCAATTGAGTTATAAGTACGATACAATTCATACAATTTTTGCGCTCGCATCGGGAACATAGTACCCCGTTTTAGCACTTGTACCTTCACACCCATTTCAAACATATCGCCTGCGGGAGCCATAGTCACATCAGCCATTTCAGCTTGCGCTAATATTTTTTTAGTATGCTCACAAGCACCAGATTCAACACAAGCTTGATTGATTGAACCAGTAACTACATAAGCAGCACCCATCATAAAAGCTGCCAAGGCTGATTCTGGGGTAGCAATTCCCCCGGCTGCACCGACTCTAATTGCTTGGGTATAATGATATTTTGCTTGAATTTCGTCCCTTAAAGAAATTAGTGAAGGAAGCAAACAAATCAACGGGCGGTTATCAGTATGACCGCCAGAATCAGCTTCCACAGTAATATCATCAGCCATTGGCACTTGTTCAGCCAATCTTGCTTGTAACTCAGTAATTAATCCTTGTTCAACTAATTCCTTTACAAGTTTGGCTGGTGCTGGCTGCATAAATTTACTCGCAACTTCCCGGCGAGAAATTTTAGCGATGACTTTATTTTTGATTTCAATTTGATTAGCAGCATTTAAACTTAACCCAGCCAATCGATAATAAACAATGTTGGGTGTTAAATCTAAAAATGCCGAAGCTTCAACAATTCTGACACCATATTTTAAATATAAATCCACAGCCCGACGTTCAATCGCCATATCATTAGGGCTGTGAATTAAATTAAAAGCATAAGGGCCATTTGGTAAAGCTTGTTGAATTTGTTGAATTGCTGATTCTATTCTTTCTGGAGGTAAACCACCAGCACCAAAAGAACCTAAAATTTTCTCTTTTCCTAAAGCAATGACCAGTTCTTCGGAAGCGATACCACCAGCCATTGCACCAGTCATATAGGCATATTTCACGCCATAGCAAGAGAGAAAACTGGGGTCGCCTAACTGTTGTAGAGAAATAGGCGCAATTGAACTTATTAATTCTAATTGGGAAGTTGTGCTATTTTCAACAGGATATAAATATCCTTCGTTAGTGATTCCAATCTTACCTGCAATTTTGACAATATAGCAAGGTTTATCTAATAGTAGTAATTTATCTTTGATAGCTTGCTGTTCAAAAGATATTGTTTCTAAATTACCTTTCCAAACAAGATTATGATTGTAGGTATAGGTAGGGAATTTTAAGCCATTATCTTGGGTGCTGAGTGGCATATCGAAGGTAGTCACAGTAGTTATCCCTCGGATTGTTAAGTGCGAATTTTATTGTTGTGGTTAGGTGAATTATTTTTTGAAACGAACCACAAAGGGCGCGAAGATCGCAAAGAAAAGAGAAGAAGAGATAAGAGAGGTTAATTATCACTCATTTGTAAAATTGGCTTTCTTACATTCGTGTACTTTGCGTACTTTGCGGTTCGTTAAAGAAACTTTTTTTCATTACTCAAGTAGATTTGCTATAATTATCTTTCTTAAGAAAGGTTTAAGAATAAAGTGTAAAACCTTATCCTTAAACCATGAGGTAACGTGCATTCAAGCTTATTCTTTAAGCAAATCTTCCGCGCAAACTAATTGCAATTGAATAATTTCACGCATCTGCTTACTAAAATCTTGCCGCGCTTGTAAGAACGCTGTATGTGCTTGAGTTATCCGAGCATTATTAGCATTCAGCTTTTGACAGTGAGAGGTATTTAACTCCAGCATTCTGATTAGGGTATCTAAATCTTGATTGGTAGCAGATGCTTGCGTATGTGTGGCGATTAACTCAGAAGATTCTACTTTTTCTTCTGCTGCAAAACCGTGTTCAATGATATTTTTCATTGAAACTTCTGCATTTTGAGTCAAAATATCATTGCCTAAAATTTTATGAGTATCTTGCAGCGATTTGATGATATCAATTTCATCAGGCAATGGTATATTTGAATGCAGATTTTCAGCTTGAATACCTTTAGCTTTCCCTGGTAAATCTTGGAAAAGTTTGCGGTTTTCTTCAGTCAAAATACTAGCGGTGATTGATTTACCACCGACGGTAACTGTGCGTAAGGTGGCTTTATTTTGTTTAGGCGCAGGTGTGAGGTTGTAGAGTGGTGATAAATCTACAGCTACGCGATGGCTGAGAAGTTTTGCTAGTGCTTTGACAATGGTAGTGTGGTCATCCATACCCCGACGGTTGAGGGATACGGTGATGTGGTCTTTGTCTTCGAGAATTTTATCAACCCAGCGTGAACAAACACCACCCGCACCAGCTTCGATGAAGATTCTCGCGCCGTCGTCGTGGAGGCGGTTAACTAAGCGCGGGAAATCTAATTGTTGGCAAAGTCCGGTGGCGATGCTGCGAGCGATCGCACCACTCTCTAGTACAATAGGCTGATATTCCGCAGCCGAATAGAAGGTTACACCTGCTGGATTTTCGGATGGTAAAGTATTTAATTTAACTAACTCTCCATACTCCGATCGCATCGTTTCGCAGTGGATAACGTGATCGAAAGGAGCCACGAAAGAATTACAACCCAAGGCGGCGATAACTCGCTTACAGGCCGCTGGTTCACCAGCAATTAAGACTTCTTCCGGTGTATTAATTTGCGTCAAATAAACTTGCGGCTCGTTCTTGATGGCTTCCTGTACCTGTTCAGGACTCGCCATCAAAACGAAGTTACCCCAAAAGCTTTTATCTAAACTATCTGCGTTTGGTAAACCCCAAAATTCGCGCACCGCATTTTTCGGGCCAGATAACCTATACCCAAACAACGCCGAGGAATTGAAAGAGTTACTACCTTGAAAGAAATCACTCCAAACTCCTTGCGCTACCATCATGCTCGTTTCACCCAAGCTGTAACCAAATACATACTTCGGCTTGAGTTGAAAGTCATCACGAATAACTGTGGTGAGCAGTCTGGTAAAGAACATTTCCGCTTCAAACATTGCCAGGGAATCATCTAGCAATTGCTTTTCTAAAGTCTCTATTTGTCTGAGGGATAACTTACTCAAGCTTCTGGGAAACACGCGTCGTTCCACATCCGCCGCCCGCTTATGCAGACTCTTCACCATGTGGTCGTTAAAGATTCTAGGGAATAAGCGGAAGAGATTCCGACCCATACCTATGTATGAATTCACCGCCGCCGGATACACATAAGCAATTTCGCCAACTTTTCCGAGAGGCTTGGGTGTGAAATAACTACCTACAGGTGTTTGCCAGTCTGTACCTTTTTCAAACGCTGTTTTGACACCCTTACGCGCTGACTCAATTTCTTTGAGGAGTTCTTTTTTATTCCGTCCATTGATGGCGATGGCGTATTGCGCTTGAGGATTAGCTTTGTATGTAGCAAAAGTTTGACTTGCACACTCTGATAAAGAAGAACTAGTTTCAATGCTCTTTTGCAGACTATCTAGAGCTGCAAAAATACTGTCCCTGTCGTTAGCCGCTATCGGGAACAGATGATATGGCATTTGTTCCAAATATCGGCTAGGGCGTTCTTCTTGGGTGGGGTCTTCCGAGATAATTACATGAGCAAAAGTACCATCACAACCCAGACCGTTAATTGCTGCTATCCGACGGTCAGAGTCTTTACCCAAGAACCAAGGACGAGATTCTGTAGCCACATAAAAAGGACTTCCTTCCCATTGTTGTGGTGTTTTCACACCAGACCAATTAGGCGTACCTGGAATATAGCGATAGTAAAGACACAAAGCTGTTTTGATTAAGCTGGCAATTCCTGAAGCTACTTGAGTGTGTCCGATATTGGTTTTGACGCTACCAATAGCACTGTGCAAACCATGACCTACCGATGGATATGCTTGCAATAAACCAGTGATTTCAGCTTCGTCTTCTTGGGGAATACCACTGGCGCAAACCTCTACATAGTTCACCTGAGAAGGTTGCACACCTGCGCTATGAAAGGCTTCGTTAGCTGAATTGACGAGAGATTGTCCGATACTGATAGCATCAATAGTGGCATAAATGCGATCGCCATTTTCCTGCGCCACATCGTAGCGTTTGAGAACAACTACACCAACACCTTCACCCACATTCCAACCGTTGGCTTTTTGGTCATAACTCAACGTATTGACACCAGTGTTAATCTTGGCGGTTTGGTTGCGTAACAACACATTCTCTACACCACCAGCCAAATCAACAGCACCAACAATGGCTGCGTCTGCTTCACCAGTCATTAGTAGCATTTGTGCGACTTCCAAAGCTTTGAAAGCCGAAGTCTCTACAGCCGTGAGGGTGAAAGCAGGCCCGGTGAAGTTCCACAGCGAGGAAATGCGACTCGCCATAATGTTGGCGATATAGCTTAAGTATTCACCAATCTCTACTTGTTGGTGAACGCTATCTTTAACGATGGTTTCTAATTGAGCAATCTTTTCCGGTGGTAAGGTAATTTCCGCCGCGTTCAAACCATCTTTGACTTGCCAAGACAAATCCCATCTTTGCTGTAGCTGGTGTACAGATAACTCTGTTTCAGCCGCAATAATTACTGCGACATTACCGCCTTCGGGTAGGTTTGCATCTTTGATGGCGCGTTCTGCAACCTTCAACAATAACAACTGTTGAGGGTTCATTTTTTCGACTTCGTTAGGAGGAATCTTATAGGCTAAAGTATCAATTTCAAAGTCTTTGATATATGCTCCGACGGGGGGTTTACCTTCAGATAAGCCGTAGTCTTGGAGTAAATCTTTTTCTGTGTCGATACCATACCATCTTTTTTCGGGTAGAGGTATGAAATGCTGTTTGCCATCATAAATACTGCGTTCAAAAGCATCTAAGCCATTGCATTCGCCAAAGAAGGCATCCATGCCAATAATGGCAATCTTGTTTTTATTATCTTGGGTCATTACTGAGTACCTAAACAGATATTTTTTTGTCTCGCGCAAAGGCGCAAAGAGCGCAAAGAGAAGAGAAATAGCTTTGTAGACTCATACAAAAATCTCTTTACTTTGTGTCCTTGGCGGTTTTTTCCAAAATAATGTGAGAGTTAGTTCCACCAAAACCAAAGGCGCTTAAGGCTACGCGTTTAGTTGAATTATTGTTAGGCCAAGGTGTTGTTGTTTTGACTATGTTTTTGGGTGAAATGACAGTATTGTCTGCACCGATGGGTTCATCAACATTAATAGTTGGTGGAATCACACCATGATTCAGGCTGTAAATGGCTTTAGTTAAGCCCACCATCCCAGCACCTACTAACAAATGTCCGACATTTGATTTAGCAGAACCAACTAATGGTGATGCTTGATGTTCACCAAAAAAGCTTTCTACAGAATTACATTCGGTGGTATCGCCTAAGAGTGTGCCTGTAGCGTGACACTCTAGATAATCAATTTCTTTTGGGCTGATTTGGGCTTCTTGATAAGCTCGTTCGTAAGCTAATATTTGTCCTTTGGCGTTGGGGCTGAGTAGGTGTTTGCCTCTACCATCGTTGGAGAGTCCGTTACCGCAAACAGTAGCGAGGATGTTATCACCATCTCTGACAGCATCACTGTAGCGTTTGAGAACTACCATACCGATGCCTTCTGAGGTAACTAAACCGCGTGATGCTTTATCTAGGGGGCGGCTAATGCCGTTTTCTGGATATCCTTGAATACCAGAAAAGAGCATTCGTAAGAATAGAGGGTCAGAACAACTAATTGCCCCAGCCAGCATTAAGTCGGCTTTACCTGTCTGTAAATAGTGCGATGCTAGTTTGATGGAGTAAAAGGCTGAGGAACAAGCGGCATCTATACAGAAATGAGTGCCTGATAGTGAGAGAGATTGAGCGATGAGGGCGGCTGGTAAACCAGAGATCATCGCGTTGTAGGGCGATGGTTTGCTGGTTGGGGGAATGGCTGCTAAATGGAAATCTTGGTCTTGGATAAGTTGAGCGATCGCACCATCAAGTGTGCGGCGATAAATGGGGGATAATAATTGATTGGAAAGTTTTGTCGGTAGGGACAAAGTGCCTAGAATTACGCCGCATTTGGCGAGGGCTTGTTGATTACCTAAATAGCCACTATGTTGAACTGCTTGTTTAGCTGCGTAGAGTGACCATTTAAAGGTGTTATCTAAGCTATTTACTAAGGTTGGAGGGAGGTTGTATTCGCTGGGGTCGAATTTAAAGTTGCGAATAAATCCACCTTGGAGGAAGTAAATTTTTTCCGGTTTGCCTTTAGCAGAGTCGTAAAATATTGTGGGATCAACGCCAATTTCGGCGAGTGTAACTTCTGAGGTTGAGCTTTTTTGCTCGGTGATATTCTGCCAAAATTGTTCGGGATTGTTCGCGTCGGGAAATAGGCAGGATATACCGATGATGGCTATTTTTTCCACTGTTGTTGTCCTCGTTGGGGTGGGCTTTAGGATTTACGGTGTTCCCCGGAGTGGAAATTAAGAGTTTATTTCACGCAGAGGCGCAGAGGCGCGGAGAGTTGGGAAGGTGTGTTTTCCCAGAGTATTTTTTTAACGAACCGCGAAGGACGCAAAGAGCGCAAAGAAGAGGAGAGTTACAGAGAATAGAAATGAGTTTACTATTGCTATTTTAAACGCAGATAATTCTCCGCGTAACTTTGTCTTGAAAAGTTTGCTCAACGGGGGGAACCCCCGCACGCAACTTTTCGCTGCGTTTACCTCCGCGAGCCTCTGCGTTTATATGTTAATTATTTGTTCATCATTCTCATAGGCCAAATGACTGCTTTGGCTCCGAGGATGCGAGAGTATATTTTACCTTCGCGGTCGTGAATGTAATAGTCTGCGGTTACGCCTGTTGCTGTTTTTGCTTTCACTTCGCAGGAAACATAGAAGGGTTCATCGCAAGGTAAGGCGCGGAATTGTTCGGAGTGGGTTAGTTGTCCTGGTAAGCAAATTTCTTGATGGAAATGGTTGAGCCAAATCCATAGGGGTTGTGTGCTTAAATCGTTGGAATATGGGTTGTGCCAGTTAACAGGAAATTGCCCTTGTTTTTGAGCAGAAATTGAAGCCCAATAGCATTCGGCGGTAATTTTTTCGGGGGTAATGTTGATGACTCTGGTGATTTTTTGAAATGCTGGGCCGTGGAATAATGAGGAGCTATCTTTTTGATAAAAGTCTGTGCCAGTAGCGGTAATGATGTTATCTTCGGTGAAGTTTACTGATTCGTAAATGGGTGCTTCTGGCATTTTCCGCACGATTTTGATTTGGGCGCGGAAGTGATAATGAGTTTTCCCTTCGGGTGTTTTACTTAAGATTGTGGTTTGTAATTCGACAAATTCAGATTCACTTTTGGCGAGTTCTTGGATTTCGAGAATGTGTTCGCTGACGTTGGAGTTAGCAAAGGTAATTCCTTTGAGAACTTTGAATTCTTTACAACTTAAATAGCGATAACCTGGATGCAATTCTTCACAAGCGTTAATCATCCAAGACATGGCGCAGGTTGCTGGTAATACAGGAGAACCAGCGATGACATGATCATATAAAAAGGGGTTTGCTTCTAATACGATGCGGCGACGAATGCGGTAGCTTTTGAGTTCTGCATCTAAGGGTGCGGGTGGGCGAATTGTGGGGCTACCGATAACTACTTGGGTAGAGTCGTGGTGTGCGGGATGCAGTTCGTTGACTAACATTTGTGCGCCGATATCGACGGGGATGATATCAATTCCGCGTTCGGCGAAGGCTTTTTTGAGTTCTGGTGTTACCATACCGCTATCCCAACCGCCCCAGTTGATTGCAACTACGTGACAATTGGGATGGTTTTGTTTGAATAGATGGGCTGATTTGTTGAGAATTTCGTTAGCGATCGCATAATCGGATTGCCCAATATTCCCGTAAAATCCAGTTACGGAGGAGAACAATACTAACTGTTCTAGTTGATTGGGGTTAACGCAATTCAGTAGATTTTCTAAGCCTTGAACTTTAGCTGTATAAACTTTTTCAAAGTCTTGGTCGGTTTTCTTTTCGATTAATTTATCAGCTAAGTTACCAGCACCGTGAATAATGCCAGTAATTGCACCAGTACGTGCAACGGTCGCTGCTAGTTTTTGTTGTAGTTCAGCAACATTTGTCACATCAGCACTCAGATATTCAACTTTTGCACCTGTGGCTTGAAGTTCTGCTAGTGTCTGTTTAATTTCGCGGCTGGAAGCAATTTTGTTATATATCTTCTGCACACTCATGGGTGTAGGTTTCTCACCTTGAGCGAGAAGATTTTCCATGATGCGTTTTTTTAATGCAGCATCTTCAAAACAATCTTTGGCGAAGTCTGGTTCGTTTTCTAATATTTCGGAACGACCGAGGAGTATAAATGTGCAAGGTTGTTGTTGTGCGAGTTTTTTAACGCAGAGGGAGGTGATTCCTTTCGCACCGCCACTGACGAGAAATACTGAGGAAGAACGAACCTGAGTTGCTGTTGTCATATTTATTTGAATTTGAGAATTTATTTAAACGAACCACAGAGACACAGAGAGAAGTTGCGTGCGCGGGTTCCCCGCGTTGAGCAAACTTCGGGAGAACACAGAGGAATGAGAGTTATTCTGTGCGCTCTTCTCCGCGCCTCTGCGTCTCTGCGTGATTACTTAATCACGGAAGCCTTCAAAGTAACTCGCCCTTGCGAACCGTAACCTACTTCATTGATATAAAGATTTGAGTCACACAGTTCGCCAATAATATGTTCAGCCGATTTTTGTGGCTCTATTGCTGGACTCAAATCAATTGAACGAGCGAATACTTTTGGCCATTCCCATCTTAGGGTTTTGGTAAGTCCAAATAAACCACCTGCGATCGCTCCATAATTAGTGTTATGCTCTAACCCAAATGCTCCATCTAAGCGCGCTACTGTCAGGAAGGAACTGCGGGTGTAGTTGGCGGTTTCGGTGAGGGATTTCTTCAAGTGTTTAGCTACAAAGAAGATGTGCTTAACTATCGCTTTGTCCTGTTCTACAGCCTGTGGATGGATATGAATGAAGCTGCCAATTGTGCCAATATTAGTTGCGATCGCGGATAATTTGTGTTGGAGTAATTCTTCACTCATATCTGCGAGGGTGATGCGTTCTACACCAGCAGGTAAGGGTGCTTGTTGAGCGATGATAGCTTGGGGGAAGTTTAATACTACTACTTTCCAACCGCGATCGCACAGGGTTTGGACTACGTGGGAGGTAGTGAGGGAGCCATCATCTGTGATTAAGCAGATGTGTCCCTCTGGTAAACTGAACTCTAAGCTGTCGGGTAGTGGGAGGATTTTTAGTTGCGCGGGACGACGCGCAACGTTATCGATTACTTGGACTGGCTGGAAGTCCCAGTTAGAATCAGGCTTTTTTTTTTCATCCGCAACTAGGCGTTGCAGATACTCAACTATTTGACCGATGGTTCGTAAGTCGCCTAAGTCTTCAACGTTTGGCTTGGGTAGGTTGGGGTACGTTTCTTGCATTGCTCCCAGAATTTCTACCCGTTTGATGGAGTCGATACCTAAGTCGGCTTCCATGTCCATTTCGAGTTCCAGCATCTCGACTGGGTAGCCAGTTTTATCGCTAGTAATATTTAGGAGTGTTTGGGCGATATCTGCGTAATCTGTAGTATCTTCTACAATCTCTACGACTGGAGTTTCAGCAATTACTACTGGTTCAGGTGCAGGTGCTACAGGAACTACAGGTATGGTAGTAGCGACTGGCATTTCTAGTGCGACTGGCGCGGGTAGCACTGCAACTCCGACACTAGGATTTCCCGAAGCATTAGATTGCAGATATGAAATGATGTCGCCGATGCTGCGTTTTTCTGCTAGTTCTTCTAAGTTGGGCTTGGGTAAGTTAGGATACATTTCTTGTAATCCACCCAAGATTTCAACTCGTTTGATGGAGTCAATACCCAAGTCGGCTTCCATGTCCATTTCGAGTTCCAGCATCTCAACTGGGTAGCCAGTTTTGTCACTGATAATTGCCAGCAGATTTTTGTCTAAGTCGGAGACATCAACCGCAGGTGCAGCTACAACAGGTGCGCTAACTACAGCTACAGGCTGAGGTGTAGGAATTTGGACTACTGGTGCGGGTGTTTCAACTACCGGCGTGGGAGTGAAAACAACAGGTGCTTCAACTACTGGTACTGGTACAACTGGTGTTTCAATTACAGGTGTGGGTGCAACCGCTACAGGTTGAGGTGCTGGTGCAACTGGTGTTTCGATTACAGGTGTAGTTGCAACTGCTACAGGCTGAGGTGCTGGTGCAACTGGTGTTTCAACAGGTTTAGAAACATGACCGTTACCATTGCCGTTTTTCGCTACAGGCTCAACTACTGGAGTGGTTGGTGCAACAATTTTAGTGGTTACAGGTACAGGTGTATCGCTGACAGGGGTATTGGTTGGTTCAACTGCAACACCACCAGCAATCAGCTGTGAATATTGTTGCTGAATCAGATTGAAGAAGTTTTTGGCGTATTCCACCTGTTCCAGAAGATATTGTTCATGGATGCGGAGAGTTTCACCTTGTTGAGAGTGAAACTGCATCATGCTGCGTTCTACACCTTCCATCACCACTAGCTTCAGTTGCGCTACCTCTTGGGAAGACTTGGCGTTAGCGAACAAAGCGTTTTGCTGCTGCATCAGTTGGAAGAATGCTTTAGTGTATTCCATCTGATGGTTGAGGTACTGACCGTGAGTTTGTAAGTTATCAGATTGATTCTTTTGGAATTGGGTCAGCAGGTACTCTAAGCTTTCTAGCATTCGCTGGTAATTTACCAAGTTTTCAGGTTTTGGCATATCAGTTTCCTGGGCTAGTTTCATACTTAGTGCTGAGTGCTGAGTGCTGAGTGCTGAGTGCTGAGTGCTGTTAGCGGTAGCGGGGCGTTTAGCCCGTGCTGAGTCAATTGTGGGGAGAACATTGTTATCAGGAGAAGGTTGTTCTCCCAACGCCACTTGCTTTAGTTCCACTTCAGTAGCTTGTTCTTGTAACTGGTCTTTCAACTCAGCACTCAGCACTTTCAACTCAGCACTTTGTAAAGAAACCTTATGGCCACTCTCCAAAGCTTCCTTGAAACCGTTTCTAGTTTTTTCCGAAACGTAGTTAATCCCGTTGAGACGCACACTCAAGGTTTTCTTTTTCTCCGCCGGAGGTAGTGCAGGTTGAACTTGATAGGGGTCAAGGTTCTTCAACTGCATCCCAATGACGCGCATTTGCACTGCTGCTTCCCGCAGAGAACGATCGCTGTTCTTCTGAGTGCTAGGATTCAACGAGATGGTAATATGAGGGCGATCGCCTAAAATATCCTTAACTAAGTTAGTTAGAATTCGTTTCGGCCCGAATTCCACAAAACAAGAACCACCAGCCGCGTAAATATTCTCAATTTCCTGTTTAAACAGCACCGAACTTGCAAGATGTGTTTCCAGGATGCGCTGCATTCCTGTGGGGTCTTGGGGATAAGGCTTGCCAGTAACATTGCTGAAAACTGGAGTTGTAGCGGTATTGAATTTGACTGACTTAGTAGCGATCGCAAAGGACTTCTGCGCGAAAGCAATCAGTGAAGTGTGGAAAGCTGCGGAAACAGGCAACGGTACAGCTGCATAACCCTGTTCTTGCAAAGTCTGACGAACCTTAGCGATTTCTGCGGTCGGCCCTGCTAACACTACCTGAGTCGGAGAATTAAAGTTAGCAATGGATACTTGTGGATAGTGCTTCAGTATCGGCTCAATTTTGTTGATGTCTTCTTTGACCGCCAACATTGTACCTGCGTCGTGGTCTGGGTCTTCTGGCGCAGCCATCGCTTGACCCCTAGCTTTCACCAAGAACAAGTAATCTTGCTCACTCAACACACCCGCAGCCCACAATGCAGTTAGTTCACCAAAACTGTGTCCAGCAACGAAATCAGATTTGAAACCAGCTTTTTGCAGGATAGAATACAACCCAGCACTGAAAACACCAATGGCAGGTTGCGCGTATTCTGTGCGTTGCAGTGCAGCAACTTGCGCGTTTTTCTCGGCTGCTTCAAAGGTCGGGCGGGGGAAGACGATTTCTGAGAGAGGCTGCAAGTTATCTTTGAGTAACAGGCTATCCATGTAACCATGCAAACGCTGCATCTGTGGGAAATTCATCACCAATTCCCGACCCATTTCTAGGTATTGGGAACCTTGACCAGAGAACAGGGCGACAACTTTACCGCCTAATTCCATCCCAGAGGCGCGGTAGTAAATACCTTGGGGATGTTCCCAAGATGCGGCTGCACCTTTGAGTTTTAGCCAGTCGATGCTGATTTGCAGCAACTTGCAAGCTTCTTGTAGGTTCTCAGCAACAAAGCCAACTCTCGCCGCAGTTTGGGGAATTTCGAGTGACTGACTATCTTGCATCAACTGAGAAAAGTGTCTCTCAGCACCTTCTGATTGCAACTTCCATAAATCGGCTTCACACTTGCTGAGTAGTTGCGCTGGGTTCTCAGCAAACAGCAGGATTTCTTGGGGTGTGCTGTGTATCCGGTAAGGTTGATTTTGTCCAGCTTCGTATTCTTCTAAAACGACGTGGTAGTTTGTCCCACCAAACCCGAAAGAACTTACACCCGCGCGTCTTGGTGCATCGCCTTCTGGACGAATCCAAGGTCTTGTTTCAGTATTAAGATAAAATGCCGAGTTGTTAATGTCGAGTTTGGGGTTCGGCTCAGTAATATTAATAGTTGGCGGTAAAATTTTGTGATGCAGTGCCAAAGCAGTTTTAATTAAACTTGCCGCACCCGCAGCCGCTTTGGTGTGTCCGATTTGGGATTTCACACTACCTAAAGCGATGTGCTGTCTTTTCTGGTCGTGTACCCCAAAAAAGTCTCTTAAAGAACCGAATTCGGTGGGGTCGCCAGCCATTGTCCCCGTACCGTGGGCTTCCATCAGACCGACGGTAGCGGGAGAGAAACCAGCATCTTCATAAGCGCGGCGCAAGGCAGTTACTTGACCTTCTTTGCGAGGTGCATAAATACTCTTATAGCGGCCATCGCTGGAAGTACCGATGCCTTTAATTACGGCATAGATTTTATCGTTGTCCCGTTCTGCATCTTCTAGACGCTTGAGAACAATCATCCCAATACCTTCACCCAGCATCATCCCGTCAGACTTAGCATCGAAAGGTTTCACACTTTCACTGGGAGAAACTGCCGGGGTTTTGCTGAAGGAGATGTAAGCCATGATGGTGTTGTCTGTATCCACACCACCAGTCAGCATCATATCAGCGCGATGTTCGACTAGTTCGCTGATAGCTAATTTCAATGCACCGAAGGAACTAGCACAAGCCGCGTCAACTACACAGTTAATCCCGCCGAAATTCAAGCGGTTGGCGATGCGTCCAGCCACGACGTTAGCCAGCATTCCGGGGAAGGCGTTCTCATCCCACTTAACGTAGGCTGCTTTAATTTTGTCAACGATTTTTTTGGTATCTTCGTCAGAAAGACCACTGCTTTTAAGAACCTTTTCCCAGATAGGATACTCTAACCGTGCAGCTAGTGGCATTCCTAACTGTTTAGCCATCGCCACACCGAGAACTACCCCAGTTGTTTCGCGGCTAAACTCACGAGATTCACCATAGCCAGAATCTTCCATTGCTTCTTTTGCAACTACCAAACTGAGTAATTGCGAAACATCAGTTACTTCTAAAATGCTGGGCGGAATACCAAATTCCATTGGGTTAAAATCAACCTCTGGAATAAAACCACCGCGTTTACAATAAGTTTTATCTTCTGGGGTTCTGGGGTTGGGGTCATAATAATCTTCTACGCTCCAGTGGGAAGAGGGTACATCAGTAATACAATCGATTTTGTTAATGATATTTTGCCAATATTCTCGCAAATTTCTGGCTTTCGCAAATAGCGAAGCCATGCCAACGATTGCTATAGGATTTTGTTGCAATTGTCTGTTAAGTTTGTTAATCGACATTGGTTTGTCTGTCGTCATCTTTTTTTCCTCTATATACCTAATCAAAGTTTTTTCACAACTGTTGATCTGGGCTTCCAACTCGGCCAAAGCAGTATCAATTGAATAAGCAGACATAGGACATAGACAGTTTTTAATTACTGTGGATTGTGAAGCTACAGTAGTCTTTGTTACCCGTCAAAAAGTATCTGTCTGTTGTGACAAGCAACTAGCTATCCTATGCGTGAAGGCTAAATGCTTTTTTCCTAACAAACACCACACAATACAAATGAAGTTTTAGAATTAAAGATGAAGCCTTTCATACTTCATACTTCACACTTTTCTTGATATTGTGGTAGCAAGTCAATAACGTTGTTGAAACTGGTAAAATAATCTTGAAGCGCGTTAGCAGCTTGACCAGTGAATTCAAGCCATTCGTAATGGTAGAAGTTTTGCGTGATTGTATCTAACTGGAACACTGGAAACTTAGGAGTAGCTATTAGGACAGAAACGCTTTTTTCTCCGAAGCTCGTTTGATTATCTAGCTTAACAGCAGCAACGTAGCTGGTATTAATGACAACGTTCTGTATCTTGATAAATGCCATAGCCAGTTTCAACGTCCAGGATAATATATTGTACGAAATTCGACCCAGAAAAGCTGACAAGTTCGTTACCGAAAGAACATCACCTCTACTTTGAATTTCATAGCGATTTGACAAAAATACTCAACATTTACAAGGTGATGGTGATGCGACTTTGTATAGTAGGTTTCTCATCTTCAAGGGCGATAATTGTGTTCTGTTTCCGTTCCGCTTTGAAGAGGTGAATTAATAAAAAGAATAGCACACTTCACACAAACTAAATCATTTCTTCAAGGGATTTTAAGAAAAAAATCTGGCTTTTGGCTGATGTCAATGTTAAACAAAATGTGACATACAAGTATATTTGATAACTCATATTTAGTAATGAATAATTTGTGCGATCGCACTTTCTATCCCAGCTACAGCTTAATTTATTAGCTATTCTCAAAATCAAGGTACTTAGTAGAAAATTATTGAACAAATACATCAGCATATATCTCGTTATTTCAACAGAACATCATAATCTGAGCTAACTTTTTGATGAATTTCAAAAATAAGGCAAAAACTAACACCAAGAAGTTATGAATCAAGCAAATATTAAATATTTGGAAAGTACAGCATAAACAATCTATTGATGACATTTCACGGATTGCAAACATTTAAAGGCTTGTAATGAATATCTGCCAAAAATGTTACATAAGAAGAGATATTCAGATCCTCGACCTCTTTTAAAAGTCTGGAATTTAACTTCTCACAAATGATGTTATTTCTGGAATTAAACGCTCAACATTTTTTTTGCTGGCTTGCTAGTCCATTGCTGCCAACGCATTACGCCGCGACTGACTAATGACGGGGTTTCATCGCCGATAAAACAGATGCGTCCCAATCTTTCGCAAGCAATCAAGATTTCACCATGTCCCATAAACGGAGCAATCACAAAATTATTGGAACTGGTGTAGAAATTGATTAAGTAATTCACAATACCTTCAACACCTTCGATGTGAATTGGTGATTGTGGTTTAGCAATTGGATGATGAGAAAAAATGCCTATATAAAGGTTATTTACTAACAACTCATATTGAAATGGCATTTTGTTATTTTTGTAAAAGTCGTAAATTTGTCCTTCAGAACGGAGGACAGCCACAACTCTGGCTTCGTCTACTAAATAATTATGTTGCCATGTAGAGGATACAGTAGCGATCGCCAGTGCTGCATCTGAAGGTAACAGATTGCGAAACTGTGAAGTGTAAGTATCGCCACAATAAACCAAATGTCTCCCTAGCATCCATTCTTCACCAACCTTGATCACAGGTTCTAAATTAGCTTTTGGCTGCTCAATTACTTGTTCTACCTGGCGTTGCACCTTTTTCATCGCCAATTTTGCTTCTCGCTCCGCCATAGCACTTTTAAAAGCTAATATCTGTAACTCTTTTTGCTTTCTTGTGGCTTCTGCAATTAATTGAGTTTGCTGGGCTGTAGTTTGTTTATCTCCCTGCTGTTGGGCTAACTCCACAGCCTTTTGTGCTGTTTCGGCTAAGGTGCGCTCTTCACTCCCAGCCCTAGCGATTTTCAGTAATATCGTGGGACTCTCAGCTAGAGGTGTACCCTTAATCATCTCTTTGACATCTGGATGGATACTTTTCGCAATTTGTTTCCCATGCTGAAAAGTTCGTTCAGAGTAGCCAACTTCTTTAGCTAACTCAATAGTTCTTTTGGGAGGTGGTGAAATTATTTCACCACCTTTGAGAGTATGCTGGTTATCCCCAGGTTTCGCCCGCAACCCCATCCGTTCTAAAATCTGGTCACGTTCTAACCATAATTCAGAACGTTCTAAAGGTTCTAACTCATTGCGAATCAAGTTTTCGTCAATTTCCGCCAGCCGCGCTTGGTCAGCGTCTTGATAGTTAACAACATTACATTCAATAGCTTCTAGCCCCAAAAGCTTACAAGCTGTGAGCCGATGTAACCCAGCAATCAAGTTCAAATTCTGATCTACCGTGATGGGGTTTAATAAGCCATTCGCCTTAATGGAGTCTTTTAACTCATTAACTTTATTAGCATTGACAGGACGGCGGTTAGAACCTATATGAATTTGATTTACAGAAATTGCAGGCATAATTACTGTTTTTATATAACTTCAGTTAAAACACCCAAGATAACACGCAAAATCAAGATGCAACATTTTAGTTAGTGAGTGAAAACTGCAAGTTTTGTTCCTGAAATCTAAGAAAGGTAATGAATATTACAAAATTGAAGTGATAGGTAACAGGTAAAAGAATAACTATTGTGTTGATATCCTTACTTAATGAGTGAGTTTAAACATGAGATTTTATTGTGTTTAACACATAAAGTGTATTAAACACAACAAATTGTTAGTAATAAAAAATATCATACCTATTGCTGTTACCTGTAACCTATAACCTCTCACCTTCCTGATAGTCATTAAAAGCTAACTTAAGCAATGTCAATTGGTTGACAAGATTAAAGTGCTTTGCAATAATTGGACACAGTTTATCCAGTTTTCCTAAACGCTTCATTTGAGTAAATTTAAATTTTTTGGTTAGCACTATCGTATTTTAGAATACTGGATTTGATGAGAAATTAGGATAAAACTGAGAAAGATTTAGAGTCACGCCTGCTGTAATTTCTCCGCAAAATTAGTAATTAATAGTGGTGTAAAGGCGTACAACAATTTACCGAAAACTAACTAGTAACAGGCTGAAGTATTATCCTTCAAACTTCAGCGTTGATAATGCGATCGCTGAAATTATAGCCATTTAGGCACTTTCCTGGCATAGCACAATTGGAATAAAAATATGGCACTAAGAAAATACAGCCAGTTGTTTACAAAACCCCTAAGTCGGTGGCAAATAATGTTAGCAGCTTCTCTCACTATCGCTGCTGCTGGGCTAGGAACTTTTTACAGTGTTGCACCAAAATTTTCTCGTGTTCCCCTGCAAACAACTCAAGCAAATCCACCAAAACCTGTACCTGTTAAACTTGCAATCACAGCTTTAGGACGTTTGCAGCCAGAAGGTAAAGTTACTTATTTATCTGCACCAAATTCCATCAACGGTGTGCGTGTTGAGAAACTGTTGGTGAAAGAAGGTGATGAAGTTAAAGCAGGACAAGTATTGGCGTATTTAGAAGATTATGCTCGTGCTACAGCAGCTTTGCAACAGTCTTTAGATAAATTGCAAGTTGCCAAAGCTAAATTAGCACAGGTAAAAGCTGGTGCTAAATCTGGAGATATCGACGCACAAAAAGCAACCATTGCGAATTTAGAGTCACAACTAAAAGGAGAAGTTGCGACTCAACAGGCAACAATTAACCGTATTCAAGCTCAAGTAAACAACGCTCAAACCGAGAACGATCGCTATCAGCAATTATACAAACAAGGTGCGATCGCTGCTTCTGTTGCCGACAGCAAAGCTTTACAACTTAAGACAACTCAAGAGCAATTAACAGAAGCTAAAGCTGCGCTTATCCGTACACAAAATACTCTAAAAGACCAACAAACAGAAGCTAAAGCCAGACTCAACAGTATCAGTGAAGTACGTTCTGTAGATGTTGATGCAGCCCAAACTGAAGTTAAAAGTGCTGTGACTGCAATTAAACAAGCTAAAGCTGACCAAGACTTAACTTACATTAAAGCTCCCATTGACGGTAAAATCCTCAAAATTCACGCAAAAACAGGTGAAGTTATCAACACCGCAGGTTTTGCAGAAATCGGGAAGATATCGCAAATGTATGTAGTTGCAGAAGTCTATCAAACCGATATTCAAAATGTACGTGTAGGTCAAAAAGCCAGCATTAGCAGTGCTGCATTTGCTGGAAAATTACAGGGAACTGTCAAAGAAATTGGTTGGCAAGTTGATAAACAAAGCATCTTTAGTCTTAACCCCAGATCTGATACAGACCGCAGAATTATTGAAGTAAAAATATCCATTGATAACCCCGCAGATAGTCAAAGAGTAGCGCGTTTGACTAACTTGCAAGTGGATGTCGCTATTCAAATATAGTCAAGAGTCAAAAGTCAAAAGTCAATGGTCAAAAGTTAGAAGAAAAAATAATGAATCACTAATGACCAATGACAAATGATAAATAACAAATAACCCGTGAATCCATGAATTTTAAGATTCCTTTAGCGTGGCTACAGTTAGCCCAACAAAAGATTCGTTTTGTTGTTGCTGTAGCTGGAATTGCTTTTATTGTGCTGTTGATGTTTGTCCAGCTAGGCTTTCAAGATGCACTATATTCTAGCGCTACCGCAGTGCATCAAGGCTTACGCGGAGATTTATTTTTAGTTAGTTCACAATATAAGTCTTTGACATCTAGCCAAAGCTTTTCTCGAACTCGTTTGTATCAATCTTTGGGGTTTGAAGGCGTTGAATCTGTTAGCCCCATGTATTTACAATTTGCTAAGTTAAAAAATCCTGCTACTGGTGAGAAATATTCCATATACGTGATTGGCTTTGACCCAGGAAATCCTGTGATGAATATCCCAGAGATTGAGCAAAATTTGGACAAACTGAAAATTCCTGATGTCATGCTATTTGACCGGAATTCTCGACCAGAGTTTGGGCCAATTGCTGCCAAATTTGACCAGGGAGATACTGAACAGACAATTGAAATATTTCCCTTTGATGGACCCATTGGCTACAACGTGCGAGTAGGTGGATTATTTAGCTTAGGCCCTTCCTTTGGTGTAGATGGTAACTTAATTGTCAGCGACTCAACTTTTCTGCGGATAAATCCGAATACTCGTCCAGCAGAAAAAATCGATATAGGCGTGATTACCTTGAAGCCTAACGCTGATAAAGAAAAAGTTTTAGAAAATTTGCAAGCCAATTTACCTAATGATGTCCTGGTGTTTACGCGTCAAGGCTTTATCAATTTTGAGAAACAATATTGGGCTGACAGAACACCCATTGGTTTCATTCTTAACTTAATGTTGACGATGGCTTCTGTTGTCGGTGTAGTTATTGTTTACCAAATTCTCTACAGTAATATTGCAACTCAATTTATTGCGTATGCAACTTTAAAAGCCATTGGCTATCCAAATTCTTATTTGTTAAATGTTGTCTTTCAACAAGCTTTAATCTTGGCAATTGCTTCATATATACCAGGATTTTTGACTTCTATAATTTTGTACGACTTTGCGATGGAAGCGACAAAATTACCCATTATGATGACAGCAAATAATGCCCTGATTGTATTTATTTCAGCAGTTTTAATGTGTATTACTTCTGGCGCACTTGCAATTAACAAATTACGTTCTGCTGACCCGGCAGATATTTTCTAAAAAGTGTGAAGGATGAAGTATGAAAGAATGTTCATCCTTTAGCATTCAACCTTCTATCTAAAAATCAAACTTTAGTAAGATAATAACTCCTGATGAACTTACAAAACACAACCCTGCTAATTACTGGGATTGACGATTTTATTGGCTTGCGTGCAGCCGAGTTAGCCATAGCGCAGGGAATGAAGGTACGCGGACTACAAAGTTCAAGCGATCGCACCATAGCCCAAAATTTAGGTGTAGAGGTTATCGTTGGTAGTATTACTGACCCTAAAATTGCCCAAAAAGCTTGTCAGGGAGTAGATATCGTTCTCCACACTGCCCAACTTACCCAAGAAGCTGGCCCCATCAAAGAATTTCGGGAAATCAATGTCAGCGGTACCATCAATATGGCCAAAGCTGCTAAAGGTGCTGGAGTAAAAACTTTCCTTCACCTCTCCAGCGTAATGGTCTACGGCTTTGATTATCCCAATAACATCACTGAGTCTGACCGTTTATCTGGCGACAATAATCCTTACTGTCAAAGCAAAATCGAAGCAGAAGCAGAACTCTTACCCCTAAATTCTCCACCAGACTTCGGTGTGATAGTGATTCGTGCTGGTGATGTCTATGGCCCTGGATGTATCCCTTGGATAGTCAGACCATTATTGATGATGCGACAAAAGCTATTCGCTTATGCTAACGATGGTAAAGGAGTTATCAATCATCTATATATAGATAATCTGATTGATGCCATGTTCTTGGCTATCCAAAAAGAAGCTTACGGTGAAGTTTTTAATATTACCGACGGTCAAGAAACTTCCTGGAAAGAGTATTTTATGCGCTTGGCTGCAACCGAAGGGTTACAGGCTCCTATGTCTGTTGCCAAAGATGAAATCAAACTATTTCTCAAAATTCGCAGCCAAGGACAAAAACTATTCCGTAAAAAAGCTGATATTCTGCCAGAATCAGTTGATTTTATGACTCGTCCCTACGCTTATTCTATTACCAAAGCCCAAACTTTATTGGATTACAAACCAAAAATTGATTTAGAAGAAGGCTTACGTAAAACATCAGCATGGGTGCAAAAAACTGACATCCAGCAACTAGTAAAATAGCTTTGAGGATATTACTTTATAGCTATTTTATCCAAAGTTTATCCAGAAATAATTAATCGCAGATGCACCCAGATAAATTGGAACTCATTCTCTGCGTGACTCCCTTCGGGTTCGCCAGTCCCCCATCGTGACGGAGACCGCCAAGACGGGGGCTGGTCTCACTGCGTTAAACTCAGCGATACTTTGCGTTTAAAACAACCAACATTACTCTTGAATGAATCATCATGCGTAAAATTGCACGTTGGTCTTACTTTCTCATTTCTTCTGTAGTCAGCATTTATTGTATTAAACCAGTTACCGCAGAACAAACCGCTACTTTAACCATTGCAGTTAACAATATTCGTCACCAAAAAGGTGATATTTGCTTTCGGATTTACGCCGGGGAAAAAGGATTTCCTATGAGTAACAAAAGTGAAGTACAAAGCGGCTGTACTAAAATTACAGGCACTTCTGTAATTAAGAAATTCCCAGGTTTAAAACATGGCACTTATGCTGTTGCTATTGTTGACGATCAAAATGGCGATCGCAAACTCAATACAGACTTCTTTGGTATCCCCAAAGAAGGCTTTGGTATTTCAAAAAATCCTACTGTTTCTGTTCAAACAGGTACACCAAAATTTCGTGATGCCAGTTTTTTAGTTAATAAAAATACCAGCATCAATATCGTCATGAAATACTCTCTAGACCCATAAAGAAGAATTTATGCCAATTCTCTAAATCCAGGCAATGGATAATTCTCCCCCTGCCCCTCTGCTGCTTATATGTAGCCATATTTTGGGGAATTGGTATTACTTCGCCCACACCCTTTGCACCCTTATACCCCTTCCCACTAATTACATGGAAGCATTGACGATATTTCTGTCTAAGTCTTTGCTGGGTTGGCTGGCTATTCAGGTGTGTCTAGCACTTGTATTTTTGTTGTACTTGCACCTCAGCCGAAAAAACTCATTACCAGATGAACAGCTACCCAAAACGGCGGTGATTCTTTGTTTACGTGGAGCCGATCCGTTTTTATCTGAATGTTTGCGATCGCTTCTAACTCAAAATTATCCACAATACAATTTAAAGCTAGTAGTCGATAGTCAAACAGACCCAGCATGGCAAGTTGCACAAGATACTATTCATCAGCTAGGCGCAACTAACGTTGAAATCAACTATTTAAGGGTAATTCGTCACAATTGCAGCCTGAAGTGCAGCGCCCTTTTGCAAGTTTTTGCCGAATTAGATGATGCGTACGAAGTGGTAGCTTTCGTCGATGCTGATACAATAGTTCATCCTAACTGGTTGCGAGAATTAGTCAGCCCTCTGGCAAATCCCAAGGTAGGGGCGACAACTGGTAATCGTTGGTATGTCCCAACTGGTAAGTATTGGGGTTCTGTAGTTCGTTACTCAGGTAATGTATCTACAGTTGTGCAGATGTTCTTATTTGGCATTCCTTGGGGTGGTACTTTAGCAATCAAAACAAAAGTACTGCGCCACACAGGAATGCTAGATATGTGGGGAAAAGTTTTGAATGAAGACTTGATGATGCACAAAGTTCTCAAAAAACACGGGATGCAAATCAAGTTTGTGCCTTCTTTGATGATGCTCAATCGTGAAGAGTCTGATTTGTTAGGCTTAATCGATCATCTCAAGCGGCTATTTTTATACTCTCGACTTTATCATCCTCAATGGATAGCTATAGTTGGTGATGTCATTTCTAGCATTTTATTTCCAACTATCACCATTGTTTTATTACTAGTGTCGTTGTGGGGTGAACAATGGCAAACAGCAGCTTTATTATTTCGCGCTTATAGCATCTATACTCTGGGACTACTCTTACTCATGCTGACATTAGAGATAGGAGTTAAACCAGTGATTTTAGCTCAAGGTCAGTCTGTGACAAAATTATCAGTTGGCACAATCTTAAAAATGTTGCTTGCTATTCCATTAACACAATGGGTATATGGTTTAGCATTACTTTCTTCTTTATTGAGATCAACAATTAAATGGCGGGGCGCGATTTACCGAGTCCAAGGCCCTTGGAATATCCGGTTAGTGGAATACCAGGCTTATGATTTTTTGGATCAACCAATAGATAGCAAAATATCTTTGTGAGTTGAGACGTAATAGAGGTTAAGGGTTAAAACCTAGAGCATAAAGCATTCGTGAATAACCAGATCCCCAACTTATTAAAAAAGTCGAGGATCTGAAGCCCATTTTATTTTTTGGATATTCCTGACTAAATATTTGATGGCTTTTTATGGAATCAATCCAAAATCTACAATCTGAAATTATCTGACAAACTCTGTGTAAATCCTGCGTCAATTGACTGTTTAGTTTACTGAGTCAAAAGAGCTATTTATAGCTCATCTTTCCGATGCAATTACGTAGAGTTTATCAAAAATGAATGAGTTGATCATATTCCTGTCTAGATGCTTATTAATTTGGTTAGCTATTCAGGTGTGTTCAGTGTTGGCGTTGTTGTGGTCTTTAACTTCACGACCACAACAACCATTACTAGATGAGGAACTTCCAAAAACGGCAGTGATTCTTTGTCTGCGTGGTGCTGATCCATTTTTACCTAATTGCTTGCGATCGCTACTTCATCAGAATTATCCTCAATATAATTTGAAGTTGGTTGTTGATAGCGTCCAAGATCCTGCATGGCAAATAGCTCACGACACTATCAATGAACTAGGTGCAACTAACGTTGAAATCAAGCCACTCCAAATAGTCCGGAATAGTTGCAGTCTCAAATGTAGTTCTCTCATCCAAGCTATCTCAGAACTAGATGAGTCATACAAGGTAGTGGCTTTAGTTGATGCTGATACTGTAGTGCATCCTAATTGGTTGCGGGAATTAGTTACCCCTCTCCATAACCCTAAAATAGGCGCAACAACAGGTAATCGTTGGTATATCCCAACAGGTAGGTATTGGGGTACTTTAGTGCGCTATATCTGGAATGTCTCTGCACTTGTGCAAATGTTTCTCTATGGCATTCCTTGGGGTGGAACTTTAGCTATCAAAACCTCTGTAATCCAGCAAACAGGACTGCTCGATAAATGGGGTAAAGCCTTTGGCGAAGATACGATGATTCGTAGTGTCTTGAGTAAGCATAAACTGCAAGTCAAATTTGTGCCTGCTTTAATTATGTTGAATAGGGAAGAGTGCGATTTACCAAGTTTAAGATACTGGTTTCAACGTCAATTGCTATCTTCTCGCTTATATCATCCTTTGTGGATAGCTGTAGCGACAGATGTAATTTTCACAATTTTGCTACCTAATCTTTTGTTGGTAGTGTTTTTAGTTGCTTTATTGATTGGAGATGGAGATAGTGCGAATTTAGCTCTGAGTTGGTATGTGATTTATATGTTGGCTTTAGTTATGCTCATCCTCTTTTTAGAGTTGAGTGTACAGCCAGAAATTCGCGCTCAAGGTCAACAGGTAACAAGACTATCAGCAGCTGTGATTGGCAAAATTGCGATCGCCTTGCCTTTCACACAATGGATTTATGGGTTAGCAATGTTAGCATCATTGCAGATGCCAACAGTCCATTGGCGTGGTGTGACCTATAAAGTTCAAGGCCCTTGGAATATCCGCCTTGTAGAATATCGCCCTTATCAGAGCATAGATCAACCCAGCGATCGCAAAGTTTCTCTCTAAAGAAGAATTCAACAGTCAGAATTCTGCATTTAGAATTAACTCATGGAATCTCCACAGCAATGCGTAAATCCTCAAATTCCAGTTTTTTAGTGTGAGTAATCTGACTGATTAAGCTCTCAGAAAAAATTAACAAACTAACTAAAATCATGCAAAAGCAACAGCTACGCATTGCGCTGTTTACAGGATTGTACCCTCCTTTCTTGACAGGAGTTTCCGTTGCAGTCCATCAAAGAGTTCGCTGGTTGCTACAACAAGGACATCAAGTTTTACTTGTCCATCCAGAAATCAACGATAAGTATCCTAAAAATGTGAGCGATCGCCCCATGCCTGGGCTAGATGAGTTAAAAGCTTTTCCGGCTTTTTCTTCCTACACATTTCCCACAGAGCCGTTAATCTTTTATAAATCTCTACCCCAACCACTAAACTATCGTCATTGGAGTGATACTAAACTACTAGCAGAATTTCAACCCGATATTATTGTGGTTGAAGAAGCCGCACAAATGCGGGGATTATATTCAGGCTTTTTACAAGGTTATGGTCGTCCTGTAGGTGTGGAATATGCGAAACAAACTCATACTCCCATCATTTCAGTTTTCCATACAGATATTGTTGCCTATATCAAATATTATTTAGGTAATCAATTATTTAGCTTGATTAGCCTGATTATTCCATTTCTCACACAGCAGTTTAGTGAAGCTTATGATGTCAATTTATTCCCTTCTAGGGAACTGCTGAATAAGTACAAAAATCTCAAATGCCAACGTAGTGAATATGTTCCTTATCAAGGAATTGATAGTGAAAAATTTCACCCCCAAAACATTATTCATAACCCAATTCCCGAAGATAGTCGACCAACATTGTTGTTTGTCGGGCGTGTTACTGCCGAAAAGAATGTCACTCAACTGATAGATGCCTTTCCACTGATTGCAACGAAAGTTCCTGATGTGCATTTAGTCATTATCGGTAGCGGCCCGCTAGATCAAGAAATCCGCCGACGTGCAGAAAAGTTTCCTAATGGAATTACTGTGTGGGGAGAATCTCACGGAACAGAACTGTTAGGTTGGTTTGCACGCGCTGATATATTTGTGAACCCCTCCGTTACCGAGAACTTCTGTACAACTAATATGGAAGCTCTAGCATCAGGCACTCCTTTAGTTGCAGCCAACGCTGGCGGGAACTCAGAACAGGTTTTTCCCGGAATTAATGGTTTTTTAAGTGAACCTAATAACCCTATAGATTTGGCTCATCAAGTAATTGCCATTCTGACAAATCCTGAACTCAAAACCGCAATGACCAGCCAAGCACGTTCCTCAATTCAGGAATTTGATTGGTCGGCAGGTATGCAGAAATTTGAAACCAAACTGTATGAATTGGTGCAATCATCACAACCACTAGAAACTACAACTGTGGGATAACTTGACCGGAGATGATGAGCGATCGCCCAAGTTAGCTAAAAATTACAGCAATCCCAAATCATCAGGACTTATGCAGAACAATAGTGTGTGCGTAAGTCCTAATCTTTATGGCTCTAGCTATACTTACGAACGCATGGCCTTATTCTGCCTAATTTTGTCCGGAGCATTGAAGCAAGAGAAAGTGCAGTAACATTGATTTACTCAATCGTTGGAGCAAGAGCGATCGCTAAAATCGATGATTTATTATCTCGTGGCGTAAGTCCTAGTTAATATACAAATATGCTCATACTTGATGTTCGAGAATCAATCAGTAGACTCTAAGTATATTAATTTTAGGTATTTATATGTTTTTAGTAACAGGAGCAACGGGAGGAATCGGTCGTCGTGTTGTGCGACTGCTACGCCAGCAAGAACAATGCGTGAGGGCGTTTGTGCGTCTCACCTCGCGTTATAGCGAGTTAGAACACCGAGGTGCAGAAATCTTCATTGGTGATTTACGCGAAGCAAGAGATATAGAAAAAGCTACTCAAGGTGTCAAATATATTATCAGCGCTCACGGTTCTGGTGGTGATGCTTTATCCCTTGACTATCGCGCCAATATCGAACTAATTGACCAAGCAAAAGCAAATCAAGTCGAGCATTTTGTCTTTGTTTCTGTCTTGGGAGTTGATCGCGGTTATGAAGATGCACCTGTATTTAAAGCTAAACGGGCAGTAGAACAATATTTGGTAGATAGTGGCTTAAATTACACAATTTTACGCCCATCTGGACTAGCATCAAATTTGCTGCCGCTGGCGGAACAGTTTCGAGACACAGGGTTATATTTACTAATTGGCGATCGCCAAAACCGTAGCTCTATTGTGAGTACAGATGATTTGGCAAGAATGATAGTAGATTCTGTAAAAGTTGCAGAGGCGCGTAACCAAATATTGCCAGTTGGGGGGCCAGAAATTTTGCAACGAGAAGATATTCCGCGCATATTTGGGCGGATTTTTAACAAACCGCCAATAGTCATTAACCCGCCAGTATTTATACTTGATGGATTAAGAAATGTTATCGGTTTGTTAAATCCGCAAACACAAAAAGCTTTGGGGACTTATCAAACATTGCTATCTAATGAATTTTTCTGTAAAAAAGAGGAAATAGCCAACTTAGAGAGAATTTTCAATTTTCCCTTAGAAACTTTAGAAAGTTTTTTACGACGCTATTTAGCAGTTTGAAGTGAATATTAGTCCTGAGTCATGAGCATCCGGAAATATGGCTAATGACTCAGGACAAATGACAAAGAACCAATAACATGAAGATTTTATGACCTCTCCCCTAGTTGCTAATGCTGCTCAAGCGCGTCAGACAAAACAGCGATTCGCTAAACCAGAGGATCAACTGTCTTATGAATTAGGTAAGGCAGTTCAAGAATTGCCACCGCTTTATACAAGATTGTTAGCAGGGACTATCAGTGTAGCTTTATTTGGGACGATCGCCTGGGCGCATTTCTCCGAAATTGACGAAGTGGCGATCGCTCAAGGAGAACTCATTGCTTCGACTCAAGTTAGACCAGTGACATCTCTGGGGAATGGCATGATTCTAGCGGTGAAAGTCAGAGAAGGCGATCGCGTGACTAAAAATCAAGTGTTAATTCAACGCGACCCCGATTTCCAAAAAACAGACGTAAACCGCCTTTCAGAATCTACCAAGTTAATTAAGGATGACTTAGACCGTTTGGATGTAGAACGCATCGGCGGTAAAAGTACTGGTGAAAAACTCCAAGATGAACTTTTAACTGCGCGTTTAGGTGATTATCAAGCCCGCCAAGCAGCCACAGAAGCCGAAGCAAATCGCCAACGCGCCCTTCTTGACCAAGCAAAAGTGCGCTTGGCTCGCTTGCGAGAAAATTTGGATACAGCCAAAAGTTCCTTAGTCAATTCCCAAGCCAACTTAGCTAATGCTAAAAGTATCCGCGAAAGAGTCAAAGAAGCATTAGCGATCGCTCAAAATAGAGAAGAAAAACTCCGCACCTTGATTACTCCTGGTGCTGTCCCCAGAGTTGATTACTTAGAAGCTCAAGAACGATTAAATCGTGCGAATACCGATGTCACCAGATCAGAAGATGAAGTGACTAACGCCAACAATAAAGTTGCCGAAGCGCAAGATCGAGTCTTATCTTTAGCAAAAGATATTGCAGCTCAAGGCCAAGAAATTCGCCAAGCAGAACAAGCTTTTCAAGCCGCGCGGAATCAAGTACAACGATTATCATCTGAGCGTCAAAGCGAAATTTTGACTCAAATGAATAAGCGTAAAGAAGAATTAACCACCGTCTCCGGTCAATTAGCCCAAGCGAAAAAGCAACAAGAAGGAGAAACCATCAAAGCTCCAGTTGCTGGCACAATCTATAGAATTAAGGCAACCAAAGGCCCCGTACAATCAGGGGAAGAATTACTATCTATCTTGCCGGATGGAGAAGAATTACAACTAGAGGTGAAAGTTCTCAACCGCGATATTGGTTTCATTCGTCCAGGGATGAAGGTAAAAATAAAAATGACTACTTTTCCTTTCCAGGAATTCGGTACCATTGCTGGCACGGTAGCACAAGTTAGCCCAAATGCCGTAGTTGATAAAGAATTAGGGTTAGTTTTCCCCACCAGAGTTCAAATGAATCAACATTCCCTAAATGTGCGGGGTAAAGAAGTAGTATTTACTCCGGGTATGGTTGCTACGGGAGAAATTGTCACTCGCAAGAAATCAATTTTAACTTTCATTGTCGAACCTGTAACTCGCAGATTTAGCGAAGCTTTTTCTGTCAGGTAAGACAATTTTGGATTGTAAAAATCGAGAGGCTCAGATCCCCGACTTTTTAAAAAAGTCGGGGATCTTGTTATCCAAAAATAATTTATATAGCGGTAGTCAGATATGTTAGGACAACTTGAAAGCTTGAATGCCATGAATAGTAAGACTTTTCCTTCTGCCTCCTGCCATAACTGTTAATCCCAAACTTTGCACAAGGCCGCCAATTGGTCGCGGTATTCAATCCGAACTACCCAATCTTCTGGCCATACTGCCATTCCTAAATATGCTCCAGCAAAAGCACCTGCTAAACAAGCAATGGAATCAGAATCACCAGATGTGAGTGCAGCACGTCGCAAAGCCGCTAAAGGTGCCTCTGGAAATAACAAAAAGCATAATAGACCTGTAGCTAAGGCTTCTTCTGCCACCCAACCTTCACCTATGGCTAAACAGGGGTCAATGTCGCGGTTGGGGTTGACTAATGCTGCATCAAGACGGTCGAGTACTGCTAAACACTCATCCCAACCACGACTAATAAATTCTTCTGGTGTCTGAATGCCTGGACGTTGCCATAAATAATCCAGCCAATCAGCATGATAAACCGATCGCTGAGTTAGAGCATAGTTGCGTAATTGAGTCGGCAATTTTTGTGGTTCGCCACCCTTGACAAGATAAGTAATTGCTGCTGCGGTTAAATCGGAAGCAGCGAGGGCAGTAGGATGACCATGAGTTAATGCTGCTTGAAATTGAGCAACTGCCGCACGCATTTTATCATCTGTGGGCAACAAACCTACAGGCACAACACGCATATTTGCACCACAGCCTTTGGAGTTGGGTCTAGTTGCTTGTTGCCAAGGCAGACCTGATTCCAAATATTCACAAGCCTGTAAGCAAGTCATCCCAGGAGCGCGATTATTGTCTGGACTGTGTAACCACTCAACAAAAGTACGTCTGAGAATAGGTTCTAAATTAGGCAAACTCAAGTTTGCGACACCAACCTCAATCAGGGCTTGCCCTACTGCTAATGTCATTTGTGTGTCATCTGTAACGCGTGCAGGATTACCAACAATTTCTTGCGGCCCATTTGGCGGAAAGCGACGACAAATTTCTTTCACATTTAAAAATTCTGTAGCAGCGCCCAAGGCATCACCAAAGGCTAACCCAAATAAACATCCAGAGGCACGACGCATAAATAGTTTTTTAATTACATTTTTAATACACAAACGCTACAAAATCTACCCTTGAGTAAGTGTAAGTATCCGCGTTTTAACTGAATTTATCAAGCACAGACTCCTTTTATAGCTAATTTATTCTCTATATCTCTGGAGTTAATGTTGTTTAAAGACGGCAAACACCACATGGTGATTACGGTTCACCCTAATTACTCAATGTATTAATTCTCATAAATTAGACGAAGTGAAAGCAAATTAATCCATGAACCAACTAAACAAAACTTTAAAATTAACCGTCCCAGATAAGGTTCGGGAAACCACCCTTCATGGACTGGCTATACAAGCTCAGTATATATATCAGCAGAACTTGGGGCTATAACCCCAACAACACCGAGCTAAAGGTCATTGATGCTGAAGTAACTGCTTTCATAAACCAGTTGGTTCAAGATTTAGTCCTTATATTCCCATTCATTCATTTGTAGTTATACGGAGCCAGCACATAAAATGGCAAAAGTAGTTGGAATTGACTTAGGTACAACTAACTCCTGCGTCGCAGTGATGGAAGGTGGTAAACCCACGGTTATTGCTAATGCAGAAGGTTTTCGGACAACACCATCAGTAGTAGCATTTGCCAAAAATGGCGACACCTTGGTAGGGCAAATTGCCAAGCGCCAAGCGGTGATGAACCCTGAAAATACCTTCTACTCGGTGAAGCGCTTTATCGGTCGTCGCTATGACGAAGTGACTAATGAAGCAACCGAAGTTTCTTATAAAGTCCTCAGCAGCAGTGGTAACGTCAAGCTAGATTCTCCTGGTGCTGGCAAGCAGTTTGCTCCAGAAGAAATTTCGGCAAAAGTTCTCCGCAAATTAGTGGAAGACGCAAGCAAATATTTAGGTGAAACTGTCACTCAAGCAGTAATTACCGTCCCTGCATACTTCAACGACTCCCAACGCCAAGCTACAAAGGACGCTGGTAAAATCGCCGGGATTGAAGTTCTGCGGATTATCAACGAACCGACAGCTGCTTCTCTGGCTTACGGCTTTGATAAAAAGAGCAACGAAACCATCTTGGTATTTGACTTAGGTGGTGGTACATTTGACGTATCTGTATTGGAAGTTGGCGACGGCGTATTTGAAGTATTAGCAACTTCTGGTGATACCCACCTCGGTGGTGACGACTTTGATAAAAAAATCGTTGATTTCTTAGCTGAACAGTTCCGCAAAGACGAAGGTATTGATCTCCGTAAAGACAGACAAGCACTGCAACGTTTAACAGAAGCGGCAGAAAAAGCCAAAATTGAGCTTTCTAGCGTTACCCAAGCAGAAATTAACTTACCGTTCATCACCGCTACCCAGGACGGGCCTAAGCACCTGGATATGACGCTGACTCGCGCTAAGTTTGAAGAACTTTGCTCTGACTTGATTGACCGTTCTCGGATTCCAGTAGAGAATGCGCTGCGTGATGCCAAGTTAAGCAAAAATGATATCGATGAAGTAGTACTGGTTGGTGGTTCCACCCGTATTCCTGCCGTCCAAGAGTTGGTGAAGCGGATTTTGGGTAGAGAGCCTAACCAAACTGTTAACCCTGATGAAGTAGTAGCCGTTGGTGCGGCAATTCAAGCAGGTGTGTTGGCTGGTGATGTTACAGGTATTCTATTGTTAGACGTAACACCATTGTCCTTGGGTGTAGAAACCTTGGGTGGTGTAATGACTAAGATTATTCCTCGCAACACAACAATTCCTACCAAAAAATCCGAAGTATTCTCTACTGCTGTTGATGGTCAAACCAACGTAGAAATTCACGTCCTCCAAGGTGAACGGGAATTTGCTAACGATAACAAGAGTTTGGGAACCTTCCGTCTTGATGGTATTCCTCCTGCGCCCCGTGGCGTACCTCAAATCGAAGTGGTATTCGACATTGATGCTAACGGTATCCTCAACGTTACGGCTAAGGACAAAGGTACTGGTAAGGAACAATCCATCAGCATTACTGGTGCTTCTACCTTAGATAAAAATGATGTTGACCGGATGGTACGCGAAGCAGAACAAAATGCTTCCTCTGACAAAGAGCGCCGTGAGAAAATTGAACGTAAGAACCAAGCTGATTCCTTGGCGTACCAAGCTGAAAAGCAGCTGCAAGAATTAGGCGATAAAGTACCTGCGGCTGACAAAACCAAAGTAGAAGGTTTGATAAAAGATCTGCGGGAAGCTGTTGCTAAAGAGGATGATGAGCAAATCGCCAAGCTGATGCCAGAATTGCAACAAGCACTATTCGCGGTTGGTAGCAATATCTATCAACAAGCTGGCGGTGCTGCACCTGGCGCTGAACCTCAAGATGGTGGTGGCGGTTCTTCTACTTCCTCTGGTAGCGGTGATGATGTAATTGACGCAGATTTCACTGAAAGCAAGTAATTCCTCCAATGTTGTAGGGAAGGTGAGAAATTCCCTACTCAATATTTCCCATCTAGGTATTCACCTGGGTGGGGATTTTTTTTATGCGGGGATTTGGTATATAGGTTACAGGTTACAGGTGATAGGTTAATATGTCATATCCTGCAACGCCTTGGACACTTCGAGGCAAAGCGATCGCCTCTTTACATCTGGTAAATATTAACCAAGTACGCTCCCTGATTCCGTCGGAATTGCAAATTTTTTCTGTCTGGCCGGGTAAAACTCTCGGCTGCGTGTATTTATCCAATTACGGGGAAGGCTCTGTGTTGGAGTACAGTGAGTTAATTGTTGCTCCGGCTGTGGTGAGTTATCAAAATAAAATTGGTGCTTGGATTTCGCACATTTATGTAGATAACGTTGATTCTGTGGCTGGTGGGCGAGAAATTTGGGGATTGCCGAAAGAATTGGCCGATTTTACGTGGGAAAATGATCAGCGGGTGAGGGTGAGTCAGGGCGATCGCAATTTGTGTACTCTGAATTATACTCAGCAAAGTTTAGCTTGGCGACAAAGGCTGACTGGTTCCACCTTCAGTGTTAAGGGTGTGGAGTTACTCAAATTTTCGGCTGAATGTGAAGCGCGGTTGGGTTTGATTAGTTCCCAATTAGAAGTTCCTACAGACAGTCCTTTTGCGAGTCTAGGTTTAGGTCAGGCTTTTTTAACTGGGCGTTTTGAACAGATGACATTAACAGTTGCTCACCCAGAAATTGTAGGGCAAAGAGTAGGCGAAGTTATTTATAGATAAGATAGCGAAAGAATGCTTATCTTATCACCAATAAATTTATAGTCGGCATTATAAAAGCAATCTGGTTTGGGAATAATAAATTCACGGTAGAAAACTTCCAGACCAGATATATATATGTTGAATGTAGTAGTTGGCCATAGTAATGACCCTGATTCTTTAGCGGCGATTACTGAAGTTATCGAGCAATGTCAAGATAATTTAGGTGAAAAACGTCCTCAAGCTGGTATTTTATTTGCGGCAATAGATTTTGATTATGCACTTATCTTGCAAGAAATTGTGCTGGCTTTTCCTGGAATTGAGTTAATTGGTGGTACTAGCGATGCCGAAATTTCTTCATTATTAAAGTTTCAGCAAGATTCACTAGCTTTAATGCTATTTTGTGCTGATGAAATTGAAATTTATGCAGGGTTGGGTAGAAATCTATCCCAAGACCCAATGTTAGCTACGAAACAAGCTGTAGAACAAGCAAAAGCAAAAATTAAACATCAATCTCTCTCTCAATTATGTTTGACTTTTCCCGAAAGTTTAACAGTTGATGGGGTGGTGATTGTTGAAGGCTTGAAAGTCGCTTTGGGGAAAGATATTCCTATTTTTGGTGGATTAACCGCCGATCAATGGAAATTTGCAAAGACATATCAATTTTTTCAAACAGAAATTCTCAGTGATTCTGTTCCTGTATTGATATTTTCTGGTAATTTCTTATTTTCTCAAGGAGTCGCTAGTGGTTGGCATCCTCTAGGAAGAAAAGGCAAAGTTACCAATGTTGAGCAAAATATTCTCTATGAAATTGATGGCAAACCAGCATTAGATTTTTATCATCATTATTTAGGTGGTCTTCCTCCTTCTGGTGAATATCCTTTAGCGGTGTTTGAATCAGAAACTGAAGAATTTTATATGCGTGCGCCTAGCATTTATAATCCTGAAAATGGTAGCATTACTTTTTTAGGAGAAGTACCAGCAGATGCTTGTGTTCAAATAGCACAAGCAAGTCGAGATGAGATTTTAGGTGCTGCGAAAACATCAATTATAAATGCCTTAAATAATTATCCTGGGAAACAGCCTGATGCAGCTTTATTTTTTTCTTGTGCGGCTCGTCGGCTATTACTAGGTACACGCACAATTGAAGAATATCAACTGGCTCAGGAATTTTTGACAGCAGAAATCCCAGGTTGTGGTTTTTATACTCATGGTGAAATTTCTCCGTTAAACAGTGGCGGTGAAACTAGATTGCATCATGAGACTTTTGTTACCCTTTTGATAGGAATATATTAAAAAATCATGCAATTAGATTATGAGCAGAAAATTAAACAATTGGAAAAAGCCAATCGCATTCTCCAAAAAAAACTAGAGCGCTCTGAATCTTTAAGAATTGCATTAGAGGAAACCAATGAGAAAAAAGAGGCTTTGTTTCTCAAGGTAATTGACGAATTACGTGATTCACAAAAAACTTTAGAAGAACAAAGTCGCGACTTAGAAGAAACTTTAAAAAAGCTACGCGCTATGCAAAGCAAATTAGTAGAGTCTGAAAAGATGTCTGCTTTAGGAGTTTTAGTAGCTGGTATTGCCCATGAAATTAATAATCCAGTAAACTTTATTTATGGCAATATTAATTATGTTACTCAATATGCCGAAGAAATTTTAGAACTACTAAAATGCTATCAAGAATATTATCCAAATCCTGTTATAACTATAGCTGATAAAATCAAAAAAATTGATTTGGAGTTCATCAAAAAAGATTTTGTACAAGTTTTACAGTCTATGGAAATAGGGAGTCAGCGGATTAGTGAAATTGTTCGCTCTTTACGTACTTTTTCCAGATTAGATGAAGCTGAACTCAAAAAAGTCAATATTCATGAAGGTATTGATAGCACATTGATGATTCTGCAAAATCGCTTAAATTCTCAACTCGGTTGCTTAGAAGTTATAATTATTAAAGAATACGGCAATCTACCCAGGGTAGAGTGTTATGCAGGTAAGCTGAATCAAGTATTAATAAATATTATTAGTAACGCTATTGATGCTTTAGAGCAGAAATTAAATTATAGTCAGCATACTTATTCTAAAACAAATGGTTTAGCTACACTGCAAACTGCAACTTTTACCCCCACTATCAAGATTACTACAGAATTAATCAATAACTGGGTTTCTATTCGCATAAGTGATAATGGGATTGGAATTGATGAAAAAACAACGCAACAAATATTTAATCCTTTCTTCACTACTAAACCAGTTGGTAAAGGTACAGGTTTAGGGCTTTCTATTAGTTATCAAATAATTGTGGAAACTCATCAAGGGCAGCTAGAATGTCAATCTATTCCTGGCGTAGGTACGGAATTTATGATTATGATACCTTTACAAAGGCTGTAGCTAGATGTTATGTTTTGAAATTCAATGCGATCGCTCTTTTACTCACTAGGTAAGTTATCTATCAAGAAAAACCCAGCTTTCGTGAAAAAACTGGGTTTCTGAATTTAGTAAATATGATTTACAGCCAATCTCGATAAGCAGAGATTTCATTTACACTAATTTCTAATGGCTCACCTTTACCAAAAGGTGGATAAACTTTGATTTTGGCATTAGTTGTAAATCTCTCTAATCTATTACCTAATTGGGGAATATTGCTGACTATATGCCAGTAAGATACGATGTCAGGGCAATCAATTACTAACATCACTTTGGTGTTTTTATCAGTAAGATACCACTGACAATTATTAAGTAGAGCTTGAGTAATGCGATCGCAACTGTAATAAAAACATCTACCAATCGATTGCTCTAGCTCTAGGTGCAGCATTCCATCCTCTTTTGTTACCTTTGTTGGAGGTAAATCATCGGGTGGAAGCAGGTTTAATTTAGACATAATTGCGTACCTCTTGGTTGTAGCGCTGCAAACTTTCGATGTTTTTTTGCATATCAAACGATGTCGGTTTGAGCGCTAATGTACCTAGATTCAATTCGTCATGAAATTTTTTGATTTTGTCTCGACAAGTGATAGGATCACCAATGATTGAATTTTCAATCAAATAGTCTTCGTCAAAACAAATGTTGCTACGGTCAAATGCCTTATGACCATTGGAACTATTCTGCATTACTACTGCCGAATTAGCTTTCATTTTTTGGCTAAATTGGCGGATAAAAGGCATCGCTTCGGTGATAGCATCTGCGTTGGTTTGTCCAACAAAAAAGAACCTCGCTAAGACAAAATTGTCTGCACCACTGGGATTAATCTCTCGATATTGGCTCACTGTCTTTTTCAATCTCTCTAGCGCAAAGGGTGGCCCTCCCATTAAGCTAAAGGAATTTTTAGCGGCAAATTCTATGCTTGTCTCATCACCACTGGCTATATATACAGGGATTTGTTGTTGCAGCGGTTTAGGGTAAACTGTGAGGCGATCGCATTGATAATGTTGTCCGTGAAATGAAACTTCATTTTCATATAACAGCTTATGAATTAATGCGATCGCCTCTAACATTCTGGCGCGAGATTCTCCCATTGAAATCGCAAAATGTTTATTTTGCTGAGGAAAAGGCCCACCTTTAGCAACTCCAAATAATAATCTGCCATTACACAAATTATCCAAGGTAGCAATATCTTCTGCTACCCGAATCGGGTTGTGAAATGGTAGTAAAACCGCCGCTGTGCCTAAGCGAATTGTTGAGGTGACACCCGCTAAATGTGCCATTAATAGCAGCATAGAAGAACTGATATTAATTTCACTAAAATGATGTTCACTTACCCAAGCTTCGGCAAAATTTAAGCTTTCGGCTTGTCTAACTAAAGCGACTTGCTCAAAAATAGCCCGGCGGGCATTTTGATGATGATTTTCGTAATTGCAGAAAAGTCCAATTTTCATTGTTTACTATTCTTAGGTTGCTACCATTTGCAACTCCAACCACAAGCGCGGATCGGTATCTTTCAGCGTCGATTTGGGATCACGAATTAAGCGTTTAGCATTCATACAAACTACTTGGACTAATCCCATATTGTCTGCTATGTCTCTGAGGATTTTTTGTTGTTCTCTAATATGGGGCAGCATTTCCTCAGAGCAGTAAATACCTATGTATTGCAAACGTCTAGGCGGTCTTCCCCAAAAACAGGTGATGACTTTCACATGGCACCCGTCTAATAGTTCCCCAACCTTTGGATAATACTCGCTGATGATTCTTTTGAATTCTTTAGCGATGATATCTTCAGTAATCATTTTAACTGATGTTTCTGTAGCGTTCATCACGCTATTTAATATAACATATATTTGTCAACCAAGCATGACATAGAGTGTGTTATATGTTGCTTTTTAGTGTTAAAAAATATATAAAAAATGATTTGTCAGACGTTAATAGAGACCAAAATCCCCGGCTCCTTGAAGAAGACGGGGATCTGAACTTTCTCGATATTTTATAAATAATCAGATGTATTATCGAGATTTGCGTTCGGCGACTAATACTTCAGCAACCATTTCTGGTAAATCACCAAAGTCAGAAAATCCTTCTTTACCACTGATAGGGGAAAGAAAAGTATAACTTGGATCACATTCTCCTGTATCGTAAACTTGAATAAACCATCTATCAGGGAAGCCTTCTACACCCAACTCTACAATGTACCAACTCTCGCCAGTTAAACGAGATTTTATAATAGTAAACCACTCTCTATATTCGTCACGAATATTCCAGTCTGCTAAGAGAAACTCTAACGCTATATGTCCAGCATCAGTAGCCGTCAGTAGCATGATTACTCCTTATTTGGCACTTCAGATTTTGCAGCTTCGGAATTTTTAAAGTCTGGATATAAACCTAATTGTTTAGCAAGCTCACGAGCTAAAAAAAACAAAAATTGAGCGCCATCTTGGTTGCCTTCGTGAGCAAACATTGTAGCAACTCTAGCCATTGCTTCTACGAAATTAGCATCAATTAATTCTGAATGTGCTTCTAAAATTTCTGGTTCTTGACCATTAGGACATTGCAATAATTTATCGATTAAATCAAAATATTGAGCTTGCCGTTCTTCTGTCATAATATTTGCTAATTTTGGAGTATGGATTGATTATTGTTCAATACTTTGTTGCCAAAGTCTTTCTAACATTTCTACTTGTTCTTGGAATACGGCGGCACGATGTACTAAATACCTATCGTATACAAGAATTCCTAACCCAATACACACAGGGGTTAGCAAGATAAACCATTGCAGAATAATGGCAAGTTTATATACAAAATCAGTAGTTGGCGGTTGGTTTACGATTTGGCGATCGCAATTATTAACACCAGCCGTCACCACAGGTTCTAAGGCTTGATTTACTTTGTTAATATTATTAACTTCACAAGTTAAATTCTGTGCCTTAACTAACTCTCCATGTTTTTCCCAAACTACTTTTAGGGCTACCATTGCTGGAGAAATTACGATTAATGTTACAAGGCAAACTGTGAGAACATTTAGAAGTTTGACTTTCATTTTTGCTCTCCTTGGCTAGGTAGAAGCTAGGTGTTTAGGCTAGAGTTTAGGGTCTAGATTAGAGAGTTTTACATAGTAAATTACAAAATTTAGTTATGGTTTATATCCCAAACAGCTTGAAGACTATGGTTTTTATTGATTCATAAATAAATTAGGTATATAGTTTCATGTTTATTAAATTAAACCAGTAAGTAACTAGTAGATAATTACCTATTTTGCTAAAAATTATATTTTTATACTTGTCGAATTAACGCACTCTTACTTGAAAATGTGGGGTTAAGAAGTCCCCCCTAGTTCACTAGCAAGCTAGAGAATTTCGGGGGGTAGAGGGGAATCTCTGCGTAAATCCTATATGTTTTATATCAGTTGGCTTTCTCTATGGCTGTTTAATAGGTGTGGATTAAGTTTATTAAATAGATTAAGGTTGTACTCAAAACCTCAAACCATTAATGCACAAGCTTTTAAAAAATTGCTTGGGGTAAATGGACTAGCATTTTTGAGTAAAGGGACTAGTATTACTGAGGTGGGGTTCTGGAACTTTTGTACTCAGACTTAAAGCTAGACAGGCTATCGTTAAAAACGATTTTTTTTAATAAATTTTGATGAATAAATTTTGTACTCAGGATAAAAACTTCATATTTTAAATAACTAAATTTTTTCAGAAAGTCAATTAAATAAACCCAAAATAATCAAGTTTTATTGATGAATAAAATTACTGTATTTAATTTACATTTTAGAGCTTTATATGGAGAAATTTAGATATTTAGCAAAACTGTTAAATAGACTGTTGATTTCAGGATGATTTTGTTAAAGAATATGAAATGAGTTTGTATATGTTTTTAGACAAATATCGGCTAATAAAGTTCCCTAGATAAACTGATATTTAGTATTTGGCAATACTTAAATAGCAGAATGTTAAGTTAATGGTAATAGAAAATGCGAATTTAAGTGTAAATTAACCAAAATTATTTCTTGGTGTTACATATTTATGCTTTAGTGAAAGTAAATAGGTTTAGCGATCGCTAACCTCAGCAGTTAGCCAAAAATGATTGTTATAAGTAAATATGCTGCTTTAAAATTAAATGTTTTAGGAGTTAATTTATGCGAATTGCTAAAGATGTCACAGAACTTATCGGCACAACTCCCTTAGTTCAACTAAATAAAATTCCTCAAGCTGAAGGTGCAGTGGCGCGAATAGTTGCCAAACTCGAAGGTATGAATCCAGCAGCTTCGGTGAAAGACCGTATTGGCTTGAGTATGGTACTCTCAGCGGAAGCGGAGGGTTTCATCACACCGGGTAAAACAATTTTAGTTGAGCCAACTTCTGGAAATACCGGAATCGCTTTGGCAATGGTAGCAGCCGCCCGTGGTTATAGCCTAATTTTGACTATGCCAGAAACCATGAGCCAAGAACGTCGCTCAATGCTGCGTGCCTATGGTGCAAAATTAGAGTTGACACCAGGCCCAGAAGGAATGCGAGGTGCAATTCGCAAAGCTGAAGAAATTGTGGCGAATACACCCGACGCATATATGCTGCAACAATTCCGCAACCCAGCTAATCCCAAAATTCACCGCGAAACCACCGCCGAAGAAATTTGGTCAGATACAGATGGGGAAGTAGATATTGTGATTGCTGGGGTTGGTACTGGCGGGACGATTACCGGAATTGCCGAAGTATTGAAACAACGTAAGCCTAGTTTACAGGCGATCGCAGTTGAACCCAGCAATAGCCCTGTCCTTTCTGGTGGCGAAGCTGGCGCACATAAAATTCAAGGTATCGGTGCAGGATTTGTTCCCGATGTGTTGCGATTGGAACTGGTTGATGAAGTCATCAGAGTTAGTGATGACCAAGCAATGATTTATGGACGGCGTTTAGCCAAAGAAGAAGGTTTACTATCGGGGATTTCTTCTGGTGCGGCTTTGTGTGCTGCATTGCAAGTAGCAAAACGACCAGAAAACGCTGGTCGTTTGATTGTGATGATTCAGCCTTCGTTCGGTGAACGTTACCTCAGCACAGCAATGTTTCAAGATTTGAGCATTAGTTAAGAAGTCAAAAGTTAAAAGGAAAAAGTAAAAAGTGAAGAGTAAACAGTCAAAATAGAAAATAAACTCTTTTGCCTTTTACCCTTTTACTTTTTACTTAATTTAATGTTTGCAATTACCATGACCGTGGCCATGTTCATGATGATGATTACCACCGTGGGCGCAACCTTGTAAATCCTTACTCATCAGGTCTTCACTCATAGCTTGGAAGGATTCATCTACAGGTTTTAAGCCAATCCAAGCGTCAAGCTTTTCGACTTCAAAACCGACTTCGCGGCGATCGCCTACTTGAATTAGAGGGCGGCGAATTAATAGCGGGTCGCGCAACATCAACACCAAGGCGGTTTCTGCGTCGATGTTTTCGGGTATGATTTCCCCAGATTTTACCTTGGGTGCAGCCCGATTAAACCATTCAGCTACAGGGCGATCGCCAAAAAACGACCGTAAACCCTGAATTGTCCAAGGTTCGGTTAATAAGTTATATGCAATTACTTCATGACCAGCCGCAGTCAGCAACACTTTTTGCCGAGTGCCATTTTTACAGCCTGGTTTTTCATAAAAAATTACTCTTGCCATTGTACTTGCTCCTAATCCACTTTATGGTTTAGGACTTACGCAGATTCCCCTCTATAAAGTGCTGAGTGCTGAGTTAAAAGTGCTGAGTAAGTAAATTCTTCCCTCCTGCCTTCTGCCTCCTGCCTCCTGCCTTCTTAAAACTTTCGTGCAGTCTGGGTAACTAAATCAAACTCAAATCGTTGTTTTGGATCAGTTTCCCCATAAATATTAAAAGTCACAGTTGGTTCATCACCGACTGCTTGCACGCTGTGAATTGCATCGGGAGTAAAGCTAACAATATCACCTGGGGATAAAGTTATTTCTCCCGTTTGTTCAATTTGATCTGGAGATTTTGAGTCATCTTTACGTCGCCAAAAGGTGTTTTTTTCTTCACCTTTTAACACCGCTACAACTCCCCAAGTTCCATGATTATGAATGGTTGAAGTTGTCCCTGGTGCAAAAGTTACTGTTTGGACTGTCAACGGAAAACCCAATTCATCGTATAAGAGAAGTACAGAAGTTCCTGTTTTGGGACAAGGTTCTAAATGTTGACTTCTGACCCAGTAGGAATTGGCAATTAAGCGCCTCACCAACATCCTAATTTCTGGTAGACGGCTAGATTCATCCTCAACACCATTGAGAACATCTTCCACCTCAGTCAAAAAACGATAGAGGCGATAATTTTCTCGCAATAAATCCCATGCTCTGACAGCTTTACAGATCTGATACTGACCGTCTCCAGTAAGTAGCCAATCCCTACCTTGCATAACTTTTTAGAATCTAAATTGAGAAGTTGAAGGCATGACAATCACTGGTGCTGCATACCAAGGAGAGTTAGTACTAGGAAGACTAACAGGAGATAAGGGAACAGTATTAGGAAGGGGATTTTCTGGCAGGTTAAATGTGGATAAGGGTAGAGAAAAAGAAAAACTCTTCATCATGGTTTGTAAATTTTGACCGTTGAGTGTTGGTAAATATTGGTCATTAGTCAATAGTCATTGGTCAATTGTCAAATAACTCTTGACTCTTGACTATTTAATCTTCTTCCTCGGCTGGACGTGTCAAAATATCCAGGAGGATACCAGCACCATAATCATTTTTGGGGTCAATTTCTTGAACCCTGATGCTGATTTCTTTAGCTTGTTCTATGTTTCCTAATTTAGCTAAAACCAAACCAGTAGCAGAGTAGGCATTTAAGTACAACCTGATTTGACTTTCTTCCCTCCGATTTATAAGTATGGGTTTTAGCTGTTCCCAATTTTCAGGAAAATTTTCTGCTTTTTTAATTTTATCTAATAATTTAGTTGTTGTTTGCAAGGCGAGAACATAATTATTTTTATAGTAAAAATATCTATAGGCGGAAATTAAAATGTCTGGGTTGTCTCCGGCTTCAGTGATAGCTTGTTGCATATATTTCTCGGATTCAGAATTATTATGCCAAGTATCTGCTGCTAATATGAGTAACTTTTTGACATTTTCTGGTACTTGAAACCAAGAAAATCTATTGGTATCGATTTGCATACATCTGAAGTGTGAAGAAAGCACAGAGTAACGCATCAAAATAAATGGTGCGTTACGGCAAAATAATTATTGCTTTTACATTGAATTACTTTGTGCCGTAACACAACGGCAATAAAGCAGGAGGAACATCCACACTGCTTTTTGCCTCCCCTACTCAATCTTTAAAACTGATTGAGAATGTATAACAAAGAAAACAGAACAATCCAAATGATGTCTACGAAGTGCCAGTAAATTTCTGCCATTTCGATGCCGGTGTGTTTGGTTGCTGAGTAGTGACCGGGACGCTGCGATCGCTTCAATACTCCTAAAATCAATAACAGCCCCACAAATACGTGCAAGCCGTGGAAGCCTGTCATCAAATAAAAGCAGTTGGCGAAGACATTGGCTGTCATACCATATCCCAAGGTCATGTACTCATAAACTTGACCTAATAAGAAAATTGCGCCCATGATGGCGGTAATTTTGTACCACCGTTGCATTCCTGCAAGATCATTCTTTTTAATCGCTACATCACCAAAGTGAATGACGAAGCTACTAGATACTAGAATGATGGTGTTAATTGTGGGTACGAGTAATTCTACTTCTGTTCCTTCGGGCGGCCAAACTGCTGTGGTTCCGCGAAAGAATAAGTAAGTGGCAAAGAATCCCCCAAACATCAGGGATTCGGAAATGAGGAAGGTTAATAAACCGGGAACTCGCAAATCAGGATGATGTTCTTCGGTGTGATGTTCGCTGGGTGTGGCGACTGTCATATTTTTACTGGCTGAATTTTTAACAAGGGTTTTGAAGATCCCCCCAACCCCCCTTCAAAAGGGGGGCTAAATTCTCATCACTTAATATATACCTGTGTATAACCTAAATCAGTGAGTCATGTTCCCCCCCTTTTGAAGGGGGGTTAGGGGGGATCTAACTACGCACTCACTTCTGGTGTGCCTGTTGGTGCTATTTCTACGTTATGACCGTAGTCGTAGGGGCCGTGGGTGGCTACTGGTAAGACTTCCCAGTTCTCAATGATGGGGGGTGAACTGGTTGTCCATTCCAGGGTTAAAGCCCGCCAAGGATTATCGCCTGCGACTTCTCCTTTACTCCAACTCCACAGAATATTCAGGGCAAAGGGGATGACTGATAAGCCTAAGATGAATGCGCCAATGGTACAAACTTGATTCAAACTAATGAATTGGGGGTCATACATGGCGACTCGTCGAGGCATACCTTGTAAACCCAATTCGTGCATGGGTAAGAAGGTAAGGTTAGTGCCGATGAAGGTAAGGGCAAAGTGAACGCGTCCCCAGCCTTCGTTTAGTTTGTGTCCGGTCATTTTGGGGAACCAGTGATATATACCTGCGTAAATACCAAATACGGAACCGCCAAATAAGACGTAGTGGAAGTGTCCGACTACATAATAGGTGTCGTGGACGTGAACATCAAAGGGGGCTGTTCCCATTGTCACGCCGCTTAAACCACCCATGACGAACATCGACAATAAGCCGATCGCAAATAACATGGCGCTGGTGAAGCGGATTTTTCCACCCCAAAGGGTAGCAACCCAGGCAAATATTTTTACGCCAGTGGGAACAGCAACGATGAGGGTGGAAATGGTAAAGAACATCCGCATCCAACCGGGTGTACCACTGGTAAACATGTGGTGTACCCAGACGAACAAACCGACAACGCAAATTGCCACGCTGGAATAAGCGATCGCTTTATATCCGAAAATGGGCTTACGCGCATGAACGGGGATGACTTCGGACATGATGCCGAAGATGGGCAGAATCATTAAGTAAACTGCCGGGTGAGAATAGAACCAGAACAAGTGTTGGTAAATAACAACGTTACCGCCTGCATCTGGTTTAAAGAATGATGTGCCAAAGTTGATGTCAAATAACAGCAACACCAAACCCGCAGCTAACACAGGTGTAGAGAGAAGTGCTAGTACGGAGGTGGCTAAAATAGCCCAGCAAAATAAGGGTAGTTGATCCCATCTTAGGCTGGGGACTTTCATCATCAAGATGGTGACGACAAAGTTGAGGGAACCCAAAATAGAAGAGGTTCCGACTAAAACAATTGCCAAAATCCACAAAGATTGGGCAATTGGCGCTGTGACTAAACTTAGGGGTGGGTAAGCTGTCCAACCAGATTGGGAACCACCAAAGAAGAAACTGGCTAACAGTAATAATCCTGCGGGTGGGTTTAACCAAAAGGCGACTGCATTCAGCTTGGGGAATGCCATATCCCTCGCACCAACCATCAACGGAATTAGGTAGTTACCAAATCCCCCAATGGCACTGGGAACAATCCATAAGAAAATCATGATTGTTCCGTGGTTGGTCATGAAGGCGTTATACAGATTGGGATCTAGTACGTCTGCATCTGGTGTGGCGAGTTCGACGCGGATAGCAACAGCCATCAATCCACCGATGAGGTAGAACAAAAACGCTGTGACTAAATATTGAATCCCGATGACTTTATGGTCTACGTTGAAGGTGAAGTAGTCATACCATTTCCACGCCTGGGGATGTGAGGCGTGACTAGCTACCGTTTTAGGGGATGAGTTCTTCTCTGGTGGCGTGTTGGGGGGAAATTCTACTTGTGTCATAAATTAGTTTTTGGTCATTTGTCATTGGTCATTTGTCATTGGTCATTGGTCATTTGTCGTTGGTCATTTGTGAGTTACTAATTGCTATTGACCCTTCGGGTTCACCAGTTGCTTCAAGTCGGGAAACCCGCCCAACGCACTGGCTCACCATTGACTGTTGACTATTGACTATTGACCTTTGACTATTGACTGGATACTTGCTGCACTTACACCCATATTGTGGATGTGGGGTGCAAGAAATTCAGCAGGGGATAAGTCGGCGGGATTAACTGCAACAGCTTGCTGCAAATCTTGTGTTTGGGCGAGCTTGCTTTCTGTCAACCAGCGATCGTATTCTTCTGGTGTGTGGACAATGACTTGCGATCGCATCGAACCATGATAACCACCGCAAAGTTCCGCACAAACTACCGGATATGTCCCGGTTTTGGTGGCGGTGAATCGCAATTCAGTGGGGATACCCGGTAACGCGTCTTGCTTCAAGCGGAATTGAGGAACCCAAAAAGAATGAATTACATCCTGTGCAGACAAATTCAACTGCACATCAGCACCAATAGGAACGTGCAATTCACCAGTGGTAACGCCACTGTTGGGATAGTCGAATATCCAAGCAAACTGTATCCCTTTGACGTTCACTACCAAGTCAGCGGGTTTGCTTTCGCTGTTTTTCGCACCAATCCCAATGCTGGGGGCTGAGGTTGCTTCGGCTGGCGTATCATTGAGGGTAGCCGCCATCGCAGTTCCCGAAGCGTGAGCAACATGAGCCACAGAATGAGGGTGATTTCCTGGCTCAAAACCTCCCATCTGGTTAAAAACATCTACGCTATAGATGCCTAAACCAATGACAATCACTGATGGGATGGCTGTCCAAAAGATTTCTAAGGGAACATTCCCTTCTACAGGTATACCATCAGTATCATCACCGCGACGACGACGATACTTGACTAAAAAAACGAGAATTGTTCCTTCTACAACCAGAAACAATGCGATCGCAATGGTAAACATGATATTGAAAAATCCGTCTACCAAAGGTGCTTGTAGTGATGCTTGTTCTGGTAATAGCGTGTGATTGTGACCAATCCAAACACTAGCCGCTGTAACTACTATGCCAGCAACTAGCGTCCATAGTGAAACAGGAATTTGTTGCATAAAAGATCCTGTAAGTATGAAGTGTGTAGACACCCTTTGGTGGCTTGCCGTAGGCTAGTATGAAGTATGAAATGTTATCCTTGAGGCTTCATCTTTTATACTTCAGTGGCATCAACAACCCCATTATCTAAAACCGCACAAAAGCTCATCATCAAAATTTTTTAGTCTTTGATTTTTGACTTTTGAGTTCTACTTATTAACTTTGTATCTTAGATCCTATAAAATTTGGGGGAATTTTCCAGATCTCTTCAGATCCTTCCCCCAAAAATTTAAAAATATTTCTCACGACTACAACAAGAGTACCTTCTACTTCTTCAAGAGTTAGTTGTTTTTAGAGGGTACTATTAGTTCTCATATTGAACAGTAAAATTAGCAGCAAGTATGATTTAGTTAATAATTAACAATTTTGAATTTACGCATTTGTTTACTATGAACTTTTTACTCAGTTCAATTAACTATATAGCAACCGCAGCATAGTTTATGACATTAACAGATGATAAAACTTAAACAACGCAAAGCTTTTAACTCTGTAACCTATCACCTGTAACCTGTCATCTGTAACCTGCTATATAAATTCCCCTCTAGATACCTTGCTTTGTACCCCCTAATCAAAACAACAACTCTTCATAGTCGCCAAATATTTAATTGTTTAATGCTGCGTGTGTGTAGCAGTTCTTAGGACAAATCCGGGCGCAAGCTTCACAACCAATGCAGTTATCTGGGTTAGCAACTACCATTACTTTGCGCTCGATTTCATCATCTTCTTCGTCTTCGACAAATTCGCCTTCTTCATTGAGTGCTTTTAAATCCAGCACGCTATACCCACACACTTTAATACATCTGCCACAGCCGATACATTTATCTTTGTCAATTTCCTGGGCAAATTTAGGTGTCCAGGTTTTACCTCCAAATGTCAATCCTGTTAGTGCTGCCATGAATAAACCTTCGGCGATTCTGCCTATCTAAATTGTTTGTACTTAATTTCATACTAACTTAATCTAATTGTTTTGTTTTGTTGTCAAACGATTAATTTTTCTTTCATTAAAGTTTGATGACTTTTATCCTAATTTCTAATTTTAATTTGATTAATAAATGAGATTTTATAGCAATAAAGTTTTGATATTTGTAAAAAAAAATATCCCCTATTTCTTTAAGAAGTGTGAGTTTAAGCCAGACATACTAAGCTAAATAAATTACTAAAATGCTATTAGCACATCTATTAATAATGAAATTATTTTGCAGTTTTCAACAGACAGTAATTGACTATACAAAATATATGTTATTCAGTTACATAAATATATTTTTGATTTGTATTATCAAAGTATTGTTAATTAGTAATAAAAATGCTCGAAATATGAGAGTATAAGGGAATTAGAGCATCTCAAGTGAAAATGTAACTTTTATAGCAGCAGTTAGCTTGATATTAAATATTAAAATTATTAATAAACGCTATTCTTGTAAATCATTCTGTGTATAAATATTCTGCAAGAAACCTTGGGTTAAGTTTTTCCGGTAAACATCAAAGATAAAGAATAAAAAAACATGAAAGCTTAAGAAAATTTCCTAGGCTCATGATGAACAAAATCATCTAAATATTTATGAAATTTATAGTTAATGACGAACTAATATTCGGCTCGACTTAAAAGCCTGACATAGCCTCCAATTGGATGCGAAGTCTGAATATGGATGTGGGCAATGATGACGCAAGAAAATCTGCTTTTTGCTAGGTAATTAATGTGGTTGTGAGTAATGAATAAACAGGACACATCCAGGGGGAGACTTGAGCCAAACATCTCAACGATTAGGTGGGAAGAAGTTTTATGCCGTATACAATTCCTAACAACAGTTGCGTTGGATGTGATAACTGCCGTCCCCAATGTCCTACGGGTGCGATTCAGTTAGAAGACGATGAATATTGGATTGATCCTTGTCTGTGTAACAATTGTGAGGGCTTTTATCCGGAACCCCAGTGTGTAATAGCTTGCCCCACAAATGCTCCCATACCCTGGCAGGCGAAAAAGGGGAGATGCAAAGTCGAACCGCGAGACGCTACCAGTCAGGACTTATTTTCTAATGGGAAGAATAACCCTTTTGCTTCGGCGATCGCAATTTGGGAGGCGTGTAATTTATTGGCTCAACGCACATCCTTAAATTGGGAACAAGATGCAGAAGGATATTTATGTTACAGCCGACAAGTCAGCCAAGGCAAAGGTGCGATCGCCTTTCACATCCAAGATCCTTTTAATGTCAGTGATTTAATCACTAATTTAGAAGCACTTGAGACAATGGATATCCGCGCGGCTTGTCTACATTTGATATTTGCCGCCTACGCAACAACTTTAGAACAACCTTGGGAGCAAGAATTTTCGCTAGATGAACGGCAAATAGAGAAATATTTGGGGCTAGAAAAACGCAAAGACCTAAATAAAACTGCCAAACTCACCTTAATGAAAAATCTTGTCCAACAAGCTTGTTCGCTGTTAATTTCCATTGACTGGCCGCAACAAGGCCGCGTCAAAGGATTTTCAGTTACCAAATCTCGCTTGTGGCACTTAGTCCATGTCCAGCACCACTTCCAAGAAGACGACATAGGCTGTAAATACCTAGTTGGGCTAACTTTCAAAATTAAAGCCGGAGTCTGGGCGCAGTATTTCTTAAACAAACAAGCCTGTAAAGAACGTACCGCCTTTTATCAATACGGTAGCTTGCCAAAAACAGTGCTAACCACTGTTATGAGTATTTGGCAACAACACGAAGGCGCAGTCAGACTCATGTTGTGGTTACTCTTTAAAACCAAGATGGGTAGAGAACAACGCATCACTGTTCCTACCTTGCTACGCATTGCTTATGGAGGGGAAAAAGTTACCTTAGCCTCCCGCCAGCGAGAAGAACGCAAACGGCTACTGCGGACATTTGAAAGTGATTTAGAAGTGCTGAATCATTTGGGAGTTAAACCCATGTTTGACCCCGTAACTTACCCCTCAGAAATTCAACCATTGTGGGCTAAGTTAATGGGCATACCTGAAGATCCAGACGAAGCCTTAGAATTTTGGATTAATGACGGTGGTGGCGAAACCCGCCTGACAGATTCCGGCCCCCGTGGAAAGTGGAACCTGCTAATGAATGCGCGGATTTTGTCATTTGAACTGCCGCCAGAATGGGAACAGCAAATTTCTGACTCGGAAAAAAAGCAACGCCGCACTATCAAAAACCGAAGACGAGTCAGAATCACTGGCGATTTAGTTGGCGAACAGATTTTAGAAGCCCGCAAAAATTTAAATCTCTCCCAAAGAGAGTTAGCCAAACTCACCGGGAAAAGCCAAAGCTGGATTCGAGATGTCGAGAATGGCCGCCTCAAAGCGAAAATCGAAGACCAAGCGTTGTTACGCAAGGTGTTGAACCTCGCTTAATTAGAATATTGAACGCAGATATATATAGATAAACACAGGTGACAATGTGCATCTGTGTTTTTATGTTTGGTGTTGCTGACGAGATGATTTTTGTCTCACGCAAAGGCAAGCCACCTCCGTGCGGGGGTTCCCCCCGTTGAGGAGAGTGGCGCGCAGAGACGCGGAGAGTAAGAGTTTGAGAGCAACCCAACAAATTTAGTAGCGTAACTGAAAAATTGTGTTGAGCGATCGCTTAAAATTTAGACGTTCGTGATCTATTTCAGCGAACACATTTATAGATTTTGGCGATCGCATTTGTTATTTTCGCGTTTGCATTTTCTATTTCAGCGATAACAATTATAGATTTTGCGATCGCATGTGCTATTTTGGCGATCGCAAAAGCTATGTCCGCGACAACAATTATAGTATTTGTATTCGCATTTGCTATTTTGGCGATCGCCTATCTCATTTCACAATCCTATGCACAGGCGATCATACTTAGATTTAGGATAAGAAAGACTCTGCGTAACTTTGCGTTTACCTTAGCGAGCCTCTGCGTGAAATAAACTTTAAACTGGTATAGACAAACTCCCCACCTTTTCCGTCAGCCACTTATACCAACCATCCAAACCCTCACCCGTCATCGCCGACACTTGAAAAACCTGAATGTGAGGATTCACTTGTTTAGCATATTTAATACAACGTTCTACATCAAACTGCACATAAGGCAATAAATCAATCTTAGTGAGAATCATCATCTCACTTGCGCGGAACATATGAGGATATTTTATCGGCTTATCTTCTCCCTCTGTGACAGACAAAATTACAACCTTTGCCTGTTCTCCCAAATCAAATAAAGCTGGACAAACCAAATTACCTACATTCTCAATCATAACCACAGAGTTTAGTGGTGGGTTGAGTTGTTGTAAACCTCTTTCTATCATCGACGCATCTAAATGACAGCCTGTACCTGTGTTAATTTGCACAACTTTACAGCCTGTTTCTTTGATTTTTTGAGCATCGTTAGTTGTTTCTTGGTCGCCTTCAATTACACTAATTTGTAATTGCTGTTTTAAATCATTAATAGTACGAGTTAATAATGTTGTTTTCCCTGCACCCGGAGAACTCATTAAATTTAATGCGAGAATATTCCGACCTTTAAACCATCCTCGGTTTTGGGCTGCTAATAAGTTATTTTTTGCTAAAATATCTTGTTCTAAAGATATGGTTGTGCCGTGAATTTTGGCATGAATTTGTGATGCTTCATCATGATGGGAATGGGTAATTACAGTCCCATCAGATAAAGTATGAGTGTGGGTATGATGGTCATGATGGTGATTAACTTCACCTGTTTCGAGATTTGTAATTTTTCCCTCAGCATCATCAGAACAGCCGCAAGTTACACACATATTTCCTCTATCTCTATTTCTTTAATTTTGAGTTCTTCACCAGTTATTAAATCAAGTTGCACACTACCGCAAGTGCAAATGCCAAATGGTTTATCGATAGCAATTTCAGCACCGCATTGGCGGCATTTTGCTAATCCTGGGATTTCGATAATCACTAATATGGAATTTTCTAAAAGTGTGCCTTTAGAGCAAATATCAAAACAAAATTTGATAGCCTCAGGCATAATGGCTGAAAGTTTGCCAATTTCTAAGACTACTTTTTGCACTTTCATGCCTTTGGCGTGTTCGGTGACGATGGCTACTATATTTTGGGTTATTCCTAGTTCGTGCATATAAATCAGAAATAAGTTTTATCTCGCGCATAGACGCGGTAGCGGCTTCTCGAAGAGTAGGCGCAGAGGCGCAAAGATAAATGCAAACTATTTAACAAATGCGTGGTAGTTGGTCGCCTACTAACATATCTACAATTCGTTCAGCACCAAAGGCTGTTTTGAGGAAGACAACGCCGGGAGGGGAGGCGATAACTTCGCCAACTATACAAGCATCTTTAGCAGCAGGATGAGTTTTCATTGCTGATAAAACTTGGTCGGCTTTATCTTGTTTTACTACTACGACTAATTTACCTTCGTTGGCTAAGTATAAGGGGTCTAAACCTAAAATTTCGCAAACACCTTTGACTTCTTCTCTAATAGGAATAGATTTTTCATGAATGCGAATGCCTACATTAGATGTCATGGCAAATTCATTTAATACTGTAGCTAAACCGCCGCGTGTTGCATCCCGCATTGCATGAATTTCGGGGCAAACATTGATGATGGTTTCTACTAAAGTATGTAAGGGTTGACAATCACTTTTAATATCTGTTTCTAAGGCTAATTCACCACGGGCGATTAAAATTGCAGTACCATGATTACCTAGTTCACCGTTAATAATAATGGCATCTCCCGGTTGAATATTATGAGCAGAAATATTTACGCCTGTGGGAATGATACCAATACCAGCAGTGTTAATAAATAATTTATCAGCAGCACCACGATGCACTACTTTTGTGTCGCCTGTGACAATTTGCACACCTGCATTTTTAGCTGCGGCTTGCATACTTGCGACTACACGGCGTAGAGTTTCTACAGGTAATCCTTCTTCTAAAATGACGCTACAGGTGAGATATAAAGGTTTTGCACCGCTAACAGCTAAATCATTAATTGTGCCGTTAATTGCTAATTCTCCAATATCACTACCAGGGAAAAATAAAGGGTCTACAACATAAGAATCTGTGGTAAATGCGAGTCTATCTCCCTGTTGTAGAAGATTAGCTAAATTGATGCTTGCTTGGTCTTCTAATTGAGAAAGTATAGGATTATCAAAACTCCGAACAAAGATATCATCAATTAAATCACGCATGGCTTTACCGCCACTACCATGTGCCAAAGTTATGTGAGTGTCTCGAATTTTAGGTTGGCGACGACGAACTTGTTCAATTTTTTGAAATAGAGGATTTTGTAATTGGTTTGATGTTAAATCCATAGAGAATTGATTAAAATAATTTATGATAGAAATGTATAGTAGGTAACAGGTGACAGGTGATAGGTGACAGAGATGCTTTTATTTAATAACTATAAATATCTTCTGCCTCCTGCCTCCTGCCTTTTAACTAGTTTTATCTGCCTGTTTCATCATGTCTACCGCGATGGCGATCGCAGTGTAAGATACCATTAACAGCCCAATTTTCACGTTCAAATTCATCAATGTGAATGGTTATCCACTCTGGTTTAGTATCTAAAGATGTGACTAGGGCATTAGTAATCGCTTCTACTAGATGCCGTTTCTTTTCTATGGAGTGACCACGGGCAATTTTAACTGTAACAAAAGGCATAATTTTCTACTCCAATCCTAAAATTGTTGTCTTGTAGCGTTCGGATTGCTTACTTTAATCTTAGGTTATGAAGTTAGGGTTGCTGTTTGTTTTTCAGATAACTTTTTCTGGTTAAAATTAGAAAAGCGTCCGTATTTGTAATAAGCTGCACAAGCACCTTCCGAAGAAACCATGCAAGTACCTATCGGTGTTTCTGGTGTGCAAGCTGTACCAAATACTTTACACTCCCAAGGTTTCAAAACTCCTTTGAGGATTTCGCCACATTTACAAGCTTTATGATCTGCGACTTTTTGATTAGGTATGGTAAATTTTACTTCAGCATCAAATTGGCTATATTCAGGACGAATTTTTAAACCTGAATATGGTAGTTCACCTAAACCACGCCATTCAAAAGTTTCGCGCACTTCAAAAACTTCGTTCATGGCTTTAATTGCTATTTGATTCCCAGCTTTTTCGACGAGTCGGTTATATTGGTTTTCGACTTCACAACGATTTTCTACTAGCTGCTTTAATAGCATCCAAATTGATTGGAGAATATCTAATGGTTCAAAGCCAGAAACAACAATTGGCTTATGATATTGTTGGGCAATAAATTGATAGGGGTCAGTACCGATTACCATACTGACATGACCCGGCCCAACAAATCCATCTAGTTGTAAGTCAGGGTTATCTAGTAGGGCTTTAAGGGCGGGAATGACGAGGACATGGTTGCAGAACATACTAAAATTGCGTATGTTTTCTGCGTCTGCTTGGAGGATGGTAAAAGCAGTGCTGGGAACTGTGGTTTCAAAGCCGAGGGCGAAGAAGACTACTTCTTTGTCGGGGTTATTTTTAGCTATTTGCAAGCTATCTAAGGGCGAGTACACCATACGGATATCTGCGCCTTTGGCTTTGGCTTGCAACAGGCTGTCTTTGGAACCGGGAACGCGCATGGTATCGCCAAATGTCGCCAAGATAACGTTAGGATGTTGGGAGAGTGCGATCGCATCATCTAATCTCCCTCTTGGCATTACACAGACTGGACAACCAGGCCCGTGTATGAGTTCAATATTATTTGGCAATATTTCTTCAATACCGTATTTAAAAATAGAATGGGTATGCCCGCCGCATACTTCCATAATTTTGATATGTTTATCTAGCTGCTGGCTAATTTTTTCAATCTCTTTGCGTAAAGCTTCGGCTTTTTCTGGTTCCCGAAATTCATCAACGTATTTCATAAAATCTAGGGTTAATTTTACTGTATAAACTCAGCGTAACTTTGCGTTTACCTTCGCGCCCCTCTGCGTTTAAAAAATTAACTCATCGCCGCAATTTCCTCTAATAACTTTAATGTCTCCGCCGCTTCTTCCTCATTAATTCTATTCATTGCAAAACCAACATGAACTAATACCCAATCTCCCAAACAAGCTTCGGGAGGATGTTGTTCATCAACGATGCAAGCAATGTTAACTTGACGTTTGACACCAGCAACGTTAACAATGGCTAATTTTTTTTGAATATCAGTGATTTCGACAATTTGTCCGGGAATTCCTAAGCACATTTTTATTTTCCTTTTATAACGTAGACGCGGTAGCGGCTTCCCGCAGGGTACCACAGAGGCACAGAGTACTCAGAGAAATAGAGTTAATAATTTGTAATTAATTTGGCGGCTGTAATAATAGCTTGTCCTAAAGATAAACCGCCATCGTTAGTAGGCACTAAGCTATGAGTTAGTACGTTAATTTTTAATTCTTGTAACTGTTGAGTAACCAACTGAAATAAGATAGTATTTTGAAATACTCCTCCTGTGAGAACTACTTGAGAAATTTGATATTCTTGACACAGAAGCTTAACCATATTGACTACGGCATTAGCTAAACTCTTGTGAAATTTAGCAGCTATCACTGATTGAGGAATTTGTTGCTGCAAATCACTGAGTAAAGCTGACCACATTGGTGCGGAGTCTATACAATAAATATTATCGGAAAAGCTAAAATTTAAAGGATAAATTAGCTTTTCTTCATTATTGTTTAAGATGTTCACATCAACTAGGTTTTCTAAGGCGATCGCAGCTTGTCCTTCATAGCTACATTCTTCAGGACAAATACCAATAGCGGCGGCTACAGCATCAAATAATCTTCCTACTGATGAGGCTGGCGGTGAGTTAATGCCTTTTTCTATAAGTTGATTGAGTAAATTTAATGGCTTTCTCTGGAGAAATTTTAATATTTCTAAATCAGTATATCTTTGTTGGCATTTATCCCAAAGATTGGCTGATATTAAGTGAGCGTAGGTATTACGCCAAGGTTGATAAATTGCTTGTTCACCACCAATCATTGCAACTGGTTTAAATGTTGCTAGTCGCTGAAGTTTACAGTAATCAGCTAAGAGAAATTCGCCGCCCCAAAGTGTACCATCTTCACCATAACCTAACCCATCAAAAGCAATACCTAACACTGGTGATGTATTTAAAGGAATACCATTTTCTGCCATGCAAGCGGCGATGTGGGCGTGATGATGTTGAATTTGATGCAGGGGAATTTGATTTGCAGAGGCGAGTTCTTTGCCGAGTTTGCTAGAGAGATATTCTGGATGTTTATCGATAGCGATCGCTTCTGGTTTATGCTCAAATAAATTCAAGTATAAATTCAGCGTATCTTGATAGGCATTAAACGCCGCAGCATTTTCTAAATCACCTAAATGTTGCGATAAAATAGCCTCTCCATCACGTAACAAGCAAAAGGTATTTTTTAACTCACTACCCATTGCTAAAATTGGCGTTACTTTATCAAATCCTGCTGGTAAATTAATCGGTGCTGGTGCATATCCTCTAGCACGACGAACTATTTGGATTTTTTCACCAACAACCCGCACGACTGAATCATCTACACGGTTAACAATATCTCGATTATGTAAAATAAAATAATCAGCAATTTTGCCTAACTTTTCTCGCGCCTCATCATTATCAATACACTGCGGTTCATCTGAAATATTCCCACTTGTTAATACAATTGGTCGATTCATCCGCCGCAAAATTAAATGATGCAAAGGCGTATAAGGTAACATGAATCCGAGAGTATTTTGCCCAGGTGCAACAGATTCTGCTATACAATATTGCTGCGTATTCTTATTATCTACAGAACTTACGCTAAAATCCTCTAAAACTCTTCTTTTCTCTTTTCCTTCGTGTACTTGGCGGTTCGTTTCTTCTTTCCTCCGCAACAAAACAACTGGCGCAGCAGCACTAACTAATAACTCCTTCTCTTTCCCACTGACTATACAAAACTCCTCAATTACAGCCAAGTCTCGCGCCATCAAACCAAAAGGCTTATCATAACGCCTCTTCCTCTGACGCAATTTTTGTACAGCCGTTTCGTTTGTCGCATCACAAGCTAAATGAAATCCACCTATCCCCTTAATTGCTACAATCTCACCCTTTTGCAACAATGTACAAACTGCATCCACATCATCCATCATCGAGAACATAGAAGCAGTCACAGGTTTACCATCAGCACGTTCTAGCCAAGCAGAGGGGCCGCAAGTATGGCAAGCTGTAGGTTGGGCGTGAAATCTGCGGTTTTCGACATAGTGGTATTCCTTTGCACATTCGGGACACATGACAAACGCAGACATACTGGTATTGCATCTGTCATAAGGAATGGCGCGAATAATACTCAGACGGGGGCCGCAATGAGTACAGTTAGTAAAAGGGTAACGATAAAACCGACTAAAAGGGTCAAAGATTTCTTTTTGACATTCAGAACAAGTCGCCGCATCTGGAGTGATTTCGGTTTTGATTTTGTTGCTGATACTCTGGGAGATGACAAAATCATCAAAGTTATACTCTTGTGTGCAAGAGGTTCTGATTAATTCTTGAATTCTTGCCAAAGGTGGACATTCTTGTTGTAACCTAGCAACAAACTCTGCTATTGCTTCCTCACTTGCAGAGGCGCGAATTAATACACCTTGTCCGTCATTACAAACATCTCCCCGCAAACCGCAAGCTTTAGCCAGACGATAAACAGTCGGACGAAACCCAACTCCTTGAACAGTACCCTTAACTCTGATTTCTTCACTCGCCATAGTTAAACCGCCACAGCAAAATTCGGTTATTTCCAGAATCAGCAATTACCGCTGTTTTGCCACAAATTTTGACTCCATAAGGCCAATTCACACTATCTCGCGTCGGGAGTCCATAATTACGGTTTTCACTTTTGCTTGCAACGCTGTTTTGTCCAGCTAATCCATCCGCGATCGCACCTTGCAATGATAATATTGATTCTGGCTGCTTCCATCCTAGCAACCGCGAATTAGCCGTATCCGCAACTAGCAACCATTCCTCGGTTGTCGCCACTCCATAAGGCATACTTAAACTACTCGCACTCGGCAAATAAATTCCTTGATTCATCTCCACAAAATCAAAGCTTTTTTGCCCTAATACTACTGCACAAGGGGCATTATTTTCTGTTGGTATACCCTGCCAAATCATCACTCGATGATTACCCGCATCAGCAACAACCAAATTATTATCCCAAATAGCAATGTCGTGACACCAACGCATACTCGCCGCCGTTGCCGAAGCACCGCCATTTTCATTACGAGAAATCATATCTGGTTGTCCCAGAACTAAATCAGCAGGCTGACCATTTTCTGTGGGAAACTCCTGCCAAATTAACAGCCTTCTATTACCTGTATCGGCAATAAATAGCATTCCTTGATGATAGAAAACACCATAAGGCCAGTGCATTGTATTTGCATCTGCTTGCTGAGTGCCTCGATTTGGTTCATTGTCAACAAAATTAGCTTGTCCTAACACTAAATCTGCCGGAACATTGCTATCTTCTGGTAAATTTTTCCAAATCAAAACTCGATGATTCCAAGCATCAGCTACGGCTAAACCTGTGCCACAAACACACATCCCAGTCGGGACGCTAACAGTTGTTCTTCCTGGCGTACCTTTAGCATTTTGTCCTTCATGGTCAAAGTCTGCTTGTCCAATTACCCAGTCCGCAGGTTGATTATCTTTTGTGGGTAAATTGCGCCATCCTAATAAGCGATGATGTCCCGTATCTGACACCCATAATGGCCCGGTTTCTGATACTAAACAAGCACCACGCGGGCCAAACATTGTTATCGGACTAGGTGCTATGGGTATCGCTAATTGTTGCGGTTCAAGAGTAGTACCTAAAATTACCTCAGCACCATTGGGTGATAAAGGTAAATTAGATAAACTTGCTACAGAATTACTACTGTGAGAAATAGACATCAACCGCCAAAGAATACTAACTGTTATTTAAAATCATCGGCGTACATCGGCATGTATCAGCGGTTGCATTTTCAGAAACAATCTGTCTATTTTTGATTTCCTGTATATTGAATACGATAAATCCGGTTATTAGCTTCTTCTGTTACTAGTAAACTACCATCAGGTAATACTAATAAACCAACAGGTCGCCCCCAAGTAGTTGGGGTATTAGGATTTAACAAAAATCCTGTGAGAAAATCTTCGTAATTATCTTGTGGTCGTCCTTTGGTATCAAAAGGGACAAATACAACTTTATAACCAGTGCCGCGATCGCGATTCCAAGAACCCCGAAACGCCACAAAAGCACCATTTTTGTATTTTGCCGGAAAACTCTTACCATCGTAAAATTGCACACCCAGCGCCGCTGAATGAGCTTGAAATAAAACATCAGGTGTCCGAGTCCGGGCTACCAAATCTGGGCGTTTACTTTTGCCATTCGCTGTTTGACGAGGATCAAGGTTATTTGGCGTGAGGTAAGCATAAGGCCAGCCATAAAATTCCCCCTGCTGAATGCGGGTGAAATAATCAGGAACCAAATCATCACCAATACCATCCCGTTCATTCACAGTCGTATATAACTCTTTAGTCACTGGATGAAAATCCAAACCCACCGGATTTCGCAAACCATAGGCGAATATCTGCTGTTCGGAACCGTCCAAATTCATTACTTGTACTGAAGCCCTTGGTAAAGCTTCCTCATCTGCATTAGAACGAGAACCAACAGAAACATATAATTTTTTGCCATCTGGTGCAGCCACCACATTCCTTGTCCAATGTTGGTTATAACCACCACCAGGAAGATCCGCAATTTTTTCCCCAGTCCCCGATAATTGCTTTTGACCTTTGCTGTAGGAAAACCGTAAAACTGCATCAGTATTACCCAAAAAGAAATAATTCCCTGCGAACGTCATTCCAAAGGGAATATTTAAGCCGTTGTCTGCATTAGCAAAAGTTTGACTCACATCAGCCACACCATCGCCATTACTGTCTCGCAATAGGCGAATGCGGTTTTCTCTCGTTTCTGTTACCAGCACATCACCACTAGAAGTTAAAGCCAACCAACGTGGTGCTTTCAGACCTTCAGCAAAGATATTTACCCGAAATCCTGGCGGTACTCGTAATACCGGATTTTGCGGAATTGATACTACTTCTGGGCGCTTCGATGCACTTTCGGTAGCGAAAGGTGCTGGTAATTTTTGTAAGTTGATGCGAATAGGTTGGGGCGAAAGTGGTTCAGTAGGGATAATATTTTGAGACTGTGTAGAATTCTCTACTAATAAGGGCGCAGGTGTAGAGTCTTGAGTTATGGCATTATCTGAAAAGTCACGAATTTGGTTACAACCTGCTGTTATCAATAACAAAGCCAACCACAAGAAATGCCCAGAGAATTTCATAGCAGTGTGAAATTATACATAACTTTTGTAAGATAGACTGAAAATTTAATTTTCGTCGCCTGTCTCAAGTTGGATTTCTTTAGGTAAAAACAAACTTTTTTCGAGATAATTCCGTAAATTAGGAGAAACGTCAGTAGGACTCTGTAAACAATCTAAAAGTAATTTGTTCGCATCCCAGTACTGCTGTATATCATGTAAATCTTTTTGATTGAACCGCCAATTATGACCTATCTGTCGAGTAGTAATCATCCAATCTCTTAATGCTTCTGTCCAATTTTTGCCATTTTCTTGCCACCAACTTTTTAAAAAATCTCCACCTTGGCTGGGAGAAGGTAGCTGATTTTTGATTTCTTGCAATGATTTTTGTAAATCTGGTTGAGTTGCTAATAAATGCTTAAGGTCAAGGGCTAAACTCAAAGCTGAAAATCTGGCTAAAAAAATCTCAGAATTTATGCCTAAGCTGACAGTTAATCCATGAATTAAAGCTAAGTCTAATGCCAAATCTCCTGCCAGATTACCAGCCAGATGATGATCTAAAAGTATTGCTAATTCTTGACTACAGGCTAAAGCATATTCTGAAGGTATAGCAATGGTAAAATAAAAAGCCCGCACACTAGCTGCATGATAAGATGTATTTACTACGGCAGCTTTTTGAGTTAACCAAGTCAAAAAGTTGTGTAGTTTAGCATTTTTCACAGATAAATTATCAATTTTTTCCTTCATTGCCTTGAATAATTCATCGGCAGGTTTTAACATAGTTGCAATGAGTAAGAAAACTTCCCACCAATACTTTTCATTCAGGTGATTCATCAATTCTGCTATGTTCTGCGTATTGATGTTAGCAACTATTTCTCTAGCGGTAAGATATTGTTGTAAACTAATATGCGAAAAAGAATAAATTCCTCGCGCTCTTTGAACTAATAACCCATGTTGAATTTCAATTGCTTGCAACAAATATGCACTTTCTAGTTGCAAAGCCGTGGTATCATTTGAGGTATTAAAATTGTGAACTAAATAATCGGTAATCAGTTGACAGAGATGAGATTCAGGCTGAAAGTAACTGCTTTTGGGAAAGGTAATTGCCGCTATATGACTCAGCAATTTTATTTTGTGTATCAACGAGAAATTAGGATAAAACTCATCTCTTTGAATGCCTTTGGCTTCGTCCCAACGTATTAGTAGTAAATCCAATACTTGTTTATAAAATTCAGCCCGATTAACAGGTAAATCTTCGTTAAACTGATAAATTAAGCAAATAAAATTTAGTAAAATTGGTGTGGCTGCTAAATCTAAAAATTGCAAATTTTCTATTAATTCGAGCTTCTGGACAAACCGACTTGCTAGGTCTTGCGCTACTCCTGGTGGATGTTTAGCAACTGAGCAAAACCATTTTTCTGCAAAATTAGCGATTTGCGGTTTACGAAAATTTGCAATTTCTACTTCTGTAAAGCCGTGAAATTTATAATTTTGTATGCCCAATCTACAAGTAATAATTATTTTATTTTTGTAAAATTTTTCGGTAAACTGACGAATTTTATGAATGATTTTATCGCTATCTTGCTCAACTACTTCATCTAAGCCATCTAATAAAATTAAGGCTCGCCCATGAGCAAAGACGGTAGTTAGTTCTTGTTCATGAATGCCAAGATTGATAAAAGATTCATATAGATAGTTAGATAGACTAATTTGAGTACGTCCGCGAAGATCTTCAGCAAAGTCTTTCAACCGGACAAAAATGGGTAAATAATCAGGCTGAAACAGACCTAGATTACAATTATTAGCGATCGCTTGCAAAAATGTAGTTTTACCCGAACCTGGCTTACCTAGTACCATCAACTTGGTATATTTTTTAACTGCTTCCATTCCCGAACCTCTACTTTGAGGCCAGTCAGCTACACCCAAGCAGTTATTTTCTTTCATCCATACCTGGGGAAATTTTTTAATTTCTAGCCATCTGCGACTGTTAATTTCTTCTAATATCTCTACATCAACATAAATATCTTTGAATTGTATTGGTTGAGCAACATCTAAAATTTGCACAGTACCGCACTGGGCTTGAATATTTTCTTGATAGAGAGACCGTAGTTTTTTTACTAATGTCTCAATCTCTAGAGACAGATTCGCCGGGATATCTAAGAAACCTGATTCATCCGCACTCAACGGTTGGGCAATTTCGGAGATGTCGAGTTCCAGCGCAAAGCAAATATCGTTGAACACATGGCGGTCTATGCGCTTTCCAGTAAAAAACTTCCAAATGGCTTGGCGAGTCTCTAAGCCGACCTCAGCTGCTAAATATTCTTGTGTCCAGCCTTTACGTTTAAAGGCTTGTTTTGCTTTTCTGATACCTTCAGTCGATGCTTGGAGCGATCGCTTTGCCATACTCTGCTACCCAACTTTGTATAAAATTGCTTATTTGTATACAACTTATACAAGTTATACGCTAACTTTGACAAAAACCCCAACATCAATTCATACATCGGCTAGACATAATAGTATTCGAGTCAGCCAAATCTACATACCCAACTAGCTGAAGGCATTGTCCAAAGAAGCTAACGCTTATTGAACAATGCCCAAGCTTTTATTTAAGTGCTGAGTTATGTTTGAGTTACTGAGTGCTGTTAGCGGTAGCGGGGCGTTCAGCCAGTACTGAGTAATGATCTGGTGATGCTTCTTGAGTGCTACAGGGAAGTGTCACAGTCACAACAGTTTTGTCTTGGGGCTTACTTTCAATTTTGAGAGTGCCGTCGTGTAATTCTACTAATTTTTTAGCGATAATTAAGCCTAATCCTGAGCCTTGTTGTTCATGGAGTTTGCGCTCAAATTGCCGATAAGCACCTAACTCGGCAATTTGCTCTCGGCTCATACCTCGACCGCGATCGCAAAAAGATAAACTAAAAGTATTATTGGTAGCCCTAGCTGTAATTTTAATCGGCGTACCGCTGGGAGAGAATTTTAAAGCATTATCTAGTAATTCTTCAGCTATTTTCGTAATTTTTTTAGCAGCAATCTTGACATTGCATGGTGATAAATCTATTTGGATATCATCTTCTCTATCAGCATTTTTTGCTTTTTCTATCATCAAATTAGTTAGGTCTGGTGTGGGAAATTCCGTTGATTGGTTTTGAATTTCTTGGACACGCTGCGGATCTGTGGCAATAATTTCGAGTTCTGCATATAGTAAAAACTTTTGAATTAAATGAAATAAACGCTGACTTGATTGATGGATAAATTCTGCCATTTCTTTGATAGATTCTGCATCTAGCAATGCACTTTCTTCCATGAGAATTTGAGAGAAACCTAAAATGCCATTTAGCGGTGTGCGTAATTCGTGAGGTAATGACAGCGTAATGCTAGTACGCAATTTATCTAGTTTTTCTTGAGTTTGTTGATAAATTACCGTTTGCTTTTCTAAACGACAGGTAATTGCTGCTAATAATTCTGACCGAGAAAAAGGTTTGACAATATAATCATCCGCACCTAAATCCATACCTCTGCGAAAGTCATTTTTTTCTGATTTAGCGGTTAAAAAAATGAAGGGAATAATTGCAGTTTTAGGGTTTTGACGTAACTCTTTGAGGACTTCATAACCATCTAATTCTGGCATCATCACATCACAAATTATCAAGTCAGGAATTTCTGTTTGCGCTAACTGCAAACCAAAGTAACCATTTTCGGCAGTGATGACATTAAAATTTTCAGCATAAAGTAAATCTATCAGGTTTTGGCGTACATTTAAATCATCTTCAATCACTAAGATTTTATTCATATACTTGATTAAAGTTCAGTAAATATAAAATTTTAAAAATATCTCGTAACAAGATTTTATGAATAAGATTTGTATCAGCAAATCTTAATTTAACAATAGAATTATATATTTATCTTTCTCTGATAAATACAAAATTTTTATGTAGTAAAAATGTCGATTATAAAATTTGCATAAATTTATATATATAAATGTCTATTACTCCACAAAAAGTTTTCAAATTCTGCTGCTGGTAATGGACGACTGAATAAAAATCCTTGCATAGAATCACATTGATATTCACGCAAAAAATGTAATTCTTCTTCTGTTTCTACTCCTTCAGCTACTACTCGCATATTTAGGTTATGCGCCATTTCAATTAAAGCTTTAGTAATAGCAGATTTCTGATGATCAACAGCTACGTTATGAATAAAATAACGGTCAATTTTTAAAGTATTAATTGGTAAATTTTTGAGATAAATGAGCGAGGAATAACCTGTGCCAAAATCATCAATAGCGATTTTTAAACCTAAAGATTTTAATTTATTCATAGTGGCGATCGCACTATTGATATCTTGCATAATCATACTTTCAGTTAGTTCTATTTCTAAATATTGTGGTTCGAGTTTATTTCTTTTTAAGAAATCATTAATTTTGTTGAGTAAATCTGGCTGATAAAATTCCATCACTGATAAGTTTACAGTCATGGTTAAATAAGCAATTCCCACATCATGCCAAATTTTAATTTGTTGGCAAACATTTTGTAATACCCATTGATCAATAGGTACAATTAAACCTGTAGATTCAGCAATAGGTATGAATTCTGTGGGAGTAACTAAACCTAATTCTGGACTTTGCCAACGTAATAAACTTTCAGCCGCAATGATTTGACCAGAAGCGATATCAACTATTGGTTGATAATAAATTTCAAATTCTTGAAATTTTTTTTGTTGAACTACCCGTTGCAAATTCATTTCTAATAACTGAATTTTGGGTGATACAGTTTTAGCTACTATTGTCGGACTAGATAAATACTTTTTTAAAGTAGCCTGCCTTTCTAAGCGGTTCATAATTGCACCTAATAATTCCGCTCGTGTAAATGGCTTAGTTAGATAGTCGTCTGCACCCATATCCATCCCTTGCCGAAAATCAGATTTAGCTGATTTGGCTGTGAGAAAAATAAATGGAATTGTGGCTGTTAATGGGTCTTGTCGTAATGCTGTCAAAACTCCATATCCATCAACTTCTGGCATCATCATGTCGCATAGAATTAAGTCTGGAGACTCTGCAAATGCTAAATCTACACCTGTTCTACCATTAGCAGCAGCAATGGTCTCAAAATCCTCTGCCTCTAACAAATCTAAAAGGTTTTCCCGCACAGATTCTTCGTCTTCAATTACTAGAATTTTAATCATCATTTCCCTCGATTTGCATTGCGCTATTTAATGGCAGAGTTACGGTAAAGGTAGTGCCAACTCCTAATGAACTGGTGACAGTAATTATCCCTTGGTGTATATCTATACACTTTTTTACAATTGCCAGTCCTAATCCAGTTCCTAGTATATTTCCCACATTTTTAGCACGATGAAAAGACTCAAACAAATGTGGTAAGTCTTCTGGCGGAATACCAATACCTCGGTCTTGAATTTCTAATATTGCTTGTCCATGTTCACAAGCAAGGGTTAATTTAACAGTACTTCCTTCAGGAGAATATTTAATTGCATTCGAGAGTAAATTATGGAGAATATGCCCAAGCAATTTTTCATCCATACAGCATGATATGGATGAATATTGACTACTAAAATAAATGCAGCAGCGATTATTTTGATTTAGTTGCGCTTCTTCGATGATGTGAGTACAGTAGGCAACCAAATCAAAAGCAGTGGGTCGATATTCAAGTTTTCCTGCTTCTGCTTTACCAATGACTAAAACATCATTCAACATCTCGTTTATCCGCTTTACTGCTGCTTGAATTCGATGCAGGTGGGTAATTTGTTTTTCTTCTGTCCATTTGTAACGATAATGTTCCAGCAATTCTGAAGAAGAAAGAATCGTACTCAGCGGTGTGCGAAATTCATGAGAAGTCATGGAAACAAACCGAGATTTTAGTTCATTCAGTTCTTTTTCTTTCTCTAGAGCTATTCTGAGTTCTTGTTCTAATTGCTTACGCTGTGTGATATCTGCTAAGTAACCTACCATTTCCACTGGGTTGCCAGTATCATCTCGGACTAGTTTACCTTGGTCAGATACCCAGCGGTAAGTTCCGTTTTTGTGGAGAAAGCGGTATTCTAAAGTGTAATATTCTTGCTGCAATATTTGGCTGAGTTCGGCAAAAACATTAAGTACATCTTCTGGGTGGATATGATGGGCCCAAAAGCTGCTATCCTCTGTGAAATCTTGTGGTTGGTAACCAGTGATAGTGCTAATGTTGTTACTAACAAAGGTAGTGCCAAAGTCTTCGCCAACTTTACTTGTATAGATAACTGCTGGACTGGAAGAAAGTAAGTATTGCAATCGCTGTTGACTGACGAGTAAAGCAGTTTCTGTTTGTTTACGCTCAGTAATATCGGTTTGAATGCCGATGTAATGAGTGAGTATGCCTTCAGTATCATATACAGGAGAAATATTCAGTTCATTCCACCATAGGCTGCCATTTTTCCGATAGTTTCGCAGAGTTACAGTACAGTCTCTGCCTGCTTGCATTGCTGCATTCAGTTCTTGTAAACCAGATTGTTCAATGTCTGCGCGTTGGAATAACCGAAAGCTGGTGCCGATAACTTCGGCTGCACTATAGCCTGTCATGTGTTCAAAGGCTGGATTTACATAAATAATTGGGCCGTTGGGAATGCTGGCATCGGCAATGATAATGCCATTACTGCTGGCGGCGATCGCGCGATCGCGTAGTCTTAAACCTTCTTCTGCCTGTTTTCTGGGTGTAATATCAGTATGGATGGCAACTAACCCTATAATTCTACCAGTAGCATCTTTCATAGCGTTAGCACGTAAATAAACTTGTAATAGCCGCCCATTGCGAGCTTGCATTGTCACTTCACCACGCCATGAGTCACCATTTTCAACTGTGGCTAATACTGTGTTTAGCTCTGCCTGATACTTGAAGATACTAACTGCTCCTCCAGCTGCCAGATATTCTTCTAAACTGTATCCATATATCTCAGTAAACCCAGAATTAACATAAGTCACTTTACCGGTTCCATCTGTCATGCAAATAGCATCACTAGTACTTTCAATCGCTTTATGAAAGCGAGTTAAAGATTCTTCTGCCATTTTGCGATCGGTAATATCGGTAGACAGACCGCAGACAGCGTACGTTACGCCTTGGGCATCTTTTAAGGGAAACTTGACAGAAAAGTAGGTGTGTAACTTGTCCTCAAGAGGTACAACTTCTTCAACTTTGATTGGCACCCCATGAGTAATTACCTGATGGTTATTCACCGCAAACTTATCAGCAATCTCTTGCGTCCATAGCTCGTAAATGCTTTTACCGATGATTTGCTCTTGGGTTATGTTGAGTAGTTGAGCAACATAACGGTTAATTAAGAGAAATCTATTGTCTGTATCAACTACATAAATCGCCGCTGCGGAGTGATCTAAAATTGCCTGTAGTTGCTGTTGAGTTTCTTTTAATGCCGTCTCTGCTTGTTTGCGTTCGGTAATATCTCGATTTGTGCCACGATAACCAGTAAATTTGCCGTCTTGATCAAATATTGGCACTCCACTGGTTTCCAACAAGACTAAATGTCCGTCTTGATGGACTTGGATGTTTTCTAAGCACTGAAATGGTTGGGGTACTGCCAAAATTGCTGCAAAACCGGGCGCTAGGGTTTCATGTAATTCTGGTGGCATGAAATCAAGCGGTGTTTTGCCTAAAGCTGCTTCTGGTTCGTAACCTAAAATGTCGCGGATTTTCGGACTAACGTAAGTATAAGCACAGTTTTGATCAACTTCCCAGATTAAATCGTAGCTAGATTCAACTAAGTTACGGAAGCGCTGTTCGCTATGTTTCAAGGCCAGTTCGGCTGTGACGCGATCATGAATGTCTGTATTTGTACCGAACCAAGTGTGGATTTCCCCGGCTTGATCACGCCAAGGGATTGCCCGGACTAAATGCCAGCGATAGGTGTGATCAATACCTCTGAGTAAGCGTAACTCACCTTCAAACGGTTGACCTGTAGCTAAAGCTGCTTCCCACACTGCTAAACATTGGGGTAAATCATCTGGATGTAGCCATTGCTGCCATGCCCAACCAAAAACCTGCTCTGGAGCGCAGCCATGATAGTCAAGAGTTTTTTGGTTAATGTATTGGATGTTACCATTTGCCTCCCCTATCCATACTTGTTGGGGAATGGATTCAACTAAGAAGCGAAAACGTTCTTCACTTTTTTCTAAATCTGCCTGTACTTGTTGGCGTTCGGTAATATCTGCAACTGTACCCAGGAGACCTACTACATTACCTGCAACATCATGTAATGGGATTTTACTAATTTCTAACCAACTTTGTTTACCATTGATTAGCCGCAGAGGTGCAATCAGATGATGTTCAGGTTGATTTGTCTCGATGACTCTCGCATCACACTCTTGGTGAAAGTCTGCTTCTGACTTATGTGATAGGAACTCATGACCTGTTTTCCCAATAATATCTTCTGGCTTTTCGACACCAACTAATTTGGCAAAATTACGATTACAACCCAAAACTACAGAATTGCAATCTTTCCAGAGAATACCTTGAGGAATGGTATCCATGACTAATTGCAACATAATTTGGGATTGCCGCAGTTGCTCTTCGACGATTTGGCGTTGGGCAATTTCTGTTAATAATTGCTGATTTGTTTGCTGTAGGACTTGGGTTCGCTCGGCGACGCGCTGTTCTAATTCTTGGTTGGCTTGCTTGAGTGCTGTTTGTGTTTGCTTAAGTTCGGTGATATCTCGCCCTTCGCTAATCAGTAGGACGATTTTGCCTGTTTCATCTTTGAGGGGTTTGAGGGAAAAATCTATGGTGCGTAATGTTTGGTGAGCGCCGAGAATATCAACTTCGTAACGAATAAATTCGCCCCTAGCGGCGATCGCAATTGCTTGTTTTAATTGATTTTGAATTGCTGGAGAAATCATCCACCATTGGGTTTCCCAAAATAATCTACCGACAACATCTTGTGGTTGCAGTCCACCAAAGTCGAGTAATGTCTGGTTCGCTTCTAGTAAGTTGCCTTCTGGGGTGAGTAAGCCAGAAAATTGAAATGTTCCATTAAAAATTGCGCGGAATCGTCTTTCGCTTTCGTGCATGGCGGCTTCTGCTTGGATGCGTTCAGTCACATCTACATCTATAGCGACGAAGCGATAAATTTGTCCATGATCATTTTTGATCGGCAAGATTTTGCTAGAAATCCAGCGAATTGCACCATCAGGGCGCACAATTTGATATCTTTCATCGAAAGATTGACCTGTTAATAAATTTTGAAACGCTGCTACTACGCGATCGCGATCGGGAGGACAAATTGCGGCAAAATATGATTGGGCATCTTTCATCAGGCGATCGCCACTTCTCCCCCAAATTCTTTCATAACCTGGGCTAACATAATGCAATTCCTGTTGATTTCCATCCCAGACATAAAAGGCTTGGGGCAGATTTTCGGTCAATTGGCGGAATAATTCTTCGTTCCACTGTAGGGCGGCTTCTGCCAGTTTTCGCTCTGTAATGTTGCGGTGTATGGCGACAAAGTGAGTGATATGTTCTTGAGCATTTTTAATCGGCACTAAGTTCATATCTACCCAGTAGGTTGAGCCGTCTTTGCGATAGCTGAGTAATTCGGTTCTAATAGGTAATCCAGCTTGCACAGCCGCAAACAGTCTTTTCATTTCGGCACGACAAGTTTTTTCGCCGTGAGAGAAGCGGGGTGTTTGGCCGATGACTTCCTCTAGTGTGTAACCAGTCATCTGAGTAAATGCCCGATTGGCATAAACTATCCGCGGTTCTATCTGACCGTTTGAGATGTGGGCTTCGGTGATTAAAATTGAGTCGTTAGCATTGACTACTGCGGACTCTAGTAAACGTAATCTCTCTTCTTTTGGGGAATTTTCCGCTGATTGCTCTAGTGCTTGACAAATACTGGTGGGAGTAACTGTGCCAATTAGTTGATCTGCTTCATCAAGAATTGGCAATATATTTAATTTATGCTGGCGTAACAGTGATAATACTGACTTTATATTCTGAAATTCTGAGATTTTCAACATAATTACTGGAGTTTGCATCACTTCAGTAACTTTGGTAGTTTTGCCATCAATACCTGACGCTAAGAGTTTGAATATATCTTGTGCGGTCAACCATCCTAATACCTGCGAAACGGACACGACCAAAACATCGACACCACACTTTGCCATCAGTGAGATTACCTCTGACACTGTTGCTTCCGGCTGAACCGTTAGTGGCGAAAAATCAATTACTGCCTCTAAGCTTTGTAGCCAGAGATTTTGTTGTCTAGTATACATAGATAATCACGATAGCTATCATCAATTAATAGTTATCTCAACTTATGTTCTTCCAGTATGTTCAAGGATTTGGCAGGTAAATTAATAATATTATCCTAATGAAAAATACTGTAAGTATAATGTAAATTTTGTGTGAAGAGTTAAGGGTGAATGATCAATAGTTATTCTCGACTGCACCCAGAGGGTGCAGTCGAATATATACCCTTTGCCGATATCTCTTAGCGTAGTTGCGATCGCCTTTCGCCATAGCGTAATAATCTTTCGATGGTTGCCAGGCGATTTTCCCAAACTTTGACTTGATAAGGGTTATTTGTGGCAGTTTCCCGCATCCAAATGCGAAATTGCGACTGAAATCGAGTTAAAGAAGCTCTGGCTGTGAGTAACTTCGCTGGAGAAGGTGCAGTGGCCAGTTGATTTAACGCTTTTTCTACGACTTCTATTTGGTTGTTAAAATCAGTAATTTTAATTGCTGGTATTTGCACTAGCTCGTTTTGGATCACATATTGCCATTCTCGCTTTAGCAATTCATAACGCACCACGGCGGTTTGAAAAGGTTGACGCAGCGGAATCGGTTCATCAGCCCCAGATGACACTTTACCTTGAGTGCTAGTAAAGATTTTTAGCAAATCGTTGTTAAAATTCTCCGCTGCAAACAGGGCATAACCACTGGCGGGTAAGTCCCGAATAAGCTGTAATTGGTCAAATGCTGCCAAATTCGGTAACGACAGTAAACGAATTCCTGGCACTAACAAAGTTGAACCCAACTGGCTAGAAGCTATCCACGGTTGGGCAAGGCGTTGGAAACGTGCAGTATCTTGAGCATAAGTCATAGGGACAATCACATCTATATCCCCTCGTCTAGCCCAAACTTCCCAATGTTGTTGGAGTTTCTGAATGCGTTCTCGTTCTGGTAAGGGAAATACTGCCACGGACAAAATTAAATCTGCACGTTTTTGCCGCATCATTTGTGAGACTTCGGCCACAAAGCTATCTACTTGTTGGGTACGAAATTCTGTCCACTTTTGCCATAATTCCCCTTGGGTGGGCGAAATAGTCAATGGATCAACACCAGTCAACTTTTGAAATTGCACTCTCGCCGCTTGACCATATCCATAAGTCCGCCCGGCAAAGGGATCTTGGAAGGGATAGCGAATGTAATCTAGCTGTAAACCATCTACTTGATATTCGGTGACAATTTCCGCAAACAGCTTCAAGAGATATTGACGCAGTTCTGGGTTAGCTGGATCAAAAAATGGTTTGGTTTGACCAGGGGGAATGGTATTACCTTTGTTGTCGTAGTTTGCCCAATTTGGATGCGCCGCCAGTACTGGCCCTGGATAATCAGGATGAACATTAATTAGTTGGTTGTGGCGCTGGTTCCCGGCGGCAAAAGTCCACACCCAGGCGTGTAACTCCATGTCTCGTTCATGGGCTAATTTCACCGCCACAGCTAAAGGATTCCAGCCACGAATTAGGGGATTTTGCTGGGGTGCAACTCGACTGGGGTAAATAGGATAACTGGCGTTGAGAGTTTCAAAAAAAACAGTGTTAATGCCCGACTGTGCCAATCGGTCAAAAACTTCGGCTAATTTTTTTTCGCCACCAGCCCGAACAATTGTGCCTCTATCTAACCAAACTGCCCGAATTTCTGCTGGGGCTAATCGGCGATTGGTGGGAAAATGTTTCCACAAATTTGTTCTGGTGGCTAACCATTGCTGACGCACTAGGGCATAGTTTTTATTGGCGATGAGTTGGGGAATGTTTTTGGCAACTAGCCGCGCTTGGGCAATGGCTTGTTCTTTACTAGGAATAGATAATCCGGGTCTGGTAGAAGCGACGCGCGTCTCTTCTTCTTTGAGCGATTGGGGGTTGCTGGTGATGGCTTCATTTAAATTAGCTGCATGAACTGAGGCGGCTAAATGGGCGCTTTCTACCCGACTAATTAAATTTTCTAATTCTTGCTGGAGGGCGATCGCTTCTTTTTCGTCAATTGGCTGATTAGAATTGGGTTCTACATTCCACCGCACTGTTTGTTCTAGTTGATCAATGGCTTCTGGGGAGGATGGACGAGGGGTGCGGGGAACTAATGGCGCTTGGGGGATGATGGGAGTGATAGGAGTAAAGGGAGATGGCGAATTCAGGGAAGCAGTGGCAATTGTGGTGGCACAGTTGGAGTCAGCCCCGGCGATTTTCTGTTGTCCTGGGGATGGCGCTGTTAGATGATGATTGAGGGCAGCTTTTAACCAAGCATTATCTAACTCAAAACTAGAGGCGGCATCTGTTCCCCAACGCCAGCCAAATAAGGTAGACCATTCTGTACTGACAACTGCGGCGGGATTATCCTGAGCATTCCAGACTGCGGTGGCTTGACTAGTTCCACCTTCAGGAATAATTACGCCACCGCGAACTTGTCCAAATAGTTCGCTTTGGTTAGCCCATCTTGGTGGCTGTGTTTTGGCTGGTTTGAGTTGTTGTGTTTCATCTAAACCAAAGCCCCAATAACTGCCAAGGAGCGATCGCAATAACTGCCGCACTCCCGGCGCTGATAAACTACCAACAGGGCCACTAGCGATGACTTTACCGCCTTTACTCACCCATGATTCTAAGGCGATCGCTTGGGCGGGGGTTAAAGTCTCGATGTTGGGCAAAAATAAGACGCGTCGATCGCCCCAATCTGCACTACTTTTGACTTGCGCTAAGGGAACCACGCAATAATTCACCCCAATAGCTTGCAAGCGCTTAGTAATTCCTGTCCATTGCTGCTTATTTTCTGTACTCTGAACTACTGTTAATACCGGTTCTTCACTAGCTGCCCTAACTGATAAATTATTAAAATTACTTAAACAATTAACAATCAAAAAGTTAAAACTAAAAATGAAGAATCTGGCTTTTTTTGTGACTTTGATTGCAGTTCCCTGATTCTTCACTTTTAACCCCCACTTTTTTTATTATTAGACAGTATTTATTATTTATCATTCAGCATAACAATAAATTGCCTCCGAAAAACAACTGATGTTTTTATATTTAGGTTAAGACTTGTTCAGTAATACAGGTAGTGATTAGTTCTTCTACTCCGGACACTGGGAATATTTTTGTATTCAATTGTCTAGCTAAATCTTCAACTTTGACATCATCTAAAAATACTAATTCGCCATGTTTAAGCATGATATTTGGCAATAAAATTCCTGCACCTAAATCTTTTTGTTTGAGGTTTAAAAGTAAATCATGTCCTGTGAGTAATCCAGTGACACTAATAGTTTGTCCCCAATAATCACTGGCTAAAGCCATCATATTTACTTCTAAACCATCAACAGAATTTAGGTGTTGTAATATGGGTTGAAATGCTTTTTCGACAGCGTTACCTACTACCCAAGTAAATTTTCTGGATGGAGAAATTTTCGCAGGGAGTAATTTTGCCGCAGCCGATGCAAATTGCTTAATAAATAACTGAATAGAACCGACACCGTTGTCAATTTGCGGATAGTCTTCGTATTCTGCTTCTGTTGGTAGTTCTTCCCCGGCAATTAAAAACCATTCATCGGCTAACCAGACAACATTCGAGCCGCATTTCTGGCGAAATTGTCGTGCAAGCGATCGCACTTGTAAAATAACTTCTTGGGCTTTTTCTCTAGTTACAGGTGTCAGTTCGTCTTCTTGGGGACGAAACCGCGTCAAACCTACTGGCACGACTGCCACCGATGCTACAGCAGGTACATCACCAGTATAAAACGATGCTAAATCTTTGAGGGTTTGTTCCAGATGTTGCCCATCATTAATTCCAGGGCAAACCACAACTTGAGCATGAATTTGCAATCTTCTGGCTTGGAACCAGCGCAGATGTTCCATAATTTGCCCCGCCCGCTGATTTTTCAGCAGACGAATTCTCACATCGGGTTCGGTAGCGTGAACTGATACAAACAAAGGCGACAAGCGCATTTGTTCAATTCGTTGCCATTCCCGTTCTGGTAAGTTGGTTAAAGTCAGGTAAGAACCATACAAAAAGCTCAGACGATAATCATCATCTTTAAAATACAAGCTTGAGCGCTTACCTGGGGGTTGCTGGTCAATAAAGCAAAAGGGACAGCGATTATTACACTGAATTAACGCATCAAATAAGGCTGTTTCAAATTCCAACCCTAAATCATCGTCATAGTCTTTTTCAATTTCGACGTGATGGGTTTTGCCAGTCGTATCTAAAACTTCTAATTCTAAAAATTCATCTGCACAGAGAAATTGATAATCAATTAAATCGCGGGGACGTGTACCATTAATAGCAACGATCGCATCCCCCACCTCAAAGCCAATCTCAGCAGCAATGGAGTCGGGTAGCACCTTGGTAATTTTGGCAGGATGAAGGTTAGTCATGAGTCAATGGTCAAGGTTCAATAGTCAATGGTCAAAGTCTTTACTAAAAACTTTGGACTATTGACTATGTTACTCATGAGTCAACACTCATTATTACTATTGACTCTGGAATATTGACTTTTGACTATTAACTATTTTTCAAAATTCCGGCACTAATCGCACCTAAAATAGCTATACCAAAGGCGAGACGATACCAAATAAATACCCAAGTGCTTTGGGTTTTGAGGAAACGGAGTAACCCAGCAATGGATATATAAGAAAAAATCGCCGCTGAAATTACACCAGCAATTAAGGGTAATATTCCTGAACCACTAACTTCGCCTAAAGCACTTTTCAACTCCACTAACCCCGCTAGGGTAATGGCGGGAATGCCGAGTAAAAAGGAAAATCTCGCGGCTGTTTCCCGTTGTAAGGTCATAAATAACCCGGCTGTGAGGGTGGAACCAGAACGGGATACTCCAGGAATTAAGGCTAAGGATTGGGCTAAACCCATTAATAGGCCATCATTCATGGTCAGTTGTTCAAAGTCTCGTTGTCGCTTGCCCAGTTTTTCGGCTATGCCCAACAATATAGACATGACTATAGAAGCGATCGCGATCGCGCCGATACTTCTAATGGGCGAATTATCATAGTCTGGAATAAATCTTTTGATTAATAAGCCAAAAAATACAATTGGCAAGGTTCCCAAGGCAATTCCTATAGATAGGCGTAAGTCATAATCAGCATAATCTTTTTGGGCCATCGCTCTAAATGCTCCTGTCGCAATGCGCGTTAAATCTCCCCAAAAATACCACAGCACAGCCGCAATACTCCCCAGCTGAATTACCGCTGTAAACGCCACTCCCGGATCACCCCAGCCCAGGATGATCGGCACAACTTTTAAATGGGCTGTACTACTAATAGGTAGGAATTCCGTCATTCCCTGCACAAAGCCTAAAACAATCGCTTGCAAAATATTCATTTGTTGCACTCCACTAGCCTCTGGGTTGGGCGGAGTACTCATAACTTTCAGCGGAAATGCTGCAACTGCGAAAACTGCCGATGCAACACTTATAAGCACGAACCATTGACGTTTTGATAAAGTCATTAGTTTACCTGCGATCGCTCCGATTACAACCAATTACACAAACATCTTTTTGAGAAGCTTACAGGATACTTATAGCAGGGGACAGGTAAGAGAGGAGCGGTAATAGGTGACAGGTGACAGGTAACAGGTAATAGCTGACAGAGTTAAAAGCTTTGTGGGGTCTAAGTTTTATCATCTTGATGATGCTCTAAACTATGTTTTGCTGGCAAAAATTTTGTTTGTTGAGATGGGGTGTCAGCGTATATTCTCCCACTCATCCCCCTTGTCTCCCTTACATCCCTTGTTCATCATTCCTTTCTCCGAGACATCCCAAATTACGCAAAATCCAGGTAAAATAAAAATGCCCTAGGGGGGGATTTTTAGGTATGTTATCTTAAATAAGATAAAGTTTAGTTACAATTATTAAAACTTTGATTAATAATACATTGTTTAGTTACAACGCTTCTAACACAGCTATAGATAAGGAATTATCTGTCAAGAACGCTGGAAACCTAGGTATAGAAGAATTAGAATCTACACTTTCTGCGTCGCCATCTTTACCATTGTTAATATCGTCTCGCCAAACTTGGTTAGTGTTGGCGGCGGCGGTGTTTTTAGTATCAGTCCCAGTATTTATTGAAGCACCACTAGTGCGATCGCTCCCCAGTCTGAGTTTAGCGATGACCGGATTTTGGGTGTGGTTGAGTTTTCGTTTAATGTCACGCCCTGCAACATACCTCTGGGGGGATTTACTCTTAGGTTTTAGTTGGAGTTGGTTAGCAGGGGCAATTTATTGGGGTTGGTTGCGTTGGGAACCTGCATGGCATTTACCAGTAGAATTTATCGGCTTACCGTTTGCTTGTTGGTGTTTAGTAAGAAACTGGTGCAAGGTTGGTAATTGGTTTTATTTAGGTTCTTTGTTCGGCACAGTTTTAACCGATGTGTATTTCTACATAGTTGATTTAATGCCCTATTGGCGACAAATTATGCGGGTAGAACCTGACAGTGTGTCACCGATTTTACAAGCTGCGGTAACTCAAGTCCGAACACCTTGGGGGCAAGCTTGGGCTGTAGCATTGGCATTAATATTATTAACAGCCGGGATTTTACCTCTACGTAATCAGCAACGACACTGGTTTGCTTTTGGTGGAGCAGTTTTAAGTACTATTTTGGTAGACAGTTTATTTTTACTAGCTGCTTTAATCGCATAACTTCACAACATTTTCTATTTGGCTGAATTAGGTATAAATTTATTTATCTGCTAAATTCATCAGGGCGATCGCCTGGCAAAATTTTGCTATCTTCATCTGTATTCAGGTTACACAGATAAATTGTTTCTCAATTGCTACCACAAGCCAGGTTTTCACCATCCAGACTACTTCTCGCTTACACGCCTTCTTCATATCAACTGTAAATCTAGAATTTCGCAATTTTGCTAGATTCTAATATTGTGATTTTGAATGCAAAATTACAATATTTCTAATCTGAAAGTATCGTAGATAATAGCTTTTAGTAATTTAATTAGTTAAGGTAAATTAACTGCCTGAAATTTCTTGGTGCTTATGAGTTTCAGGCGCAATGATGTTATTAGTTGAAATGGCAAATAACTTCAACATCATTAGTTAATTATTCACACAAGCTAGACAAAAAGCTTTATAGCTTGTGGCGATTAAGTTTATGGGATATCTCTGCAATTAGCCAAATAACGGTATTTACAACTACTTGTTTGTGATTTTTGAAGAGGTATTTATGACTCAGATTAACATTGAAAATCTTCCCCTTTGGGTACAAGAGCGAGACATAGTACTCAAATACAATACAAATGCAACTTGGCGTTATGGTGAGCAACCAGATTATACTCGCTCTAATGAAAATCTAGCTAAGGAAAGTCTATGCAATCATCCAGCAAATTCACTGGAAAAACTTGTGCAGAATTTGGTACGAACTTTCGACATTGAAGCTAATTTTAAAACAAATCCTCAAGAGTGGATTTCTGTAGTTCAAGATAAGTTTCGCATGAGTACCAATGGTGGTAATAGCTATAAATTAGAAGATTTAGTTCAGGCTGGTACTTACAAGCTTTTGATTGGTGATACCCAAAACTATAAAGCTACAGAAGAAGATTTTGAATCTTCAACTCAGCTATTTCATACTGCATTTCCCGATGGGTTTTTGTGGGAAGTCTTAGAAGTGTATTCTGCACCCCCTACTATTACTTTTAAATGGCGGCATTGGGGGCATTTTCGCGGTAATTATCAAGATTATTCCCCTACTGGACAGATGATTGAAGTCATAGGGATGAGTGTTGTTCAAGTTACAGAAGACTGCAAAATTCTGTCTTTAGAACACTATTACGATAACGGTAAATTTTTGCATCAACTAACTTCCGGTGGCAAAACGGGAACTGCTACTAAACAGCAGCTAATGTCAGCAGAAACATCATCTCCAAGTACCGGGAAAGCAACTTTTTTGGGTTTTTTCCGGCGGCTTTTACCAAGCAAACATAAGTCAGCAACAGCTAATTTAAGCGTTAGTGGTTGTCCGTTTGCTGCTTTTTTAAGATAATTTTATAACTTTATAAAAAGTTACAAAATTATCTGCCAGCATAATCACCGACAGCCATCTTGAACAGAGAGAGAGTTAAACCATCTTGTTGCAGTGTCAGGATAGATTACTAGCCAACAAGATGGAGTATTCTAGCAAGGGCAGTAGGAAGCTCCGCAGTGGTATGGCTACGTAAGCGCATCAGAGAAGTACAATAATTTTTGACAAAACTAGGGTCAAACCCAGTAATGGTAAATATTGTGGATATTAATACGCTGTATATTAGTTTCTGATGACTGCTGTGTGTAGATTGAGTTACCAGTTTTTAGTTAACAGTAGCCAGTGTAGTGAGAGGCTGTGCCGACTTGTCGCAACTGGCATTCAATAGTCAAGAGTCATAACTGTGCCTCAAAGATTATAAACTGTTGACAGCTGTCAGCTTAAAGCCATTATTCAGTTTGATGGAGAGAGGTAAAAAAGTCGTGAAAAACTTGGTGCGTTTATTAACACTATTTAGTTTGTTGCTTGGTTGCTGGGGATGGTTAGGTACAACTGGAGTAGCCCAAGCCGTTGGTATCAACGGTCTGACGCTACCACAGGTGCCTGTTTTGGCAGTGGAGTTCCGAAACAAGGCAGATGCTAAACTAGCAACGGAATTTGGTAAAAAAATTGATTTGAACAATACCAACGTCCGCGCTTTTCAAAACTACCCAGGTCTGTATCCTACCCTGGCTAAGAAAATCATCAAAAATGCTCCATACAGCAAGGTAGAAGATATTTTAGATCTACCAGGATTGAGCGATCGCCAAAAAGAACTCCTACAAGCTAATTTCGATAACTTCACTGTGACAGACTTAGAGCCTGCTTTCAATGAAGGAGACGATCGCTTTAACAACGGTATCTACAGATAAGCCCAATTATCGTTAATGTAGAAAATAGTAGTCCACTCCCGATTTTGGGAGTGGTTCTCTGATCACAAAGTACTGAGTGCTGTTAGCGTAGCGGGGCGTTTAGCCCGTGCTGAGTTTTTAAGAAAATATCGTCAAAATTTCCCCTGTCTCTAACTTTGCCTGAAATAGAAATTCCTCGCCAATTTGATGTGATTGTAGTCGGTGCTGGAGCCGCTGGACTATACACAGCACTGTGTTTGCCAAAATCTTTGCAAGTCGGCTTGATTACTAAAGAAACTGTTACTTTGTCTGCTAGTGATTGGGCGCAAGGTGGGATTGCTGCGGCGATCGCTCCTGAAGATTCGCCACGGTTGCACATTGAAGATACAATTCAAGCTGGTGCAGGTTTGTGCGATCGGCAAGCAGTAGAGTTCCTCGCTCAAGAAGCTCCTAGTTGTATTCAATCTTTGGTAAATTTAGGCGTAGCGTTTGACCGTCATGGTCAAGCCTTAGCTTTAACTCTAGAAGCTGCCCATTCTCGTCACCGTGTTCTTCATGCTGCTGACACTACAGGTAGAGAAGTCACAACCACATTAACAGCACAAGTATTACATCGCCAAAATATTCAAGTTATTCAGCAAGCTTTGGCGTTAAGTTTGTGGCTAAACCCCCAAACAGGCCGCTGTCAGGGAGTAAGCCTGTTTTATCAAGGTAAAATTACTTGGGTGCAAGCCAAAGCTGTAGTTTTAGCAACTGGTGGTGGTGGCCAAGTATTTGCCCAAACCACTAACCCAGCAGTGAGTACAGGTGATGGTGTGGCGATCGCTTGGCGGGCTGGGGCGATTCTCCGAGATTTAGAATTTGTGCAGTTTCATCCAACAGCCCTAACTAAACCGGGGGCTGATCGCTTTTTGATTAGTGAAGCTGTCAGAGGTGAGGGCGCGCATTTGGTGGATGATGCTGGACGGCGGTTTGCTTTTGACTATCACCCAGCCGGAGAACTTGCACCCAGAGATGTCGTGAGTAGAGCGATTTTTAGCCACCTGCAACGTACTGCTGTTGATCCGGCTACCGCCCATGTCTGGCTAGATATGCGCCCCATCCCTCCTGAGAAAATTCAGCATCGCTTTCCTAACATTGTTAAGGTTTGTCAGCGTTGGGGAATAGATGTCTTCCATGAACCAATTCCAGTCGCGCCGGCGGCTCATTACTGGATGGGTGGAATTGTAGCAGATTTACAAAATCGGACGAACATTCCTGGTTTATATGCGGTAGGAGAAACCGCTAGTACAGGAGTGCATGGGGCGAATCGTCTGGCGAGTAACTCTTTACTAGAATGTATTGTGTTTGGCGCACAGATGGCAAATCTTCAGTTGGCAGACATTGAACTCAAACCTGATATTTCCGAGTTACACTTGCGAGAATTTAGCTTAGATGAAAATAATTGGCAAACCCAGCAAGCACAGTTAGAAGCATTGCGAGATAAATTACCGCGTTTAGTTTGGCAAAGTGCTGGTATTTGTCGAGAACAATCACGATTAGATGAGGCGATCGCAACTGTCGAATCTTGGCAGCAAGACTTTGCTATTTTACCTTTGAGTCAATTCTTACTTGCTTTACGTGCTAACGAAACTGTTAATTTCCCAGTACCGAATATCGAACGTCAATTAAGACTTTGGGCAGAAACTCGCAATTTACTGGATGTAGCTGATTTAATTCTTAGAAGTGCTGCTTTTAGGACAGAAAGCCGGGGCGGACACTACCGCATCGATTATCCCGAACCCGATCCCCATTGGCAAATTCACACACTTGTACAAGAACATCACTGGAGTAAATCCATCCCTTTAAGCTAATCGCTGCTCAGTAAAACTCTTAGCTGTTTGTCTTGCTACTGCACTATTAATTCAGTTCAGCTGATGGGACACTAATACAGAACGGCCTAAATAAGGCACCTATGATCAGTTAATTAAAAGCCCACTATACGTGTTGCTTTATTTCAAACTTCGACCTTTTTTTTGTATTAGCGTGTACCACTACCGTGCTGACTGTCGGGAACACCGTAATTTGGGGGAACATATATATCTGTTAATTCCTGAGAATTAACATTAGAAGTTGTGACACGATTACCGTCTGAATGAGTCAAACCATTAGCTACTAAATCACTGAGGGTTCCTCTCGCATCAGCAATTTTAGGAATCACTAAACAGGCGCTCACACACAAAACTAAAATACTTGTAATTCTTAAGTTCATCACCATAAAGCCTTTATCCATTTTTTGTATTCCGATTTTATTGAGTACTTTTTTTACCTACATTTGATTCAGTCTGGGTTTCTGAAAAAATTAAACTTTAATAAAATTTTTTGTTTCTCTTCAAAATCGTTTGAGTAAGACACTTTAGGCAAAAAATTGCCTTAACACTTAAGAAATATACCTAAATACTATTAATAGACATCAGCCTAAAGTTAGAATTCATCACAGCGAAAATCTTAAAAGTTCAATAATTACCTCTAAAGTAATAGTCTACAACATGAAATCTTAATAAAATATTCATATTTATATGTCGAAATACTTTAGTATATTGTCATAAGTTATACATATTTACTCAGTATTTTCGAGGTTAATTGGATACATATCAGTAAATATCAGGAATATGCACTACAGAAATTGTCCATTTGGCGATTTCTTAATTAAATCTTAATTTATAAAAGTAAGTATAATTCAAAATTACTTTAAGTAGTGTTACTCATGTATAAATTTATAGGCAAATAATCACCATCGCTAGAATTAGACCCCAATTAAGTAGTACAATTATACTATAAAAGCATTGACAAAAAAATTTAGCCCCTCTGAAAAATGGCTAAATTTACTGTGTTCCGCTAAAATATTTTATTTTCTACTTTTATTGCTTACAGCGTATCTCAAGCTATTGGAGCAACCCAGATATCAAGGCTGTTTTACTGATGAATTCTGCTGTATCTGAGTTCACTGATCAAGTCAACTCATACCGATTTTTACCTAAGTGTTTAGCACGGTACATAGCCGCATCAGCTTGTTGTATTAAAGTTTCCGCGTCTTGGCTGTTAATGGGATAAACACTGATCCCAATACTGGCAGAAATTTTAGTAGTGTATCCTGACAAAACAATTGGTTCCGTAATACTAGCGAGAATCTTTTCTGCCACTCTAGCTGCTATTTGTACATCAGGAATTGCCCGTAGAATTACTGTAAATTCATCACCACCAAGGCGGGAAACAGTATCACTCCCTCGCAAACAGTTGTTGAGTCTCTGGGCGACAATCACCAGCAAGCGATCGCCCATATCATGCCCCAAAGTATCATTAATCTGCTTAAACCCATCCAAGTCAATAAATAACAGTCCTAGTAACAAGTCGTTATTTTGCGCCCAATGCAACGACTCATAAAATTGTTCTACAAAAAATTTTCGGTTAGATAACCCTGTCAGGGGATCATGATAAGCCAGATATCTTAAATGGTCTTCTTTGAGTTTTAATTCAGTATTAGAGCGAAATAACTCATCCGCAGTACGCCGCAGTTCTTCTTCCATTAACTTGCGCTGGGTAATATCTCGAATCACCCCCACTAAGAAAAAATTTCCGGCCGCATCTTTGTGTAGCGATCGCTTAGTCGCAATTAAATGAGTTTGACCAGTCGCATCAGTAAACTGTTCTTCATTTTCTTGCGGTTTTTGCGTTAAAAAAACTAAATTATCTTGTTGACGAAAAACATCAGCTTCATGGCGAGGAAAAAATTCATAATATGATTTTTCCAGGAGTAGACTATCAGGATAACCAATGAATTGACAGTAGGCATCATTTAAGACAATCCACTGATGCTTTTCATTTTTGACAAAAATTGGATCAGGAATAGAATTGATTACTTGATGCAGAAACTCTTTAGAACGCTTCAATTCTTCCTGCATATATGCAATATGAAAAATCATCCATATAGATGCGCTAATAAAGGTGAGTATTCCTGGAATTAAAGGTAGCCACCAACCAGCTAAGAAAGCTAGATAACTGCTCAAAAACAGTATTCCTAAAGATAGTAAAACTCTAGGAATACTTTTACTGAAAGATTTAATCCGCCAGATAATTGCTGAACCTAAATAAGACCACCCAAAAATCCATAAGTATTCCCAGAATTTTGGCCAAACTCTTAATAAGGGTCTTCCTACAAGGGCAGATGAGATTAACTCACTAATAAAATAAGCTTGCAGTTCAATACCAGCCACAGGCTTGGCTGTCCCTAACATTTGACCAGAATAAGGAATAAATACAAAATCTTGCAAACTAGGAGCAGTTGAACCAATCAAGACGATGCGATCGCGTATCCAACTTATTGGTACTTTGCCATCTAGTACATCACTCATCGAAATCTGGCGGAAACTACAGAACTCGCCAGATTTTTTGTCACATAATGGTTTAGGAAAGTTAGCTAAAATTTGATAGCCTTTATCATCAGCCCTAACATAACCACCATCATTGCCTCGAAATGGGATAAATACAGCCTTACCTAAGCTTAAATAATCAGGGTTTTCCGGAGATTTTTTAGGTTTAATATTTTCTGCTTGCAAATACTGTAATGCTAACTTCAAGGCGAAACTTTCGTAGTGTTGATTATTCATGTGTAAATACAACAAATTTCGCCGGACTTTGCCATCGATGTCGTACAGCAAATTATTAAACCCAACTTGCTGGGGATTCATTTTTATAGGCGCTAAAACCCGCGTATTTGTTTTCTCAGTTAATAGTTGAATACCAATTAAATTAGGCATTGAACTATAAATATCAACTAATTCCTGGTGTCCTGGATTTACCGCTAAATCCCGATAAATATCTAAGCCAATGGCACGAGGTTGATGAACTTGTAATTTTTTTAATAACTGAGCAATTACACCATCAGGAATCGGCCAAGAACCCACTCGACGCAAAGAATCTTCATCAATCGCTACAATTGTGATGCGCTCTTCTAGTTGTTCGTTTGGACGTAAGCGAAAAAAATGATCTAACCCTGCTAATTCTAAGGATTGAAACATTCCTACAGAGCGCATCAGTACAATACAGACCGCAACGCTACAAGCAACAACTAATTCTCTATATTTTCGATCAAGTGACTGTTTCAGGTTCAACTTGAAAATTAACCTGACAAAAAGCTTGCCTAGCTGCTTACTCATTCCCATTACCTAGTGGGGAGAAATACTTTTAATTGGTACGGTTATCAACCAGATCTAGATAACTCAGCAAATATACTCTATACGTTTTTGATTTTTTAGTAAAAAATCTTGCTAGTATATTTGTGTTCCAGCAAATAAGTTGAAATAGTGTTGACAAAGAAGGATTCATGGTGACTGATGATTAAGCAAAGGTTAACCAGTATTTCCGTATCGATGAGGAACAGGTTTAGTAAAAATATTGATTGCTAATAAAAAAGTATATTTTCGTTGACTAAAAAGTGACAAATATTTTATTTGCTCAATCAGAGCTAAGAAATGAAAAATTTTAATAATTTTGTTGTAACTTATACTAACGCTGGAAAACAGATTTGCAAAAAAATAAGTCAACTGGGAACATATTGTTACATTAGTCCAGTTGACCACCACAGGTAAGAGCTAATTTAGCAAAACAGTCGCGCTGACAGTAATTACTTAAAATACTTGAAGTTGGTTGGGCCTGTATAACCAGTAATCTTGGCTAATTCCGTGAGGTTTTGAACTCCACTATAAGTTTGACCATTGATGATCCAAGTGGGGAAAGCTTGGATTTTGGCAGCTTGGCATAATTCTGGTTTACCTTTAGGACTGTCGCCCGCACACTCTACCTTAATATTATCGTTAATGATTTGGTATGCTTCTTTACCAAAGATGAGCTTTTGTTCATGACAATGAGGACACCAATAAGCTACGTATTCTTTAGCGCCTATCTTCACCAAATGTTTGGCTAAGGCGATTTCTGATTCGCCAGAGGTTGTGGTAATTTCCCAACCGAATTCTGGGTTAGGCGTTTCTGTGGGTGACGGTGTAAAAGTGATCCTTTCTTGTCCACCAGTTGAGCCAGATATCGTACCTGATTGATTGACACCAGCATAAACACCTAAAGTGCCGAGCAATGTAACCATACCCACAATTAGGGCAATAAATAAAATTTGTCCAATATCTTCCCAGGTACGCCCAAGAATTGTCAAAACTAACAAACTGAGAGAGAACAAAGCTGAGGCTAGACAGTAAGGACACAAGGCTTTGATTTGGAAAGCTAGTACATACATTAAATAGCCACTGAAAACAGACATAGCGATCGCTCCCACCAACAACAGCAACCATGTCAAGTTTTCTATTTGCTTGCGCTGGTTGTTATCCTCAGATTTCAATACCAAGGGAGCCAAAGCCAAAATCACCATACTGATGTATGCCAAAAATCCAAACAAAGCCAGTGGTTGACCGAAAACTGTACCCCAAGCACTAGAAAGTACATCGTTACAGCCTTTAGTACCAGCTTGTGCTACACAAGCTGCACTCCCTCCTGTAAGTTTTTCGATGGTGAGATAGCCTGTAACCAAAGCACCACATCCGGCGATCGCGGCAATTATTGGGCGCGACCATTTATGAATCCAAGGAGTAGAACGGCGGCGAATCATAACTGCGAAGTATGAAGTATAAAGTGTGAAGTCGGAGGTATGTAGACGCGCTTTGCGTGGCTTCCTGTACTCCTATGGGGAACAAGCTACGCAAAGCGTCTCCCTTGGGGAGAAGGGTAGCCTGAAGTGTGAAGTATCCAAGTTCTTCCCACTTCCTACACCCTACTGCCTACTTACTATGAATGTAACTTGACTTGTTCTGACGGTTTACTTGTGTTTTTGGAGTTCCAAGTGCGACGTGCTGCTTCAACAAATTGACTGACACGAATCGGATCAATTGGTTGCTCAATCCGACCATGACGCTTTAATGAACTCGAAACTATCACACCATCTGCTGCCTGCAACAGGGTGCCAATATTTTCCCAATCGGCTCCGCTACCAACAAATACTGGTGTACCGTTGGCTGCACCACAAGCTAGTTCTAAATCTTCCTGGCTAGGAGGACTACCTGTTGCCCAGCCAGATAAAATTACTGCATCAGCTAAACCTCTTTCAATCGTGTCTTTGACTGCGACTGTAAGATTGGGAGAACTTAAAGGCCGAGCGTGCTTGACTAAGACATCTGCCAAAATTTTGACATCAGCGCCTAATTCTCGACGATAGCGGAGTAATTGATGGGCTTCACCTTCAATTAATCCTTGATCGGTGGCCATTACCCCTGTTAAAACATTGACACGGATAAATGCTGCCCGCACACAACTGGCGATCGCGATCGCACTTTTGGCATCATTCCGCAACACATTTAAACCCAGCGGCAAGGTTACTAAATTTTGTATCCTTTGCACCACCACAGTCATAGCACTCACAACTGCTGGATCAACTTGATTTTTTGTAAATGGTGCGTCGAAAAAATTCTCTACAATAATGCCATCTACTCCGCCACTAGCAAGGGCTGTCGCTTCTTGTTCGGCGCGGTCAATCACAGCTTTTAGGCTACCTCCCCAGCGGGGCGAGGTGGGTAACGGCAGTAGGTGAACTACGCCAATAATTGGTGTACGAGTTTTAAAGATCTGATATAAGTCCACGTCTTCAAATATTATTCAGGGATTAGGGATTAGGGATTGGGTTTTAGGAGTAAAATTCACCTAGCTCCCATTTTCTCGTCTCACGTCCCTAGTTCCTTGATTAGCATTGATATGTTCTCTGGTACTAGTTTTACTACCTCCATCTGTGGATGGAATTTGGCGTAAAACGTTCCATAAGATATGTTAAGATAAAACCTGGCTACAAGAGGAGTTTGCCACTCACAACACGCAAGGCAGCTTCCCGTAGTTTAGGCATCTTGCCTGAGCATTGGGTAGCATTACCGCTTGATTAGGCGTAGTCGCAAGTGCGATTTCCCTAGGGTAGCGACTTCTCACAACCAGCCTTTTGGGCGGCTTCCCGACGGGTAAATTAGCAACGTATACGCTGCGGTAGTGTAAAATACTAACAAGCGATTTGTTAAAAAATATTACAAGTGTCTTAAAAATTCAAAGACACCCCCATTTACCCTGGGAAACAGACTAATAGTAGACACAATCATAGCATGACCGCAAATTCTCCAGGTCGGAAGTCCACTGACAGTTGTTGATAGTGGAAAAATTTACCTGGGAGTTGTCAGCAACAAAGGCGTGCATCACAAAGAGCGAAGTCACCGCCCTTTTTATGACTAGGAAGAAAAAACTTCAGAAATCAATGTATGGGTGAAAAGCCAACAATAGCAATATCTCATTTGGGCTGCGAAAAAAATCGAATTGATACAGAACACATGCTTGGGCTGCTGGTAGAAGCAGGTTATGGCGTAGATACAAATGAAGAGTTAGCAGATTACGTTATCGTTAATACTTGTAGTTTTATTGAAGCAGCAAGAGAAGAATCTGTCAGAACTTTAGTAGAATTGGCAGAGGCTAATAAAAAAATCGTTATAACAGGCTGCATGGCGCAGCATTTCCAAGAGCAGTTATTGGAAGAGTTGCCCGAAGCAGTAGCAGTGGTGGGGACAGGCGACTATCATAAAATCGTCAATGTCATTGAGCGAGCCGAACAAGGAGAGCGTGTTAAACAAATTAGCGCCGAACCAACTTACATCGCTGATGAAACCACACCGCGTTACCGCACTACAACAGAGGGTGTTGCCTACCTGAGAGTAGCTGAAGGATGCGATTATCGGTGTGCGTTTTGTATTATTCCTTATCTGCGAGGTAATCAGCGATCGCGTACTATTGAATCGATTGTGGCTGAAGCAGAGCAATTAGCCAGCCAAGGCGTAAAAGAAATCATTCTGATTTCCCAAATCACAACTAACTACGGATTGGACATTTACGGTAAGCCCAAACTAGCCGAACTACTCCGAGCCTTGGGGAAAGTGGATATACCTTGGATTAGAATGCACTATGCTTATCCCACAGGATTGACCCCAGAAGTAATTGCGGCAATCCAAGAAACACCCAACGTATTACCTTACTTGGATTTGCCATTGCAACATTCTCATCCTGAAATTCTGCGCTCCATGAACCGTCCTTGGCAAGGGCGTGTAAATAATGAAATTATCGAGCGCATCAAAACTGCACTACCAACAGCAGTATTGCGGACAACATTTATTGTTGGTTTTCCAGGAGAAACCGCAGAGCATTTTGAGCATCTACTCAACTTCGTGCAGCAGCATGAATTTGACCATGTTGGTGTCTTTACCTTTTCACCAGAAGAAGGAACCCCCGCTTACAGTTTGCCCAATCAGTTACCCCAAGAACTGATGGACGAACGGCGGCAAAGACTCATGGAACTTCAGCAGCCCATTTCTTGGCAAAAAAATCAACAGGAAGTTGGCAAAGTAGTTGATGTCCTGATTGAGCAAGAAAATCCTGAAAGTGGTGAATTAATTGGCCGTTCCAGCAGAAGTTCGCCAGAAGTCGATGGTCAGGTGTATGTCACAGGCGCAGCAAAATTAGGAACCATTGTGCCGGTAGCAATTCGCAGTGCTGATACTTATGACCTCTACGGTCAAATTGTTGAGAGTTACAAATAGATTTCGATTTCCCAGTATCAAAGTCAATAAAGCAAAATCTAGGAGAATTGATGAATCTTTCGTTTATTGAACTAGGAATTTCCCAAGAACGCGCTGAACTATTAGAAAAAATGGGCTTTACTGCGCCTACTAACATTCAAATCCAAGCCATTCCTCAACTATTGGCAGGCAGAGATGTAGTTGGACAGTCTCAAACAGGCACAGGCAAAACAGCCGCTTTTTCTCTACCAATTTTAGAACGGCTCGATGTTAACCAAAGAGGCGTGCAAGCTGTAGTTTTAACACCAACCCGGGAATTAGCCATTCAAGTCCATGATGCTGTTAGCCAATTTATCGGCAACAGTGGCTTACGGGCTTTAGCAATTTACGGTGGTCAATCAATTGACCGCCAAATTATGCAACTCAAACGCGGCGTTCATATTGTTGTTGGTACTCCCGGACGGGTGATTGACTTGCTAGAGCGTGGTTGCTTGAAATTAGATCAAGTCAAGTGGTTTGTGTTGGATGAAGCCGATGAAATGTTAAGCATGGGCTTTATCGATGATGTTGAGAAAATTCTTTCTCAAGCACCCCAAGAACGACAAACAGCGTTGTTCTCCGCCACAATGCCCCCGTCAATTCGGATGTTGGTGAACAAGTTTTTGCACTCGCCGGTCACAGTCACCGTTGAACAGCCAAAAGCTGCACCCAACAAAATCAATCAAGTAGCTTACTTAATTCCTCGTCATTGGACAAAAGCCAAAGCATTACAGCCAATTCTGGAAATGGAAGATCCAGAAACAGCCTTAATCTTTGTGCGTACCAGAAGAACTGCGGCAGAACTTACCAACCAACTGCAAGCAGCGGGTCATAGTGTAGATGAATATCACGGTGATTTGTCTCAACAAGCCAGAGAACGGTTATTAACTCGGTTCCGTAATCGTCAAGTGCGCTGGGTAGTAGCAACTGACATTGCTGCACGGGGTTTAGATGTTGACCAACTATCCCATGTAATCAATTACGATTTACCCGATAGCGTGGAAACCTACGTGCATCGGATTGGTCGGACTGGTCGTGCAGGTAAAGAAGGTACAGCAATTACCTTAGTTCAGCCTTTTGAGCGTCGCAAACAGCAAATATTTGAGCGCCATAACCGTCAAACCTGGCAACTACTGTCGATTCCTACACGGGCGCAGATTGAAGCACGGCACATCAACAAATTGCAAGAACAAGTCAGAGAAGCCTTAACTGGTGAAAGGTTAGCTTCATTCTTACCTATTGTCAGCGAATTAATTGAACAGTATGATGCTCATGCGATCGCTGCTGCTGCACTACAACTTGCTTACGATGAAACCCGTCCCGCTTGGTTAAGCTCAGAAGTAGAAATTCCCGAAGAAGTTCCTGTTGCCAAACCCAAGATTGTGAAGCAGCGTCGGGAATTTTCTGGCGACAGAAACCGTTCTTGGAACAAGTCAGATGCTAATAACGGTGACGATGACAGACGCTCTACACCCAAGCCCAAGCTGCGGACAGGCGGCCGTCGTGAAGCTCCTGTTTCTGCCAATCAAAAGCTAGGTTCGTCTTCAGCTAGAGAATCAGCTTCTTAGTCATTAGTTAAGAGTCAATGGTCAAAAGTCATTAGTTACAGGCTATTGATCATTAGCTTTGATTGCTAACCGATTTCATCAGCTTGTAGGAACATAGATAAAGATGTATTTTCTCAAGTCTTATGTTCGCTATTGCAGATTTAGAGCAGCTACAAGCTGAATATTTATAATTATTGAGTGAATTGAACCGCAAATGAAGGCAGATGGTTGATCTGTATAGATAAAGTATGGATGACTCAAGCTCTACATAAAACAACATTTGCCGAAGCACAACAAATTTTCCAAGCAGGTAGTTATTTAGCTTGAAACGAAGTTAATTCAACCAAGGACGAGTAGCTTTTTCGATTGCTTCGATTTCATCGTTATTCAAGTGCCAGCCTAAAGCACCAGCATTTTGTCTGACTTGTTCGGCTGTTTTTACCCCAGCGATGGGAATCACATTACCTTGTGCAATTAACCAGTTGAGTGCTACTTGCGCCGGAGTGCGATCGTGTTTTTCTCCTATACTGTGTAGTAAAGATATCACTGGTGCGATTTTTTGCAAGCCTTCTTTACTAAAATTTGGGTTCAGCTTTCTAGCACCGCTTAAGGTTTCGAGATTTTCCGGCGTGTATTTGCCTGTAAGCAATCCTTGAGCTAAAGGACTATAAGCTAAAATTGTTACGCCAAGCTCACGGGCAGTTGCAATAATACCACTACTTTCTACTTGGCGAGTAAGTAGAGAATAACGTACTTGGTTGACTGCTAATGGAACTCCCTTAGCTGCTAATATGTGATGTGCTTCTCGCATTTGTGCTGCTGAGTAATTACTCACACCAACTGCGGCAATTCTTCCCCGCTTCACTTCATCGGCTAAGGTGTTCATCAGTGTTTCTTGACTCAACAAAAAAGCAAATGGCCAATGCACTTGATACAGTTCAATTCTCTCTAGTTGCAAGCGTTTGAGGCTTTCTGTTAAAGCATCACTAACAGACTGTCCTGTGAATCTCCAAGGAAGCGGGCCAAATTTGGTGGCAACTTGTACAGCTTGTTGCGTCTGCTTGATGAATTGCCCTAAAAATTTTTCTGACAGTCCCATTCCATAAATTTCGGCAGTGTCAAAAAATGTAACACCCGCTTCTAAGGCTGCTGTAAAGGCTGCTTGTAATTGTTCTGGGCCGTAGTCGCTGCCATAATTCCAGAAAAGTTTATCACCCCAAGCCCAAGTACCAATACATAGGGGTGGAACAGTCGGGCCATTTTTACCTAATGTGATGGTTTCCACGATCGCAAGTTTTACTATTTACATTTCTTTACTTTTTTAGTGTAGCGTTGGTTAGTAATTTGATTTTGGTGCGATCGCTGTTTTTTATCCCAGCTTTTTTGCAAAAATTTAGATTAATTATTTTTTATCAAATATGTATTTCTGTATAGATTGCTAACGGGTCGATAACTGTTTGAACTTCTCCTGCCATTTCAGTCCATAAATCAGCCATATTTACAGTGCCGGCAATTCCAGGGAATGTAGTTTTTTCTATCCTTCGTTTTGGTACAAATCCAACAATTGTTGTTTCTACATCTCCAGGCATTACGTATGTTGAGCGTAGCTGATCTTTCGTAATACATAGATTTTCAACATTAAGAGAGCTAATCAAAATTGAATTTCCTATTTTTGTGTGCAAAGTAATTTCACCAAGGGAGAATAACTTCACAGTTTGAAACATTAATTTAACTGCATCCGCTTGTAGTGCTTCTTCTTGAGGAGAATTATTAGCTATAAGATTTCCAAATTCATCAAAAATTTTTAGTAATGAATTCCAATCAAAAAATTTAGATACTCCTGTAATTTTGATTAAAGAAGCATACTGTTTTAACTGATTTTCATGATGAATTTCTTTTAAAATGCCTCTAGTAATTAGTATTTTTTCAAGTATTAAATAAGTATTATGATAATCAATTTTATCTTGTGAAAAACTTTCGGATGATTCATCTATTATGGTTCTTGCACCTTCTTTATATCCTTCTCTTTTGGTTATTTTATCATTCCCTTTGCCTGATATTCCCCCTATAAGATTTTTTGGACCTAGACTGAACTCTACATCTCTAGATTCTTCCTCAGTTTTTTCTGTATATTTTTCACCATGTACATCAGTAGTTTTATTTCCAATATTCTCTGTTAGTCTTCTGATTTGAATAATTCCATCTTCTAATTGAGAAGAATATGAATTCAGACGATTTATATCTAAATATATAAAGTGTTTTAGATTAGTATCGCTTCCATTGTTTTCTGAGTTCATCTCTTCTACTGTCACGTTTGATTTCTGCTTGGAAGGTACGCTCTTTTTCTTCATCCTCATTATTTTTGATAATTGAATTCAATTCTTCTGAAGATTGTTCTGATTTTTGCTTTGATGTTTCTTTTAATGCTTTAGTAATTTTTTGGCTTAGTTCGGCTGCATACTGAATCTGTTTATCTAATTCACTGGGTTCGGAGGACATTATTCTTCGCCTCACTACTTGCAGACTATTTAAATTCAGTTTACCCATTTTTGACGAAAAATTCGATTTATTATTTCTTAAGCTAGCTGTAGCATTGTAGCAAAGCTGTGGTTGACCTCTATGAGTGTTTGTACTACTCAAATAGTAAGGGATGGAGAGCAGCTTTGCTAATCTCTTTTGCTCATAACTTGACAGTTTCAGCTTTTTGATATCTTCTACTTTGAGTCAGCATCTCTACTACCAAAGCCAAAAATTGATGTGTTGAAATGACTGGGTCTTTGGAATATCGAACAGTTTATCTTTAATTAAAGAGAGACTATTTTGATAAACCATCCAAAAAACTAACTATGGCAAGCGGTGAAGTGTTTGATAGTGAAACAAAATACCCAGTTGCGCCAAGGGTCAATTTACCGACTATGTTTCGGCTTGGCTTGTTTCAAATGGGCTTGAGCATGATGTCGATTTTGACTCTGGGTGTACTCAACAGGGTCATGATTCAAGAAATTGCGATTCCGGCGACGTTGGTATCGCTGGTTCTGGCTTTACCTGCGTTTGTGTCGCCTTCGCGGATATGGTTTGGTCAGATGTCGGATGCTAAACCGTTGTGGGGTTATCACCGGACGGCTTATGTATGGGTGGGGGCGGCGATATTTGCGATCGCTGCTTTTTTAGCTGTACAAGTAATGTGGCAACTGAATAATGCTGCGAGTGTCTCTGGTGCTTGGGTTTGGACAACTCAAACCATTGGCTGGACAGCTTTGCTATCTTTAGTTTTTGCCATTTACGGTTTAGCAATTTGCGCTAGTGGTACGGCTTTTGCGGCTTTGTTGGTAGATGTATCGGAAGAAGATAACCGTTCTAAAGTCGTCGGTGTAGTTTGGTCAATGCTGATGGTGGGAATTATTGTCGGCGCAATTATTAGTTCTAGCTTGCTCAAGCAATTAACCCCAGAAGCAACTCCAGAAACATTACAAGCATCAATTAACCGATTATTTATAATTGTCCCAGCAATTGTGTTTGGACTAGCGATTGTCGCTACATTCGGTGTTGAAAAAAAATACTCCCAATACGCCAACCGTTCCACACTGGTTAACCGCGAGGACAGCATTACTTTAGATGCGGCTTGGAAAATTTTAACCGCCAGTCCCCAAACAGGCTTGTTTTTCACATTTTTGGTGGTAATGACGCTGTGCTTGTTTATGCAAGATCCAATTTTAGAACCTTATGCCGGTCAGGTGTTTAATATGCCTTTGGCGGAAAGCACCAAATTAAACATTTATTATGGTATGGGTTTGCTGGTTGCTTACGCTGTGGCTGGCTTTTTGATAGTTCCGCGTTTAGGTAAGCGCAAAAGCGCACGCTTAGGCTGTATGTTGGTGGCTTTGTGTGCATTATTGCTAGGGATTTCTGGATTTACAGCTAATGCAGCTTTTCTCAAATTTGGTTTGGTATTATTCGGTTTAGCGACTGGGTTCTTAACCACGGCTGCAATTAGCTTGATGCTAGATTTAACCGCAGCCGAAGCCGCCGGGACGTTTATCGGTGCATGGGGACTAGCGCAGTCTATTTCTAGGGGTTTAGCGGTTGTCATCGGCGGTACACTTTTGGATATCGGGCGGAGAGTGTTACCTAGTTTGGAACTAGCTTATGGGTTGGTATTTGCCTTAGAAGCTGTGGGAATGGTGTTGTCAATTGGGTTTCTCAACCGTGTCAACATTACAGAATTTCAAACAACTACCAAGCAAGCGATCGCATCTGTCTTAGAAAGCGATCTAGACTAATTGAAATTTGGTGTATGGGTATTAAGGTAAGGCAAAAGGAAAAAGGCAAAAGTAAAAAAACTAATCTTTTACCTTTTTACTTTTAACTTTTTCCTTTATTAACTCACTCCCTAGTAATCTAATGAATGATTTTTGGTTAACAGTTCTCGATTTTGCCCACACTACCACTGCTAGAGTGGGTAAACAACTAATACAAGATTTTGGACAAGTACAGGCTTTACAAAAAGCTGATGGTACTTTGGTAACGCGCGCCGATAAATGGGCAGATCAGGAAATTCGGGATGCGATCGCTGCTAATTTTGCTGGTTATGGTATTCTCAGCGAGGAAGCCGATAAGACATTTCCCGGTACGGAATGGTGTTGGGTAATCGACCCTTTGGATGGGACAACTAATTTTACCCGTGGAATTCCAATTTGGTCGATTTCTCTGGGTTTGCTGTATCAAGGTACGCCTGTGTTCGGGTATGTTCACGTACCGCTATTGGGTCAGAGTTTTCACGGTTTTTGGCCAGGTACATCTGGTTTAGCCACACCCACGGGAGCATTTCTCAACAATCATCCTATCCATACTAGTGTTGATGCTCCCAGTAATAATCACTTTTTTAACCTTTGTTCTCGCAGTACCTCTGTTATTCAACCAGGATTTCCCTGCAAAATTCGGATGTTGGGTGTGGCTAGTTATAACTTTCTCACCGTGGCGACTGGGGCGGTGTTAGGTGGAATTGAAGCGACACCAAAAGTTTGGGATATAGCCGGCGCTTGGGTAATTGTGCAAGCGGCTGGTGGGAGTTGGAATTCTCTCAAATCTGAGCCATTTCCATTATCAGTGGGAGAAGATTATAGCGATCGCTCTTTTCCTACCTTAGTTCTCAGCCGTGCAGAATTGGCGACAGTATTTGAACCATTTCTCAAAGAGTTGAAAATTTAATATCTATCAGATAGCTGATCTAAAAAGCCTACATTAATCTTCATTGTGTAGGCTTTTATACTTTAATTTAATAAAAGTTTGAACCAACAATGTTTTTAATGTAAATCAAATTGTACTGATCCTGATTGGAGTGTAAGTCTAGCGAAACTACTAAGTTACATAACGTTGTACTTGGTATAAATCTGATGTTATCCAACCTAGAAATAATTCACGAATTTGTAGACAAAACTATCCACAACAAAGATATTTTATTATCCAATTCTGCTTTGACAGCACAAACTGTATATAACACTAACCAACTTACAGCAAAATCTCAAGGTGTAATTGCTACAGCACAGTTAAATTGTGCATTATCTGAGTTTCTAGTTCAGGCAAATTCTACTCATTGGGAATCGATAAATCAGGTATTAGTAGAATACAGCTATCTCTTAAAAGGAGAGATAGACAATCGAGGTTTCTATCAATATAAATATTGTAAAGTGCCAAAAGGTTATCAGATGCACTGTACTAAATCTGTGTTTTTATGGCGTGCTTGGTGGAGATATCGCAAGAATGTTTTAAAAGGTGGTATTCCTTTGGATCTTTTGATTCAAAATCGTGATGCTTGGTATCCCATCAGAGATTTAACTATTAGTGATGGGCTACTTTATATCAAAACTTTAGGAAGTGAAATTGCAGTTCATTCAGAAGATTTGATTATTTGGTTAAATAAGATTGGTGTTGATTGCCATCAAAATACGGGCGAATTTGCTTAGGCTTGGAGTAATTTCACAAACGCAGAGGGGCGCAGAGTTAAGCGCAAAGTCACGCGGAGTAGAGTAAAGTTGTTATACTATTCACCGGTTGGTGCAGTATCTACCAGTGGAATAGTGATGAAAGGACTGTGGCTCGAAAACCAACAACTAAAACTACGCACAGATATTCCGGTTCCCGAACCTAAATTAGGGGAAGCTTTGGTGCGTGTTTTGCATGCGGGAATTTGTAATACTGACCTGGAGTTGAAGCGGGGTTACTATCCGTATGCTGGTATTCTGGGACATGAGTTTGTCGGTGTTGTGGAACAAGGGCCGGAGAACTTAATCAATAAACGGGTAGTAGGCGAAATTAATGCAGCCTGTAGTCATTGTCGGTTCTGTCGCCGAGGACAACCGACTCACTGCGAAAATCGCACGGTGTTGGGTATTGTGAACCGTCACGGGGCTTTTGCAGATTATCTGTGTTTACCCATAGAAAACTTACATCCTGTACCGGATAATGTGCCTACAGACATTGCAACTTTTACCGAACCACTAGCAGCAGCGTTAGAAATTCAGCAGCAGGTGGTGTTGTGTTCAGACGACCGGGTGTTAGTTGTGGGAGATGGGAAACTTGGTCAACTTGTAGCCCAAACGCTGGCTTTAACTGGCTGCGACTTGTTGGTTATCGGTCGTCATCCCGAAAAACTGACGAATTTAGCAGCCAGAGGAATTAAAACTGGTTTAGTTGATGCAGTTACCGATAAAGCTTTTGATATTTCTGTAGATTGTACTGGTAATCCTGAAGGATTTGCGATCGCTCGTCGCGCTTTAATACCTCGTGGTACCCTAGTCATGAAAAGTACATACGCAGGCAATTTAAGTTTAGATGCTTCGTCTTTGGTTGTGGACGAAATCACCCTGATTGGTTCTCGCTGTGGCCCTTTTCCGGCTGCTTTGGAATTATTAGCAGCAGAAAAAGTAGACGTAAAACCTCTAATTCATGCCCATTATCCCTTCACAGAAGCTCTTGCAGCTTTTGAAGAAGCACAACGTCGGGGCGTGTTAAAAGTATTGTTGGAAGTTGGTGAAGTATGAAGTATGAAATTTATACTTGAATAGATTATTCTCCCTTACACCCTTATACCCCTATACGCCTAATACAAATAAGGGTTCGTCTTTGGCTGATAGTCCATACAGTTGATCGCTTCTTCTGTATTAGCGACAGACGGGTGTACAGTACATTTTAGGCGGTAGTCGTCGGTGAAAAATTGGCAGCCAGGACAAGGGATTTGGTGCATTTGTTTGGCTGTAGCTACGCTATCCCGCGCAGCTGTCCACAGACTCCAAGCGACGAGAATCATCAAACTCCATGCGCCTACAAAACAAATCGGTACTAAAAATTTTTGAATGCCCTGGATGATAAATATAATTGCTTGTAACACTGCCAGTCCTGATAAAAATAACAGTTAGAAGTTATGTTATCGCAGTGCGGAAGGCTAATTTCTGATTCCTAGGTAATATTCAAACTGAAAATAGTGCTGAGTGCTTAACGAAATATGATCTTTCTTTGTTCTCCGCACTCAGCAATTTTTTAAACTCCCGCATGGCCTAACGCCAAACCGACCACCAGCATTCCGAGAACAAGAAATGGTTGGGCGCTGGCTTGGTATTTCACATCATTTTTCAAGGGGTCACGTAAAAAATACATGTCCTGGAAGGTGATTTGAGGAATGATTAACAGTACCAAAATAGCGGCGTATAAATTTTCATGGATGCTGACGAGATAAGCAGCCATCAAGCCTTGAAATACATCAATCATCAAGACACAAATCCAGGCGGCGGTAGTAACACCAAACATAACTGGTAGTGATTTTAACCCTAACTGGCGATCGCCTTCGACACTTTTAAAGTCGTTCACAATGGCAATCCCCAACCCTGCCCAGCTGTAAATTAAGGTGAGAATCAAAACTTGCCAAGTCAGTTCGCCAAACAAAGCATGACCAGCCCACCAAGGTAGGGCGATGTAGCTTGCACCTAAAGCATAATTCCCCAGCCAGCCGTTTTGCTTCAGTTTCAGGGGAGGGGCAGAGTAAATATAAGAAACCAATGATCCAAAAATTGCTAGGGCTACAACGGTGGGAAATTCATGACCAGCCCAGATATCTAGGACGTATGCCAAACCAATGCCTGATACTAATAATACTAAAATTTGGGTAACAACTTGGGGTACAGAAATTGCGCCAGAGGGAATGGGGCGATAGGGTTCGTTAATGGCATCAATTTCGCGATCGTAAAAATCATTCATGGTTTGGGTGTAACCAGCCAGCAGCGGCCCCGAAAGTAACATACAAGCTGCGGCTTTCAAGACATTTTCTAGAGTCCAGGTGTAGTTACCTGAAGAAGCCGCACCGCAGACTACGCCCCAAATCAAGGGAATCCAGGTGATAGGCTTCATCAATTGCAGCCGGATTTTCCAAATGGAAGTTTCTCCGGGTGCTGCACCTTTCATACCTAGTAGCTGGCGAGTTTTGGCATTGCGTTCGCTCTCTGCTACTATTCCTGCTTCACTAGAATTATCTATTACTGAGTCTACTGCCTCAGTCGGGTTGGAATTGGGGGGTATAGGAGTTGATTCAGACATAAGATTATGTATGGGAAAGTATGAAGTATGTAGCCGCCCTAATGGCGGCTTGCCGGAGGCTAGTATGAAGTATGAAACTTTATGATTCAGACTTCATCCTTCATCCCAATCTAAAAAGAAATAATCAAATAGTTATTTTGGAATTTCGCTCCAGTCACAGGCTTACCAGTTAAGGCTGGCGGGAGGAAGATATTACGGCGTTGGTCGCCGGCTTCTACGGTTACTTCTGGCCCGACTTGAGTGAGTTTTACCTGTTTTTTATCAAATCCAGGCAAAAATAAGCGTACCTGACGGTTATGAACATCAATTTCCATTGGTCTTGGTACTTGGTTTGCTTGTTCGACAAAGTTGGGTAAAGCATCAATTAGCGGTTGCCAGTCATTTTGGGTAACATCAGGGACAACAGTGACAGCTAAAGGTGTAAATTCTGTGCCTAAGTTTGCTGTTGTCTGGTCAGAAATCTGGACAACACCACCAACTGTCAGTCCAACTTGTTGAGCGCTACCCCACAAATAACGAGCAACCGCGACTTCAATGGGGTCATTAGTTGTTACCAAAAATGCCGCAACTCTTTTGGGGTCAGCTAAAGCAGCTTTCCCCTTGTCTAAAAAATCGTTGGCTTGGTTGGTAGGTTGAGCAAAGTTATCTGCTGTCCAGTTGACGTTAAAAAAACTGCTAATCAAAGGTTGAATTAAGGGCGATTCGGAAATTGTCTTGCCTAAATCGGAGTTGACAAATAACTGTCGAAATCGCCGGACATACCAACTGAGAGATTCTGGCAAACCCAACAGTCGCAATGTAAATGAATCACCCGTGCCATCGTAAATAATTACATCATATTTGCCACTGGCATCATATTCGCGGATAGCATTTAAAGCGAGGGCGCTGTCCATTCCTGGTAATGCTACCAGTTCTTGCCCATAAACTTCTTTAAAAATGGGTGTACGCAGGTATTGCGCCTCAAGTTTTTTTAATTCTTCCCAGTTGCGTTCTAGAAGTACAGATGCTGGCAACTGTACTGCTTGCAAATTAGGAGCGATTTCTTGAGGATCGGCAGAGAGTGTTTGCTCTAAAAGAATAGGTAACACTGGTTCTGCCAGTCCTGCCAATAGTACACGCTTACCTTGGCTTGCAAATAGTTTAGCTGCGGCGATCGCAATTTTGCTACGAGCGATGCCGCTATTGCCTAAAAATGTCAATATTAGGGACATTTTGTGATTTCCAATTACCGCCTGTCTTTTCCACTCCAACTTAGCACTAGGCAAATACTCTTAGCTTCCACCTTGAGTTAGCCTGACTAAACTGGTTTGATTTCGTCCTCAAAAAACCAAGTGGCGCTATTATCTTCAAACTTCACCACTATGCCAACGCCGCTACCATCGGTCATTTTGTAGCCTTCAATAACGCCGACTTTACCTAGTTTTTGAGCAACTGAACTGGGTACGCGATCGCGTAAACGATACACCTTAACTTTTTGTCCGATTTCCATGCTGCCTGATTACAATGCAATAAACCAAGTCTCAGTTTAGCGGAATCTGGGACTCATCTATCGCTTCGCTCCACTCCAAATTAAAATTAAATTAATACGCAATCTGGTATAAAACCATGTTTGTCACAGCGCAACAGCTAGAACAACAAATGCCCGATGCAACTCGGTTGTTAAGTGATGAGCCGGAAATGGAAACTTCGTTGCATTATGCACAGCTATTACTTTTAGTTACTTGCTTAGAATGGCTGTGGCGTGACCGAAATGACTATTTTATTGGTGCAAACCTGACAATATACTTTAGTCGTCAGCAATTACGAAATCGAGATTTTCGTGGCCCAGACTTTTTTTTAGTAAAGGATACGGAAAAGCGACACCGCAATTCTTGGGTAGTTTGGGAAGAAGATGGTCGTTATCCTGATTTGATTATTGAATTACTTTCGGAAAGTACAGCTAACATTGATCGGAATTTAAAGAAAAGTCTGTATGAAAACCGATTTCATACACCTGAGTATTTTTGGTTTTCACCCGAAAGTTTAGAATTTGCTGGTTTTGAGTTGATTGGTAATAAATATCAACAAATCGAGCCAGATACGCGTGGCTGGTGTTGGAGTGAGGTACTTGGCCTGTATTTAGGTGTAGAAAATGCTAAACTTCGCTACTTTACTCTTGAAGGAGAGTTAGTACCAACACCAGAAGAGGCAGCGTTAACCTTACAAAATCAAGCAATTGCCGCATATCAACAAGCAGTTGAGGCAAAACAACAGTTATCTGACACTGAATTAAGATTGCAAAAAGAACAGGAGCGATCGCAACGCTTGGCAGAATATTTGCGTTCTCTGGGTGTTGACCCAGATAGTATGACTTGAGGTAGCAGTATGTATCAAACTGACCCGCCCCGTCCGCCACAAGAAACCATGCCTACCATGTATGATTTACCTAGTGAATTAATCGGCGAATCAGGCTTGCCAGACGAATGTCATTGTATGCAAGCAGATTTACTGAATGAGACTTGTCAACCTACTAACAATAATGCGGGTTAGATACCAACACTGAAAGAACAGGCAGAACAAGAACGCCAACGGGCTGATAAACTGGCAGAATATTTGCGATCGCAAGGAATTGATCCAGATAATTTAATTTAAACTCTTCACCATACCTGTAATTTGACAATGAGCAAATTGCAACAAATTGGCAAGTTACGCAGTCTTATATATTTAATCTATCTTTATAAGTTGAAAGATGATTTTCATAGCTATGATTTGTCTACAAAACTGTTGAGAAGTTTGTAGTTATCAAACAGAATTAAACAGATAATTTTTAGTTTTTATCTTTCATAGTGTAAAGTGCGTGAGTTATAGTGTAGAATGCGCGAATAAATTGCCTGTAGTGTGTGGTGGTTTTTAAGAATGGCGATTTTATCAACAGATGATCCAAGATGGTTACAGGCGCAACGCTACTGGGAACTGCTCTCTGTTTTAGTACAACGGAATCTTAAAGTCCGCTATCGAGGTTCCTTCTTAGGAGTGTATTGGTCTCTATTGAACCCGTTAATTATGACTGGTTTATACACTGCTATTTTTGGTGCAAATTTTGCATCATACTATGGTAATTCCATATTGAACTATGTACTAGCAGCTTTTACAGGACTCATAGTTATTAATTTTTTCTCAGCTTCTACATCCCAAGCATTGAGTAGTGTTGTTGGTAATGGCGCACTTCTAAATAAAATTCGGCTGCCAGTCAGCGTATTTCCAGTATCAATGATTGCTGCTAATGTGTTTCAATTTGCAGTTGGAGCCTTTCCTTTATTGGCACTCATAACCTTAATTAATTCCAAGAATTTATTTAATGTACTGACGCTGATATTTCCCTTTGTATCGCTGGTGTTGGTTTGTACTGGAGTTGGCTTTTTACTAAGTGCGTTATATGTATTTTTTCGGGACTTACCTTATTTTTATGAATTAGTTGTGTTCGTTATTTGGGTCAGTAGTCCGGTATTTTATCCAGCCGCTATTGTTCCCAAACAGGTCAAGCCGTTTCTAAGCTTAAATCCTTTATCACCAATTATTGAAAGTCTGCGGCAGATTTCAATATCAGGTAACATACCAGATTTAACTTTAATTTGGGGTGCTATGCTTAGTGGCATAATTATTTTGGCATTAGGATGGGTTAGCTTCCAAATGCTACGCAATCAATTTATGGATTTGTTATAGATGGAAGTAATTCGTCTAGACCAAGTTTCGCTTTTGCGACGCACACAAGAAGAGTTTTCTTACGATCTCAAAAAGACTCTATTATCTGTTTTGGAAGGCAAATACCGTAAGCCAACAAAAAAAAATGTACTAGACTCAATCGATTTGATGGTTGACAAAGGAGAAAAGATAGGTGTTATCGGAGCAAATGGCTCTGGTAAGTCAACCATGCTAAAAGTAATTTGTGGAATTTTGCAACCCACCAGTGGTACTGTTAGGGTGCGTGGAAAAATTGCACCCTTAATTGAATTAGGCGCAGGATTTGATCCAGAAATTTCTGTAATGGACAATATCAGTCTTTACGGAGTACTACTGGGTTTTTCTAGAGCCGAAATGAAAGAGCGAACTAGTTCAATTTTAGAATTTGCAGAATTACAAGACTATGCCTTGGTTCCGGTGAAAGCTTTATCGTCAGGTATGGTGGCTAGATTAGGCTTTGCCATTGCAACAGATATACAGCCAGATATTCTGATTCTTGATGAAGTATTATCTGTTGGCGATGAAAGTTTTAAAAATAAGTGTAAAAAAAGAATAGATAGATTTTGGGATAATAATACTACCATTCTAGTAGTTTCACATGATTTGCACTTTATCAAAGAGTCTTGCAAGATGGCAATTTGGTTAGATAAAGGAGTTATACAAAGTCAAGGGCAAGCACAAGAAGTAGTAAAATCATACTTAGAAAAAGTTAATTCCCAATAAAATGTAAAATATTTAATTTTAGAAACAAAATAATAATGAAAATAGCTCATGTCAATACATACGATATTCAAGGTGGAGCGGCCAGAGGTGCGTACAGACTACATCAAGGTTTACGTCGATTAGGTCAAGATTCTTTAATGCTTGTCAAGCATAAACATTCCACAGATCCAACAGTTCATTCTATTCCTAATTTAAACATTAATAATATTAATGAATACCAATTTGAAGCGATTCAAAATTCTTATATAAATAGAAATAGAACTACTGTATCTAATACATTATTCTCATTTCCCTATCCTGGAATTGATATATCTAAGCATCAAGAAATCTTAAATGCAGATATAATTAATTTGCATTGGATTGCTTATTTTCAATCTTCTTTAACGCTGAAAAAAGTATTTTCACTTAGTAAGCCAGTAGTTTGGAAGTTTCCTGATATGTGGCCTTTTACAGGTGGATGCCATTATTCAGCAGGATGCGACAAATATAAGAAAGATTGTGTAAAATGTCCTCAATTAACTGATGATACTTATAATTTACCAGCTATTCTGTTAAAAGATAAACTAGAACTTTGGTCTGATTCTAATCTAACCATTGTTACCCCTAGTCATTGGATGGCAGAAAATATAAAGCAGAGTACCTTATTTAAAAATAATCGAATTGAAGTCATACCAAATTCTTTAGATACTAATGCTTTTTTTCCTTTATCAAAAGCTGAAGCAAAAAACATTATAGGCGTTAATCAAAATGATTTTATTATTCTTTTCGGCGCACACACTTGTTACGAAAAGAGAAAAGGATTTGCTGAATTATTAACTGCACTTCATCACTGCCTAGATAATAATTATTTTTATAAGTTAGTGTCAGAAAATAAAATTAAACTAGTATGTTTTGGCTATCCTCCAGCAGAGGCTATGGAATCAATTCCTATTCCTTTATTAACAGTTGGTTTTACGGATTCAGATCAAAAATTGCAAGAAGTTTACTCTGCTGCTGATATATTTATACAGCCAGCATTAGAAGAAAATTTTGGATTTACTACAATAGAATCTATGAGTTGTAGTACACCCGTAATAGGTTTTGATGTTGGAGTTGTTCCTGATGTCGTTAAAGATGGTATCACAGGCAAAATAATACCTGTAGGAGACACACATAAAATGGCTGAAGCAATTATTGAATGTGTCTTATCTCCTCAACATTGTAAGCTTATGGGAGAGAATAGCCGCAAGCTTGTTGAGGAAGAGTATCCACTCACAGTACAGGCAAAAAGATATATAGAATTGTACGAGGATTTAGTTAATTCTCATAACAAATTATTATTGCAGTTTGCTGATAAAACTATTAATAAATCGTCAGATAAAACAAATACAAAAGTAAATGCAAATCAGGAATTAGCTACAATTCCATTAGATATTGAGCTTGGTAATAACTTAAACTTAATTTTTGATAAATTGGCACTAAAAGCACTTTTAGCAGAATGTAACCATCAAAAACAGTCTATTCAGGAACTACGTAATAATCTCCATAACTCACAGTCTCAACTAGAAAAAACACAAGCCGAATTACATCAAACACACGCAGAATTACATCAAATACACACAGAATTACATCAAACACAAGCAGAATTATATCAGGTCAAAATAGATATTACAGCAATGGAGTCTAGTAAATTCTGGAAGCTAAGGCAAATTTGGTTTCAATTAAAGGCACACTTAAAATTATTCCACAATGGCAGTTTTTGATTTCATAAAATAAAAATAATTATGACAAGTATTAAAATTTCAATTATCACAGTCTGTAAGAATGCAGATAAATATATAGAAAAGTCTATTAAATCTGTAGCTTGTCAGACTTACAAAGATATTGAATATATAATCATTGATGGGGATTCTCAGGATAGAACCAAAGAAATAGTTCTGCAAAATTCCGATTGTATTAGCAAGTTTGTTAGTGAACCAGATAGCGGAATTTATGCAGCCATGAATAAAGGTATAAAACTTGCTGCTGGAGATTTTATATACTTTCTGGGCGCGGATGACTATTTAATAGATGAAAATGTCATAAGTGATGTGGCTGAGGCTATTAAAAATCACCCACATTGTGAATTTATATATGGCAATATTCAAGTTAGAACCGAAGTTAATACTTCAATACAAGTACACAAACCGCCACACCCAGAGTATATTCTAGAAGAACTGATATGCGGTTGCTTACCCCATCAAGCTAGTTTTACCAAATCTCATTTATTTCATCAGGTAGGATTATTTAATGAATCTTACAAATCTGCTTCAGACTATGAGTGGTTTTTAAGATTGGCACAACAAGAAGATATTAATAAAGTTTATTACGATAGAATAATTGCTTCTTATTACAGTGGAGGTCAATCAAGTCAATTAGAAATTGCATTGCAAGAAATGTTTACTATCCAAGATAAAGCTCCTATATATCAAACAGAATATTGGTTAAAAGCAAGAATTGCTAAATATCAAAATATTATTCTCAATCCCCAAGGATATTGGGGATTATTTCGTATAGAAGAAAAAGCTCAAGTTTCAGAATATCAAGATAATCTATTCCCTAACCAGTTACAAACAGCTTTAGCAGAGATTGAAGCTATGAAAACTAGTAAATTTTGGAAGCTGAGATCAGCTTGGTTTAAAGTTAAAGAAATTATAAATTTAAAATAATCAAAGTAGAAAAATCATAAATTCTGGTATGTACTATGTCTAAACAAGTCAATAATAGTTCACTCGACAATTTAATACCTCCAGAAATAAGTGAAGACGAATTATATAAAGCTATTCAAAAATTAGCTAGTGAAGCTAATATTAAAACAGTTCTTGAAATAGGTTCGTCTTCAGGAGGAGGTAGCACCGCAGCTTTTGTACAAGGAATCAATAATAATCCTCATCAACCTACACTTTACTGTATGGAAGTTTCCAAAAAAAGATTTGGCGAACTTCAAAAGCGATATGCAGATAATTCATTTGTGAAATGTTATAACGTATCGTCGATCGATGTGGGAAAATTTCCTGATAAAAATGAAGTTGTTAATTTTTATTATCAAAAAGAAACAGATTTAAAAAAATATCCATTAGAACAGGTTTTGTTATGGTTAGAACAGGACATAGAATATGTCAAAAGTTCTGGCGTATCAGGTGATGGGATCAAAAAAATTAAAGAAGAAAATAATATTGATTACTTTGATATTGTTTTAATTGATGGCTCAGAGTTTACAGGTAGTATTGAGTTAGATGAAGTGTATGGTGCTAATTTCATCATTTTAGATGATATTAATACGTTTAAAAATTTTGATAGCCATCAAAGATTATTAAGAGATCCAAACTATACATTAGTTCATCAAAATATTTATTTGAGAAATGGCTACTCAATATTTAAGAAAAAAGGATTGCAATTTACATATCCTGATTTACCTATCCATTTCTTTACAATTGTTCTCAACGGTCAACCATTCATCCGTTACCATATTGAAATCTTTAAACAACTGTCATTTAAATGGCATTGGCATATTGTTGAAGGTGTAGCCAAGCTACAACATGACACCGCCTGGAGTTTAGAATTAGGTGGAAAAATTATTGAATCAATTCATGAACATGGACTAAGTAACGACGGGACAACAGAGTATTTAGACAACATATTAAAAGAGTATCCAGAAAACATTACTATTTATCGTAAACCTCAAGGTATGTTCTGGGATGGTAAACGAGAAATGGTTAATGCTCCCCTTGAGAATATTCAAGAGGAATGTTTATTATGGCAAGTAGATGTTGATGAATTATGGACTCTGGAGCAAATATTTACAGCCAGAGATATGTTCATTAAACATCCAGAAAAAACAGCAGCATTTTACTGGTGTTGGTATTTTGTAGCTGAAAAAATTGTAGTAAGCAGTCGCAATTGCTATAGTCAAAATCCTCAACAAGAATGGCTAAGAACTTGGAGATATAAGCCTGGATATGTCTGGGCTGCTCACGAACCTCCCAGATTAGTTGGAGATTTAAAACAGCATCAACAACAAGATATCGCTAAAATTAATCCTTTTCTACATGAAGAAACAGAAAAACATGGGTTAATATTTCATCATTATGCTTACGCTATACCTCAACAATTAAAGTTTAAAGAAATATATTACGGCTATAAAAACGCTGAATCCCAGTGGATAGCCTTGCAAAAACAAAAGCAGTTTCCATTGTTTCTGCGAGATTATTTTCCTTGGGTGAAGGATGAAACAATGGTAGATATTGCTGAATCATGCTGTGTAGTACCAATTGCTCAAAAAGAACCTGCAAGTGATACTTGGTGTTTTTTGTCACCAGAAGAGGTGCAGAAATCAGCAGCAAAAATTGAAAAGATATATCCGAAAATAGTGGTTGATGGTGTATTTTTTCAGATGTTCAATACAGGTATTGCTAGAGTATGGCGATCGCTACTTGAAGAGTGGGTAAAAAGTGGTTTCAGCAAGCATATTATTGTCCTTGATAGAGTAGGAACAGCTCCCAAAATTCGTGGTATTCGCTATCGATTAACTCCAGAATATAGATATACGGAAACAGGTGCTGATAGTGAAAGACTACAAAAAATATGTGAACAAGAAGGTGCTGATTTATTTATTTCAACATATTACACAACACCGATATCTACTCCATCCATATTCATGGGATATGACATGATTCCAGAGGTGCTTGGCTATGGCAACATGAATGATTCTGGATGGAGAGAAAAACACTATGGGATTCTACACGCTAGTAAATATATAACAATCTCTCAAAATACAGCCAGTGATTTAGTGAAATTTTATCCTGAAATTTCACCAGATTCAGTCACTGTAGCTTATTGTGGGTTAGACAAAAATTTTTACCCTGCAACTTCTGAAGAAATTAATCAATTCCAGACAAAACATAATATCAATAAGCCTTATTTCATAGTTGTAGGTGAAAGGCTTGGTCTGAATAATTATAAAAATATCATCCATTTTTTTAAAGCATTTTCTCTACTACCAAATTCTAGTGATTTAGCTATAGTTTGCATTGGTGGTCGTCCAGAGCTAGAGCCAGAACTGACTGCTTTAGTTCCAGGAAGCTCTACTCATATACTTCATCTGAATGATACTGATTTAAAAATAGCTTATTCTGGAGCGATCGCTCTGGTATATCCATCTTTGTATGAAGGATTTGGATTGCCAATTTTAGAGGCTATGGCTTGTGGATGTCCAGTAATTACTTGTCATAATTCTTCTATTCCTGAAGTCGCTGGGGAAGCAGCACTTTATGTTAATGAATATAATGTAGATGAGCTTGTCAGTGGATTGACGAAAATTCAAAATCCTGAAATTAGAAACACATTTATTGCTGCTGGTTTAAAGCAAGCTCAGAAATTCTCTTGGTCGAAAATGGCAGAAATAGTTGCAGAAGTTCTCATACAAACTGCAAAAACAGCTAAATATGAAAATACTGTACCTGTGGCTCAAGTATGGGCAGAATTACGTAAGATACAAGACGAATTACAAAAAATTAAATTTTATTCAGGAAACTTACAACTAACTAGACAAGCTCCAGCACAGCTAAGAAATCTCCTAGAATTGATATCTGCTATGGAAAGCAGTAAGTTCTGGAAAATAAGAACTGCTTGGTTTAAATTCAAAAAATCAATTGGCTTACCAGTCGATACATTTGAGCCAAATATAGACCCAAATCAGGATATTGAGATTCAAATTGAACAGGCCAAGGTTACAATTGCAGCAATACAAAGTAGCAAGTTTTGGAAGTTAAGAACTATTTGGTTTCGGTTAAAGAGACATATTGGTCTGAAAACAGATTCTTAAAGATTTATATTTAACAATCTTCGTAAGCTTTCTTACAAACTACCACCAAATTACTGATATGAATTACAATAAACTGCATGTAGACTGGGCTAATGAACAACTTAATGTAAATAATAAAAAAATATTAGTTGTCGGCTGCAATACAGGTAAGGAGTGTAGTTATTTTATAGAATTAGGCGCGAAAGAAGTGTGGGGAATAGATGTACTTACTGAAGTAGGAAAGGATTATGTAGATAGTAAAATTAAATATTTTCAAATGTCTGTTGAGAAAATGTCTATTGATGACAATTCATTTGATTTAACTTTTTGTTTTGCCACAATGGAACACGTTTCTAATATTGAAGCTGCATTTTTAGAAATGGTTCGTGTAACTAAATTAAATGGTGTGATTTATTGTGTTGCTTCACCTTTGTGGAATTCTAGACAGGGACATCATAAGCAAAATATACTTGATATCGATAAGTATCCTTGGATACATCTTCGTATGGATAAAGATGAAATTAAAAATAAATGCCGAAACGGTGAAATTTTAGTTTCATCTTTGCTCAGTGATGTAAATGCTCATATTGAGCATATGTTTAATGGAAGATATTTTAACTTTCAACCAGCTCAGAAATACATAGACATTTGTAGCAGCCTTCAAGAGGTTGACATAATTCGTAATGATTTAGATCTGGAAAATGAAGATTTTTTAACTCCAGAAATTAGTGAAGAGCTTTCAAAAAAAGGATATTCCCGAACTGAACTTTTAGCTTTGACTCACACATTTATTGCTAGAAAGATAGGGACTAAAGATGAACAATTAGTAATATTGAAGGATAAACTTAAATCTGCTGAATGTGAAATTGTCGCATTGAAAGATCAACTTAAATCTGCTGAATGTGAAATTGTCGCATTGAAAGATCAACTTCAAAATACTGAAGTTCAAATTGTTGCTATGAAAAGCAGTAAATTTTGGCAGTTGCGAATATTATGGTTTGAAGTTAAGAAATTGCTTGGTTTACCCATAAACGATTGATTAACTCATAAAAAAGTATTGATGTTTAAAATACGAATTGCAATAGATTTAACTCCTCTATTACCTGATGGAAAAAATGGAGGAGCCAAGATATTAGTATTAACACTCTTAAAGAAAATTCAGCAACTAGTTCCCAATTACGAGTTTCTATTACTAACTGCACCTTGGAATCATGAAGAACTGGCAGAATATGAAACGGAAAATACTCAGCGAATTTTACTTACTGAATTAGTTTCAGATAGTAGTTCCAAACTCAATATTCAAAAAATAAAAGATTTATTGAAAAGAATTAAATTTAAATTAGCGAGATTAACTTATTTAAAAAATTTCCTGGCTAGTCACAAAATTGATTTATTATTCTGCCCTTTTTCTGCTCCTAGATTTGCCGAGAATGGTATCCCAGTTGTAGCAATTGTTTATGATACGCAACACCTTGATTATCCAGAGTTTTTTGAACTTAGAGAACAGCAACTCCGCACTAATTTTCTCAAAAACCTTCTTCAAAAATCTCAGAAAGTTATCTGTATATCAGAATTTTGTCGCCAGTCGTTAATTAAACATTTTCAAGCATCTGCCGAGCAACTTACCGTTATTCCTGTTTCAATTCAAGATCGTTGGCATGGACTAAGTGAAGAATTAGCTCATCAATATTTGTTGGAATTAGGATTAGTAAATCGCTGTTATGCTTTCTACCCAGCAAATTACTGGCCTCATAAAAATCATCGGGTACTTTTAGAAGCTTACAAAATTCTTAAACAGAAATTTGCTAATTTTCCTTTAGATTTAATTTTTACAGGAGATTTAAAACAAGAAGAAAATCAACTTCGTCAAGAAGTTACATCAGCTAATCTCGACGATTGCGTTCATTTTTTAGGTTTCCTAGATGAAAAACATTTAGAAGCAGTTTGGCATGGCTGTAAATGCTTAGTTTTTCCATCTCTTTACGAAGGTTTTGGTATTCCAGTCTTAGAAGCAATGTATTTTGGTAAACCCATTTTATGCAGTAGCGCAGGTAGCTTACCAGAAGTTGGAGGAGATGCTGTTCTCTATTTTAATCCAAATAATCCGGAAGATTTAGTAAATTGTTTACTCAAAATTAGTTATGATGCTGATTTAGTTGATGAATTAGTTTGTAAAGGAAAGGAAAGACTTAAACTATTTGATGGGCAAGAAATGGCAGAAAAATATATTGATATATTTAAAGGTGCTGCATCTAAAAATATATCCTCTTCAGCTTAATAGCTATAATTTTACAAGGCATATTTACTCTCTAAGTCAAATCATTTAAAGCTAAAAATTTCACTTTTGCATCTTTCAAAATATGAGTTTAAAATTTAGTGTAATTACACCTTCCTTTCGTCAAGGTCGTTTCATAGAAAGAACTATACAAAGTGTCTTATCCCAAGGCATAGAAGATATTGATTATATAGTTTGTGATGGAGGTAGTGATGATGAAACCGTAGAAATTTTGAAAAAATATCACCCTCAAATACGCTGGGTATCAGAAGCAGATAAAGGACAATCTGATGCTGTCAATAAGGGAATATCAATGACAACAGGTGATATTATTGCCTGGATTAACTCTGATGATATTTACTATCCAGGAACATTTAATGCAGTTAGGAAAATATTTGAGTCACAGGCTGAAATAGAAGTTATTTATGGTGATGCTGATTGGATTGATGAACTAGATGAGATTATTTATCCCTATCCCACAGAAAATTGGAATTATAAACGCTTAATAGAAACTTGTTATATTTGTCAGCCAGCAGTATTTTTTAGACGTAGCTTAATTGAGAAATTTGGTAGCTTAGATTCATCTCTAGACTATTGCATGGATTATGAGCTATGGCTTCGTTATGGAAAATATGTTGATTTTTATCATTTACCACAAAAATTTGCTGGTTCTCGGATGTATAAAACTAATAAAACTATGGGTAAAAAATTACAAGCACATTATGAAGTTGTACAAATGCTCAAACAAAAGTTTGGGAAGGTACCAGATAATTGGATGATGTCTTATGCTTTTGTAAAAGCTGAAGATATGACAAAACTCAATAAATTTGATGACAAGGAAGTTAAAAAATTGATATGGATTAGCTTCATAGAAATTGTTAAATTGAAAAAAGTAATTTCACCTAAAATCATAATTAAAGTACTATTTTGGTATTTTTTCCCAGGCTTATCATGGTTTAGAAGATTAAGGCTACTAGAAGGGCAACAATAATATAGCAAAATTATTTGCTTGAAAAATAACTGTAAGAAAAACTTTCAAGGCTTATAGAACAATTATTTGATGAATATAGCAAATAGTTCTTCATCTAATCATTTAATTATTAACTTATCGATACTTTTAGCTAAACCAACAGGCATCAGTAACTATGCCCAAAATCTTTTTCCTTATTTAAAATCTCTAAATCCTACTTTATTAACTGCCTATAATTACCCTGAGTTTAATTGCTATTCTGTACCAAATAATCTGACCCCTGCTCATGGTACAAAGGGGCATTTTAACCGTCTGATATGGACGCAATTGCAATTACCTAAAATTTATCGGGAATTAAAATCGCAACTTTTATTCTCACCCTTACCAGAAGCACCGCTTTATACTCAGTGTCGTTTTGTGGTAATGTCTCACGATTTGATCCCTTTGCGCTTTCCTAAACGCTTTTCACCACTAACGCCATATCATCATTACTATGTTCCGCAAGTTCTGAAGCAGGCGCAGCACATTGTTTGTAATTCTCAAGCTACGGCTGATGATATTATTGATTTTTATCAAATTCCTGCTAACAAAATTACGCCGATTCTCTTAGCGCACGATCGCAACCACTTTCGTCATCTAAATTTACCAACTTGCAACTACTTTCTCTACATTGGTAGGCAAGACCCTTATAAAAATTTACAACGCTTGATTTCTGCTTTTGCTGCACTCTCTCAAGAATATGAATTATGGTTAGCCGGGCCGACAGATAAACGCTATACTCCAATTCTACAAATGCAAGCGAAAGGATTGGGAATTTCTCACCGAGTGAAATTCCTCAACTATATTGATTATCAAGAATTGCCCATCATTATTAATGGTGCGATCGCACTTGTGTTTCCTAGTCTTTGGGAAGGCTTTGGTTTCCCTGTTCTAGAAGCAATGGCTTGTGGTACACCAGTCATCACCTCTAATCTGTCTTCTTTACCTGAAGTCGCCGGTGATGCAGCAATTTTAGTTAATCCCTACAACACCGCAGAAATCACTGAAGCGATGCAATTGATTGCTACAGATGCTCAATTGCGATCGCATCTTTCGACTCAAGGTATCGCCAGAGCAAATTTATTTAGTTGGGAAAACACAGGAAAAGCTACTGCTGAAGTTTTAGCACGCTATCTGTAAATCGTATTCACACTTATGATTATGCTTTCAAACTGGGTTTTTCACTACTAACTAAAGCAGATCGAATATATTCCCTTGTTTCTAAATACTTAATAACTTTATTAATACTTTCTGCAATACTTTCTTGCTGAGTATTACAAACAATTTCTGGATTTAAAGGTTCTTCATAAGGGCTATCAATTCCTGTAAATTCTTGGATTTTTCCGGCTCTAGCTAAAACATACAATCCTTTGACATCCCTTTGTTCACAAGCCTCTAAAGATGCTTGGACATAAACCTCAATAAAATGATGATTCATCTGCCGGACTTGCTCGCGGCTGTCTCTAAAAGGACTAATTGCTGCAACAATAGCAACAACTTGATTACGACTCAACAAACTAGCAACAAATCCGATACGACAGACATTTGTATCTCGGTCTTGTTTACTAAACCCTAAACCCTGAGATAGATGAGTCCGCACTACATCCCCATCTAGAATTTCAACACGAGAACCTCTTGCTTTTAACTCCAATGCAACACCTTGTGAAATTGTGGTTTTGCCAGCACCAGAAAGACCTGTAAACCACAAAGTGAATCCTAAATTTTCCATTATTATGCCTGAATAAATATCCAAAAAGTCGGGACTAAAATAGCAGAAACTGTGAATAATATCCAAATTGCAGAAGTATATAAACCTACTTCCTTAAGGCGTAAATTGTATCTTAAAACAATTAGTTTGCCAAGATAATAGTTTAGAAGTATGGCTGTTAAGGATTAACTATGTTTTACATATTTCTGGAGGCATTCTCCTAAAATTATTCATGGCGCGATCGCACTTGTGTTTCCTAGTCTTTGGGAAGGTTTTGGTTTCCCTGTTCTAGAAGCAATGGCTTGCGGGACACCAGTTATCACCTCGAACCTTTCTTCTTTACCCGAAGTTGCTGGTGATGCAGCAATTTTAGTTAATCCCTACAACACCGCAGAAATTACTGAAGCAATGCAATTGATTGCTACAGATGCCAAATTGCGATCGCATCTTTCTACTCAAGGTATCGCCAGAGCCAATTTATTTAGTTGGGAAAATACAGGTAATGCAACTGTTGAAGTTTTATCACGCTATCTCTAAAAATTATGCCGTGAGGAATAGGTAATAGTACTATAATTATTCTTGGACAATTTCTACCAATTCCTCAATCATCACATCAAAAGTCCTGGCTAACTTCTGAATAGCGGTAAAATCTACAGTTGCTAATCCAGGCGATCGCGCGTAAGTCCTGAGAGTGCTGTAAACTACACCAGAACGGTCAGATACTTCTTTCAATGTCCAGCCTTTCTCCGCAGCAAACTCTCTAATCTTCAGCCGAATCATTCCCATAATTTACTTGACAACTGACTGATATAAGTCTTTTAATAATTATACTACATAAAAAGATCGCCCTCCGGCCTACAAAACTGAAAGGCGATCGCATTGTTTACAAAAAGCATCCCGTAAACACCGATAGGGTAAATTCTACCGAAGTTACAGGTATTTTCATGGTATCATCACTCAAGCCAAGAGAGCTTGTCATCCGTGCATCAAAAATTGTTCATAAATCGTTATTTCTTAACTCACTCACGCGATTTGTGACTGAAGAAGCAATTTGTTTGATGTTTCGTATTGGCTTTGGTGATATATATACAATCGAATGTTGGCGCTACATGGTTTATGTCCACGCCAAAGGTATTAGCAGATTTGTCAGTTATGCAGATTTTCCGCCTATTTTGGGCGTAGAGCCACCTACACCTGCTGAGTTTGTTAAATGGCGCAGACGGTGGCGCAAACAACATGAATATGCTTACAGAAAGCAAGCACCGGAGTGGTGGGCAGAATTTTTTATGAATGAATTTTGGCAAGCTCTTTCTGAAGCTATGCTGCGAAGTTGGGGTGAATTAATTGCTTTAATTAAATTTGCTTTCCCCGAAGAAACTTTGCAAGAACTGAGAAAGAGCTATCGCCTAGAAAAATCGTTGCTACATTAGAACTGAGGAACAAAAGTTATCTGTTGCAACTTGCTGGAGACTCAGCACGGACTGAACGTCCCACTACCGATAACAGCACTTGAATGTACCCAACTATTCAGCCGACTTATTTGCTGCACGATGAGCGCGTGCTTCTGCTGAAGCCATCACTTCCTCAATATTTTCCAACACTTCGCCAGGGAAATTTTCTAAAATTCTCGTAGAAATTGCCACTCTACCTTTGCCTTCATCCAAGTCAATAATTACAGCTTTAATGGTTTGACCAACTTGGAAGACTTTTTCGAGAGATTCGATAAATTTTTGGCTGACTTGCTTAATGTGTAGCAAGGCACTCATCCCATTTAAATCAACAAATACCCCAAATGGTTTAATGCCAGTTATTTTACCTTCAACTAGCTGACCAATTTCTAACAAACTAAAGTTACTTGAACGAGCAGCTAAACGTTGAGAAAGTACGAGTTTTTTACTGTTGCGATCTACTTCCAAAAAGCCAGCGGTTAAAGTATGACCTTTCAGTGCTTCTAAGTTATCACGTTCAGCTAAATGCGATCGCGGAATAAACCCCCGCAAAGATTGAAAATCGACGGTGACACCACCTTTATTCACACCTGTTACCCTGACTTGTATTGTCTGGGAATTCTCTTGCATTTGCACCAATTTTTCCCAGATGTGTTGAATTTCTAACTGCCGTCGAGAAAGAGTTACTTGACCTTCTGCATCCTGTTCTCGGATAATCAAAAACTCTAATTCTTCTTGCAACGGCAGCACCTCCGATAAATCGGTTACTGCTCTCAAAGAAGCCTCATCGCGGGGAATATACGCCGATGCTTTGCCACCAATATCGACATAAGCGCCATCAGGGTCAAGTTGGAACACTTTACCGTGAACCACCTGCCCCTTTTGAAACTGGTAGTCGTGTTTTTCTAGTGCTTGGGCAAAATCGTCCATTGTAAAAGACGAATTGGCTTTTTGAGATAGATTCGATTCGGAATTCATGACTAATGAAAATTAATTGTTATTTAGATTGCTATGCAAAGTCCATAGTCAAAAGTCTACAGTCCAAAGCAACTAATCTTGACCATTGACTATTTGACTATTGACCATTGACTCTTTTGGATTTCAGTTCAATTGACTAAACAATTGTTGTACCTGAATCCAAGCATCAGCAGCAGCCTTTGGATTATAGCTGGCACGACGATCGCAAAAAAATCCGTGGTCAGCTCCATCGTAGCGGAAGACACGATGAGGAATTTTGTATTTTTCTAACTCTGCTTCAATTTCTTCTGTTTGTTCCGGGGGAATACTGGCATCTTCCCTGCCAAAAAAGGCGTAAAGTGTGCCGGATATCTCAGGAGTACGCCTCAAAGTGGCAGCACCCCCGCCTGGTGTGTTGGTCGTAATTCTAGCACCATAAAAAGATGCCGTGGCTTTAATATCAGGTAAGGTAGCAGCAAGATAAGCTACATGACCGCCAAAACAGAAGCCAACACAACCAATGGCATCCTGTTTGACTTGTGGCAGAGCTTTGAGATAATCAATGGCTGATTGAATATCGTTGAGTAATTCTGGTGCTTTAGCTTGCTCCCAAGCGTATTTTCTGCCAACTTCAATATCTTCTGGAGTGTAACCAGTTTCAAAATCGGGAGCAAACCGATCAAACAGTGCAGGTGCGATCGCTACATACCCTAACTTGGCAATTCGCTCGGTCACATCTCGAATATGGGTATTCACACCAAAAATTTCTTGTAAAACCACAATTCCGGGATAAGTACCGGGTTCTTCTGGCTGTGCTAAATAAGCCGATATTTGCAGATTATTTTGTAAAAGTTTCACCCAGGCAGTGCTGATTGCTAGTTCTGCCATAAATATTTCTACTAATGCTCCTCGGTGATTTGATCTAACTATGCCAGTATGTTTAGGCTATTCCTAGCAGTTAATCAACTACCAAAAGTAAGTAAAACAGAAGTTTTTCAGCGTTGCTTGCTACATTTTCTAGAAACGTTATGCTTGTGGCAAACTTTTATACTCTAGTTGAGCAACTAATTACGACATTGGCAGAAGTTGCTCAACTGGAGTTACAAGATACTGAACACTAGCGGCAAAACTGCGAGAATTAAATATCGCTCCAGATGCTATTTAGCAGTTACTAATCTTCCGGTAGCACCCATTTTGGCGGTTCCATCATTTTTTTTCGCCTACGTTCTTCAGCCATTGCCAGCATTTCGTCCAAAGAAGTCTCTTGGATAAATTGTGATGCAGCTTCTCTAAACTCGATATTGGGACATTTATCCCCTAAAACGCAACCTCTAACGCAGGCTTCCGCACAGTTAATTTTCGGCTCCACAGTCAATTCCTCTCCCATTAGGGGTTTTCCTACCCACAAGATAAATTTTACCTGCTTAGTTGAAAAGTTTTGAGTGCTGAGTTACCGAAGTTGAGAACAAAGACTAGAGGCTAGGGAATGGCTATGCAGAAAAATAAAAGGTAAAAGGGTGAACTTTTGTTTTTGTCATCCTTTTACCTTTTTATATACCTGATGCTTATTTAATGTTAGCCCTTGCGTCCCTCACTGCGGCAATAAAAAATAATCCTGTCAGAGGAATACTTAATCCTAAGATAATTGCAGTGGTTTGGAAGCCTAAATCTGGTTGTCCATAACTGAGTTCAAACACCGAACCGACAGCGGCGATCGCTGTTACACAAGACGCACCAAGAAACAAGCCGCTTTTTGGAGTTAAATACACTACTGGCCCCCTATGATACTGGTTTCACCGCTTGATACGAGAAGCCATTTTTAGATAACTCCTGTGCCAAAGTCAAGGAATTCTCTACCCGGTCTACAAATACTACACCGTTGAGGTGATCCATCTCATGTTGAATGCAGCGTCCGAGTAAATCTGTCGCTTTTAATGTCTGGGGGCGACCATATTCATCTTTGTAAGCCACTTCTACGACTTCTGGACGCTTCACATCCATATAAACGTTAGGAATGCTCAAACATCCTTCTTGAGCGACGCAGATTTCTTGGCTTACCTGTTTAATTGTGGGATTAATTAATACTAGTGGTGGATTATCTGGGTTATCTGGTTCGCAATCTATGACAATGAGTTGTTTATGAATACCTACCTGGGGCGCAGCCAAACCAATGCCATCACTGCTGTACATAGTTTGCAACATTTCGCGTACCAGTTGCCGCAGTTCATCATCAATTTTTGTAATGCGTTTCGCAGGTTGACGCAATGCGCGATCGCCCAGATAGTGCAGTTTCAACGGCGGATTTTTTAACTTTTTTTTCTCAACAGCAATTTCAGAGGGCATGATTATTTCAATGGCTCAATTGTGCAAATTCCTACTAACCCAATTCTATCAACCTGAGTTATACCTCATGTTGATAAAGAAGAATTCAAGATTATCTGGAGTTGATTGGCGATCGCACTTTAGCGAGATAACTGTGCAAGTCTTTCTGCAAGCCATACCTTAATAATTGACTGACGAGTGACACCCAATCGCTTCGCTTCATAATCTAATGCTTCAATCATCCAGGTTGGAAAATCAACGTTGACTCGTTTCTGCTCATGACCAGGACGTTTGGCTTGGGAAAGCTCTAATAATTCGGTGATGTCTTCATCCTGATCAAATTTGGCATCAAATTCTGTTGCTTTCATAAATTTCTACCTCTTCTTGTCGTGATCGTCGGACTGAGATAATCCTTACTCTGTTCTCTCGATAGGTAATAATGGCTGACCAACATTTTTGCGCGATTTTACCGATGACTAGAAATCTTGGTTCGTCTTCTATCCGAGCAGGAATTTCAACTCGATCAGGATCAGCCCAGAGTTATTGTGCATCTGGGAAGTTGATTCCGTGCTTTGCTAGGTTGGATTGGCTTTTATAGTCGTCAAATTCAAATTCCACACCACTCAAAAAGTATAAAAATTATACCTTTATTCTACCCTTGAGAGGAAACATTCCTATTGATTCCCAAAAAGCGATTGCACTTTGAATTATTTAACGTACCTTCGCGTTAAAAAACTCTACAACGACTAGGCAGCATTTATAGCTGATTGGTGAAAGAAAGTTGTACATTGCCATCAAGAGCAACTCATAAATAACAGCTTTAATATGAACTTCCGTGACGAGTTTAAATTGCTGCTACGCGCCCGTTATCCCTTAATTTACATTCCCACCTACGAAGAAGAACGGGTCGAAGCCGCCATTCGAGAAGAAGCTGCCAATCAAGGTAATCGCCCAGTTTATACGTGGGATTTTGTTGATGGCTATCAAGGAAATCCCAATGATGCCGGTTTTGGGCGACGCAATCCCCTACAAGCTTTGGAATTTCTGGAAAAATTACCAGCTTCAGCCCCAGCCGTAGTAATTTTACGAGACTATCATCGCTTTTTAGATGATGTAGCGATCGCTCGAAAACTCCGCAACTTCGCCCGACTTTTGAAATCACAACCAAAAAATATTGTGTTGTTGTCGCCGCGCATCGCCATTCCTGACGATTTAACCGAAGTTTTAACGGTTGTGGAATTTCCTTTACCTGCTGCGCCAGAAATTAAAACTGAAATTGAAAGGTTGCTCCAAGCTACTGGTAACTCGCTTTCTGGAAAGGTTTTAGATGATTTGGTGCGTTCCTGTCAAGGACTTTCGATGGAACGTATTCGCCGAGTTTTATCCAGAGCGATCGCCACTCATGGTGAATTACAACCAGAAGATGTAGATTTAGTCTTGGAAGAAAAACGTCAAACTATTCGCCAAACCCAAATTCTCGATTTTTACCCCGCCACTGAGCAAATTTCTGATATTGGTGGATTGGATAACTTGAAAGATTGGCTATTACGGCGTGGTGGTTCATTTACTGACAGGGCGCGTCAGTATGGCTTACCTCATCCCCGCGGTTTATTGTTGGTAGGGATTCAAGGAACTGGAAAATCTTTAACCGCCAAAGCGATCGCCCATCATTGGCATTTACCTTTGTTACGCTTAGATGTTGGGCGGTTATTTGGTGGCTTAGTTGGTGAATCAGAATCACGCACACGCCAAATGATTCAGGTAGCCGAAGCCCTCGCTCCCTGTATCTTGTGGATTGATGAAATCGACAAAGCCTTTTCTGGGTTGGGTAGCAAAGGTGACGCGGGAACAACGAGTCGGGTGTTTGGGACTTTTATTACTTGGTTAGCCGAAAAAACCTCACCTGTATTTGTGGTGGCTACCGCTAACGACATTCAAGCCTTACCCCCAGAAATGTTACGTAAAGGGCGATTTGATGAAATTTTCTTTGTTGGTTTACCGACTCAAGAAGAAAGAAAAGCTATTTTTAACGTTCATTTATCCCGATTACGCCCCCATAATTTGAAAAGCTATGACATTGACAGGTTAGCTTATGAAACACCAGATTTTTCAGGGGCGGAAATAGAGCAAACTTTGATTGAAGCTATGCACATCGGATTTAGCCAAAGCCGTGATTTTAACACTGACGACATTTTAGAAGCCGCTAGTCAAATCATTCCCTTGGCGCGAACTGCTGTAGAACAAATTCAAAAACTGCAAGAATGGGCTGCGGCTGGAAGAGCGCGTCTAGCCTCAAAACACAGTCCGTTAAGTGACCGCATTCACCGCCAATTGCAGTAATTAGTTCAGGGTCAATAGTCCATTATCTAAAAAGGATGAAGCCTGAACAATACAATTTCATACTTCATCCTTTATACTTCGTACGTCACTATTGACTATTGACCATTGACCGTTGACCATTGACTATTGACTATTGACTATTAAACTAACTATGCTTTCTGGTTTACTAAAGTTAATCTTAGGTTTCGTCTTAGCGATCGCTGTTTTATTAGGTACAGGTCTGACAGTGGCGCTTTATTTTGTCAACCAAACTGCAATACCGCCGAATAAACCTATTTTTGCCAACGATAATCCCTCTGTAAAAAATCAAACCACTAAAGAAGCCAAAGACGAATCGACGCTGACACCTGAATCTGAGCCAACGCCAACTCCCACACCCACTAAACAATTACCCCCTGGAGCTTATCAAGGACGTGTTACTTGGTCTGAAGGATTAAGTTTACGTGCGGAACCAAATCAGGAGGCGGAAAAATTAGGGGGAGTGACTTTCAATCAAAAAATCACAGTTTTAGAAGAAAACCCAGATAAAACTTGGGTAAAGATTCGCCCAGAAGGTAGCGAACAAGAAGGTTGGGTAAAAATTGGCAATATTGAACGTGTCAACTGAAGTCTGCAACCTATTCCTTTATCCCTAAACTTCATATTTTTTTAGCAAAAGCCACAATTACTGCCAGCTAAAAGTGGTATATTTTTATATACACTTATTAGTGTAATTAGCAGTAAAAAGAATTATAATTTCTACTTATCTTTTAATCAAAATTAATTCAAATAAAAATTTTAGTCTGTTACCGAAAAACCTTCTGTCTGTTGTGATGTAAACAAATAACACAACCCATAAAAGTCGATAACAAGTCAGTTAAAAAACTCTTTTACTCAGGGAATTGTCATCAGCCAACAACTCGGTAAAAATCATGGAAGCCATTGGTTATCTTCATGTCGCCTCAGCCTACGAAGTATCAGAAAATATTGAGATTGTAGCGATAAAATGGGAATTCAAATTTTTGCATTGGCCTAAACTTTCTAGCCCAGTTGCTATGCGTCTTTTATCTGTAGCACTGACTATAGGCATTTTAAATTTAGCTGACCAAACTTTAGCACTCCAGCAAGTAGGGAGTCGTGGCACAGCCGTCACCAATATTCAGAAGTGCTTAAAAAATTTAGGTTATTTTAATGGCCCGCTAACTGGTAAGTTTGCAAATTTAACTCAGCAAGCTGTCATCAGCTTTCAAAAAGCCAAAGGACTAGCTGTTGATGGAATAGTTGGTGCTAAAACTCAACAAGCTTTGCAACAATCATGCCAAAGTGAAATCAAGGGTGAAAGTAGCAATGGCCAATTGCGCGTTGGTAGTAGAAGTCAAGCTGTTTCCCAATTACAACAAAATTTGCGCCAGTTGGGCTATTTTAATGGCCCCAAAACTGGCTATTTTGGTTCACAAACTCGTCAAGCACTCATCCGATTTCAGCAAGCTGCTCAAATTCCCGCTAACGGAGTTTTTGATAGTCGCACAGCACAAGCGCTACAAAGTAATTTAAGTGTGGGTGGTGAATATCCCCTTCTCTCTGAAGGTAGCAATGGCCCAGAGGTGACAAAATTACAACAACGTTTGCGAGATTTAGGTTACTTCAAGATGAATCCCACTGGGAATTTTAGAAGTATTACCAAAAATGCCGTAATTGCATTTCAGCGCAAAGCAGGCCTACCAGCCACCGGAGTTGCTAATGCTCAAACTTGGGATGCACTATATAATTCTGCTCAGGTGCCAGGTAGCAATAATGCAGGGAGTCAGCAAGTCAGAGATGTGCAACAACTTCTACAAGATTTAGGATACTACAATGGTACTCCTACAGGTACTGTCGGTACACTAACACGAGATGCGATCGCCCAATTTCAGCGAGACAAAGGACTCCCAGTCGATGGAATTGTTGATGCTCAACTATTGAAAGCTGTGCGCCAAGCCTGGGAAGCGAAATATTCTAATCAACCCAGCAGAACAGTTATCGCAATGGGTGCAAAAGGAGAAAATGTCAAAGCAGTTCAAGAGCGTTTGTCGCAACTAGGTTACTTTAATCGGTCTTTGGATGGGGTTTTTGGTGAATATACGAAAAATTCTGTCCTAGAATTCCAAAAAGATTATCGCCTAAATCCCACTGGGAAAGTAGATGGGCAAACTTGGCAAGCATTAGGCTTTGATAATTCTGTGGCGACAAATCGTCCTGTGAGTAATCGTTATTATGTAGCAGCCGTGCCGATGCAAAATAGTGATACCCTCGATAAAGTACGGCGCTTTGTCCCCAATGCTTTCCCAGATATGTCTATGTCAGGAAATTATGTGAATGCTGGAGCATTTAGCGATCGCTCCGTTGCTGAAAATCTCACAAAAATGTTACGCTCCAAAGGCTTAAATGCCAAGGTGCAATTTATTTAGCATTTCGACAGCGTAGATATAGACTGTCATATCAAATACACATAAGAGAATGCCAGATTCAGCATTTATTATCTTTATTGTTTTTGGCTTTATCTGGGTAGCGATGGGAGCCGTTGCTGTAATTGCGCTATTCAAGTCGGAAGGCCAAAAAATTCGTTTGGACAAATGGGGACTGTTAGTAACTATCCCGATTATTATCCCAATTGTAATTGTGTTGTTGTATCAGGTAATTAAACCATTAATTGAATAGAGACGTTGCAGCAAGTGCAACGTCTCAAAATTATCTACTTAGCACTGTTTATGATGCCACTTGTGCCGCAGTCCGAGTCCGCCGCCTTCTGCCATCGGCAACTTTTACAGGTGGTTCATCAGGAATTTGCATTAATAGTGTCACAGTTGGCTGACATTGCAATTCTCGACGAATAGAACGCGCTAATTCCCGTTCTAGAGTTCCTTGCAATCCACCCCAGTCGATTTCTGGTTGCTCACCTTCCAAAGATGCAAATTCTGACCAACGTACACCCAGGATTTCTTCGATGCGCTGCTGTACCCATTTTTGGATCAGCGATCGCTCTACACTAGTAACAACACCTCGCAGGTGAATTTCTGGCTTGGCCATCAGTTTACCAGTCCAATCAATCGCCGCGGCAATAGTTACAATCCCTTCTTCCGCCATACGTTGCCGTTCTTGCAGCACCTTAGCACTTACCATGCCAGAACTAGAAGTATCCACTAGTTCAATCCCCGCCTGCACTTTACCAGCCGCACGGATGGAAGTTTCTGTCAGTTCTACAATATCCCCATTCTGGATAATCACCATATTTTCAGCGGGGATACCCATACTTTGGGCAGTTTCGGAGTGTTTGACTAACATCCGATGTTCGCCGTGAACTGGCAAGAAGAACTTAGGACGAGTTAAGGCAATCATCAACTTTTGGTCTTCTTGACAGCCGTGACCAGAAACGTGAATTCCTTTATCTCTTCCATAAACAACTTTCGCACCCTGAAGCATCAACTTATCGATGGTATTTACAACCGCGATGGTATTACCAGGGATGGGGTTGGCGGAGAAAACAACAGTATCGCCTTCCCTAATTTTGATATGGGGGTGTTCTTTATTAGCAATGCGGGTCATGGCTGCCATTGTCTCACCTTGAGAACCTGTGGTGAGAATCAACACATTGTCGTCTGGAAGATTGCGAACTGTATGTAGTGGTTGCAGTAAGTTATCTTCACATTTGACATAACCCAAATTGCGGGCATGGGCAATCAGATTCAGCATAGAACGCCCGACAACCGTCACTACACGGTTGTGTTTCTGCGCCAGTTGCAAAATCATATTGATGCGATGCACCGACGAGGCGAAGGTAGTAACAAACAATCGTCCAGTAGCTTGACTAAATACCCGATCTAGATTTGGATAAACAGAACGTTCCGAAGGAGTAAAGCCTGGTACTTCTGAGTTGGTGGAATCACTCAGCAAGCACAGCACACCTTTTTCACCATGTTCGGCTAAACGTTGCACGTCAAACTTTTCCCCATCAACTGGGGTGTGGTCAAATTTAAAATCCCCTGTGTGAATCACGACACCCAGGGGAGTATGAATAGCAACCGTAAAACTATCAGCGATAGAATGGGTATTGCGGATATACTCAACAAAGAAATGTTGGCCAATCCTGACTAGATCACGCGGCAGAACTGAACGTAACTCTGTGCGATCGCGTACTCCTGCTTCTTCTAATTTACCTTCTAACATGGCCATTGCCAGTCTTGGCCCGTGAATTACCGGAATTTCAAATTGCTTGAGGTGAAAAGCAATACCACCGATATGGTCTTCATGACCGTGGGTGACGATCATGCCTTTAATTTTGTGACGATTTTCCCGAAGATAGCTAGTATCAGGAAGAACAATGTTTACCCCGTGCATTGCTTCTGTAGGGAAGGCTAAACCTGCATCTAGTAAGATAATTTCGTCATCGTATTCAAAAACGCAGGTATTTTTGCCAATTTCATGTAAACCGCCCAAAGGAATAATTTTTAGGGCGGAGTTAGCTTCGTTTTTAGCCATTTTCTCCTTAGTTAGATTGTTGTTTAGTGTTAATAGATTGAAGGTTAGCAAGCTTGTATTAAAGACAACACTGGCTTTCTCTCGGAAAGCAGTTAAATTTCGTTTAGATTTTCAACTGTTTGTTCAATAAAATCTTTTAGCAGCGATCGCACCCTTTTATAAAGTGCCTCCTCAAAATCTGCCCATTATTCATATACACATTTACGGCAACTTGCCCACCATATACTGCCTAAATTAAATTTAGTTTCTGAAGCACCGCCTCTAGTTTTTGGCTAACTTCTGAGTCAGCATCACATAGTGGCAGACGTGTTGAACCAACCTCCCAGCCTTGAAGTTTAAGTGCTTGTTTAATGGGAATGGGATTTGTAGTGATAAATAAAGCTTTAAATAACGGGAATAGTTGAAGATGAATATCTCTGGCCTCTGCAATTTTTCCCGCACTAAAAGCTTGAATCATCTGCTGTAGTTGGTTGCCTACCAGATGAGAAGCCACACTGACTATCCCCGTTGCCCCCAGCGCTAACAAGGGCAGTGTGAGGGAATCATCTCCAGCGTAAATCTGAAATTCTTGTGATGTCAAGCGACGGATTTCACTTGCCTGATCTAAATTACCACTGGCTTCTTTGATTCCAACAATATTATCGATTTCTGCTAATTTGGCAACTGTTTCTGCACTGAGATTCTGTCCAGTACGACCAGGAATGTTATATAACAACAGCGGGATATCAGGGCAAGCTTGGGCAATTGCCTGAAAATGTTGATATAACCCAGCTTGGGGCGGTTTATTATAATAGGGTACAACTTGTAATGTACCGTGTACTCCTATTTTAGCTGCCTTTTGAGTAGCCGCGATCGCTTCTTTGGTGGAATTGGAACCACATCCTGCTATCACTTTGGCTTTGCCGGACACGGCCTGCAAGACTTCTAAAAATAGCTGGTATTCCTCTTCCCAAGTTAGGGTTGGGGATTCTCCTGTTGTACCGCATATCACCAACGTATCTGTTCCGTTGTTAGCTAGATGAGCTGCTAATTCTGCGGCTACACCATAGTTAACACTACCGTCTGCTTTGAACGGCGTGATCATAGCGGTTAAAACTTTACCAAAATCTCCCACCCTCTTTTTACTCCTGATTACCTGTTTGGTTTTTTCTGTTGGTGGTTTTCTATAATGTAATAGCTTATTCGCTAATTACTTTCAAGAGTGATGCACTCATTTGTTTTTTGCCATTTCTGTTTGTCTGATGACGCAAAACTACTGAGAGATGTATGCTTGTGCTGACTTGAGAAGATTTTTTTCCACTAATAATTCAGCAATTTGGACTGCATTTAAAGCTGCGCCTTTGCGAATTTGATCACCACAAAGCCATAATTCTAAACCGCACGGATGAGAAATATCTTGGCGAATTCTACCCACTAAAACTTCATCCCGTCCAGTTGCTTCTATGGGCATAGGAAAATGATTTGCCCGCCAATCTTCTACCAATTTCACCCCAGGAGAGTGGCTTAAAATTTTTCTAGCGGTATCTGGACTAAATGGAGTAGCAAATTCTAGGTTAATTGCTTCTGAATGGGCGCGCAGTACGGGAACCCGTACACAAGTTGTACTAATTCTAATTTCTTGTGTACCAAAAATTTTTCGCGTTTCATTCACCATTTTCATTTCTTCCTCACAGTACCCAAAATCATTCATGGGGGTGTTATGAGGAAATAAATTAAATGCTAATGGGTATGGTAATACTTCCGCGACTGGTTCCTGTCCTTGAAGAATAGCAGCAGCTTGAGTTTTGACTTCTGCCATTGCTTTGGCACCAGCACCACTAGCTGATTGGTATGTGGCAGCAATAATGCGTTGGATTGGTTTTACTTGATGCAATGGCCAAATTGCTACTGCCAACAAAATTGTCGTGCAGTTGGGATTGGCGATAATGCCTTGATGAGAGGCTGCGGCTTGGGGATTAACTTCTGGTACAATCAACGGCACTTCCGGATTCATCCGAAAAGCACTGGAGTTATCGATGACGACTGCGCCTTTTTCAACGGCTACGGGAGCCCATTTTTTTGATGTGGAACCGCCAGCACTAGCCAATACCAAATCTAGATTTTCTAAAGCGCGATCGCTGACTGGTTCTACTACTAAAGTTTCTCCTTTAAATTTAAGCGATCGACCTACACTGCGTTCAGATGCCAGTAATTTTAATTCCGAAATCGGAAAATTTCGGCTTTCTAATAATTCCAGCAACTCCGTACCCACAGCACCAGTCGCACCCAAAATAGCTACACGATATGTTTTAGACAAATGAACTCCTCCTTATAATTTTAAGAGGTAATGAGTAATGTTATGAAATCGGCATTTATGGAAATAGCAGTAGCGGATTTTGAATAATTTTTTTGATTTTATTCCAACTTTTTGATTACAGTAGGTTAATTTTTGAGTTACATATTTTAATAAATAATTTAGCAATTACAATTTCTTAATCTAATTACCCAGTAAATTTTCTACCAATTAAAAAAGTATATATTATTGTACAACAAATTACGGCTCAGGGAAAAACGTTCAACAATTGCTGCTCAACCGTTATTGATGATGGAACAAGTATTTTGCCCAAAACTTGACTTGGACTTAGGCAGGCAATCAATGTACTATGATCCGAGATAGCATCAAGCCAGGACATTAAACCACCGAGCTATGCGGTAAGCATATAGTTAAACTTGGACTTGTCAGGCAAACAGACCTCGCAAACGATGAGAGGGTGTATAGATAAATTTATTGTGGTAAAGTGCCAAGTCCTTGGCCATTGGCAGTAAACTGGATCTCTACTGAAGGCACCTGCCATTTCCACCTAGAGATATCAAACCATATAAGCGTTCAATAGTCGCTTGTGTGTACTTGGAGTTAAAAATACCAAATAGAGACGAAGCATGAAAGTTACCCAGGAGAAACTTCCCGCCAGCCAGATAGGGCTAGAAATAGAGATTGCACCAGAAATCACTCAGCAAACCTACGATCAAGTTATTAAAAACTTATCCGGTACTGCAAATATTCCTGGGTTTCGTAAAGGTAAAGTGCCTCGGCAAATCTTGCTTCAGCGCTTAGGAATAACTCGCATCAAGGCAGCAGCCCTAGAAGAATTAATTCAAAATGGTATAGAGCAAGCAGTCAAACAAGAAGACATTCAAGCAATTGGTCAGCCGCAATTGCGTTCTTCGTTTGAGGACTTGATCAATAATTATGAACCGGGGAAACCCTTCACTTTCTCGGCTGCTGTTGATGTCGAACCAGAAGTAAATCTCACCCAATACACTGGTTTACAAGCCCAAGCGGAGGAAGTCAAATACGACCCCACACAGGTAGATAGCGTTCTGGAAAAAGAACGCCAACAAATGGCAACTTTGATTCCTGTGGAAGGAAGAGCAGCCCAAATTGGTGATGTTGCTGTTGTAGATTTTAAAGGAGTCATAGCCAAAGCTGAAGGCGAAGATCCAGATAGCGAACCAACACCAATTCCAGGTGGCGATGCTGCTGATTTTCAAGTGGAGTTAGAGGAAGATAAATTTATCCCAGGTTTTGTTACAGGCATAATAGGGATGAATCCTGGCGAAACCAAGGAAATTTCAGCCCAGTTTCCAGATCCTTACGTTAACCAAGAGTTGGCTGGCAAACCAGCAATTTTTACAGTCACCCTCAAAGAACTGAAGGAAAAAGAACTGCCAGAACTGGACGATGATTTTGCCCAAGAAGTCAGTGACTTTGAAACTTTAGAAGAACTGCGGAAGTCTCTAGAAGAACGCTATCAAAAAGAGGCTGACGACAAAACTAAAACTAACAAACAAGAAGCATTGTTGGCAGAATTACTCAAGTATGTAGAAATTGACTTGCCTGGAACCTTAGTTGACCAAGAAGTCGATGCTATGCTGACACAAACAGCCATCCGCCTGTCGCAACAGGGTTTGGATGTGAGAAAGCTGTTTACTCAAGATATTCTGCCGCAATTACGGGAGCGATCGCGCGGCGAGGCAATTGAACGCCTAAAACGTTCTCTAGCCTTACGAGAAATCGGCAAACGCGAGTCTCTCATCGTTACACCAGAAGAACTGCAAGCCAGAGTCACAGAACTTTTAGCACAGTATTCTGAGGAAGAAGTTGACGAAGATAAACTGAGTTCTATGGTGGAAAACGAACTGCTGAGTGAAAAAATTATCAATTGGCTCTTAGATAACTCATCAGTTGAGCTAGTACCAGAAGGAACCTTAAGTGCTAAGGAAGAAGAATCTGAAGATGCAGCAACTGCACCAGAGACTGAGGCAAGCAGCAGCACAGCTACGGCAGAATCAGCAGTAGAAGGATAGGGTGCAGGGGTGCAGGGTGCGGGGGAAGGATATACTACTCAGCACTCGCACTCGCCTTCGGCTATCTCTACTTTTGAGCGATCTCAAGACATCTGTTCGTAGATTAGGCTAGGGTAGTAAGTGCCTTGTTTGAGTATGAACAATTATTACTCAGCACTCAGTCGTCAAGATTTCATGGAGGCATTAATATTGCTGGAATCTTAAAATAAAGTCCTACATTCTCTCATGACTAGAGCTTAAGAGTGTGTTACACGAGAAAAATCTGGATGAGGCATAATAGTTAACACATAGCTCAAATTAAAATCTCATCCGTTAAAAAAGCAGCGATCGCTGCCTTAAACTAAGTCCTATTAATCGTCAGATTTTCTCCTATGCTTTTATCGCAGTCAGGAAATTACCCCATCATCAGTTCCAGCCATCTAGCTATTAACTCTCATCTAAATGGCCCCAACAGCATTGTGCCAACTGTGGTAGAGCAGTCTGGTATGGGAGAAAGAGCGTTTGACATCTACTCCCGCCTGCTGCGAGAACGGATTATCTTTTTGGGAACCGCCATTGATGATACCGTTGCCAATTCAATTGTCGCTCAGTTGCTATTCTTGGATTCGGAAGACGCAGAAAAAGACATTCAATTGTACATTAATTCTCCTGGCGGCTCCGTCTACGCAGGGATGGCAATTTATGATACAATCCAACAAATCCGTCCCGATGTTGTGACTATCTGTTTTGGATTAGCCGCAAGTATGGGGGCATTTTTGTTAGCAGCAGGAACCGCAGGTAAGCGGATGTCTTTACCTGATTCGCGGATTATGATCCATCAACCACTAGGTGGCGCTCAAGGTCAAGCCATTGATATAGAAATTCAAGCTAGAGAAATTCTTTATATCAAGGGTCAGTTGAATCAGTTATTGGCTCATCATACGGGTCAACCTCTAGAGAGATTAGAAGCAGATACAGACCGCGACTTTTTCATGTCGGCAGAAGAAGCCAAAAATTACGGTTTGATTGATCAGGTCATCTCCCGACAAAATCTTCCCACAGCTGGGGAAAACGTCACCATTCTGAAATAAGAGGCTGGTATGTCTAAGTACGACTCCCATTTAAAATGTTCGTTTTGTGGCAAGTCTCAAGAGCAGGTGCGTAAGTTGATCGCAGGGCCGGGAGTTTACATCTGCGACGAGTGCGTTGACTTGTGTAATGAAATACTAGATGAGGAGTTACTGGACACCAACGGTGTAGCGCCACAACCAGCACCTAAGTCTGAAGCACCTCAAAAACGTCGCAATCGTTCTGCTAATCTCTCATTTAATCAGATACCAAAGCCAAGAGAGATTAAAAAGTATCTCGACGAACATGTCATTGGCCAAGACGAAGCCAAAAAAGTGTTATCAGTCGCAGTTTACAATCATTATAAGCGGCTGGCAATCTTACAGTCTAAAGGCAATGGCAAAAACGGGGGGGATGACTCAGTAGAACTGCAAAAGTCAAATATTTTGTTAATTGGCCCGACTGGTTGCGGCAAAACCCTCTTAGCCCAAACCCTAGCTAAAATTTTGGATGTACCTTTTGCTGTTGCTGATGCTACCACATTAACAGAAGCAGGTTATGTCGGCGAAGATGTGGAAAATATCTTACTGCGACTGTTGCAAGTGGCAGATTTAGATGTAGAAGAAGCGCAACGTGGGATTATCTACATCGACGAGATTGACAAAATTGCCCGCAAAAGTGAAAACCCATCAATTACACGGGATGTTTCTGGTGAAGGTGTGCAGCAAGCTTTACTGAAAATGCTAGAAGGCACGATCGCCAACGTACCACCACAAGGGGGACGGAAACATCCGTATCAAGACTGCATCCAAATCGATACCAGTAATATTCTATTTGTCTGTGGTGGTGCTTTCGTTGGCTTAGAAAAAGTTGTAGAGCAAAGAGCCGGGAAAAAGTCAATTGGTTTTGTGCAGCCAGGGGAAGGGCAAACGAAAGAAAAACGCGCTGCTGATGTGTTGCACAACCTGGAACCAGATGATTTGGTAAAATTTGGCATGATTCCAGAGTTTATTGGTCGGATACCAATGGTGGCGGTGGTTGATCCTCTGGATGAAGAAGCGCTAATGGCGATTCTCACTCAACCACGCAGTGCTTTGGTAAAACAGTACCAAAAACTACTGAAGATGGATAATGTTCAATTAGATTTTAAACAAGATGCTCTACGAGCGATCGCTCAAGAAGCCTACCGCCGCAAAACAGGTGCAAGAGCATTGCGGGGTATTGTAGAAGAACTAATGCTAGATGTGATGTACGAGCTACCATCTCGTAAAGACGTGACTCGTTGTACAGTCACAAGAGAAATGGTAGAAAAACGCTCTACCGCCGAATTGATCGTACATCCATCCTCATTACCCAAACCTGAATCAGCATAATAGTCATTAGTCATTAGTCATTAGTCCATTGACTTTTGACTTTTAACTTTTAACTTTTGACTTTGAAAAAATGCCTTATATCGATGTGCGTGGTGTTGAACATTACTACGAGTGGGTGAAACAATCATCTACTGCTTTGACGAAACCCGTGATGGTATTCATTCACGGTTGGGCTGGTTCAGCTAGGTACTGGAAAAGTACGGCAAATGCTTTATCAGACCAATTTGATTGTTTACTTTATGATATGCGCGGTTTTGGTCGTTCTGGTGGGAAACCGACTCTAGTTCCAGCCAGTGAATCTGTTGCTACTTCTGAGTCTAGTCAAGAAACATCAGCCGCAATTCAACAACTAACTTATGAGTTGGAAGAATACGCTGATGATTTGGCAATTTTGTTAGATGAGTTGCATCTTGGGCGTGTTTACATCAATGCTCATTCAATGGGTGCGTCTGTTGCAACTTTATTTTTTAACCGCTATCCTCAACGGGTAGAACGAGGGATTTTAACTTGTAGTGGGATTTTTGAATACGATGAAAAAGCCTTTACTGCTTTTCATAAATTTGGCGGTTATGTAGTTAAATTCCGTCCCAAGTGGTTAGCTAAAATCCCATTTGTTGACCAGATGTTTATGGCGAGATTCCTGCATCGTTCTATACCGAAATCTGAGCGTCAGGCTTTTTTACAAGATTTTTTAGATGCAGATTATGATGCTGCTCTGGGAACTATTTTTACTTCGGTTAGCAAGGCACAATCTGAATTAATGCCACAAGAATTTGCTAAATTACCTGTGCCAACGCTGCTAATTGCGGGTGAGTATGACCAGATTATTCCCGCAGCAATGGGAAAACAAGCCGCAGCAATGAATGACAAAGTTGAGTTTGCGCTAATTCCTAATACGGCTCATTTTCCCATGTTGGAAGATGTGCCGACTTATTTGCAACGAGTGCGAGAGTTTTTGCAGGTTACTGCGCCAGAAGTGAAAGTGAGTTGATTTTTGTGTATTTGATATTTGATATTGCAGCATCTCACTTCTATCTGTGGATTAACTTAAACCTAGTTCTCGTTTTAGTAAATTGATTGAATTCAGCCCGATGTAATTTTCTACCTTAATTAATTTAGGTGGTCGAATAATATCTTCAGCCGCAGCTTGTACTGCGATTTGTACTGCTTTAAAACTGGCAACATCACTGATGATAAATTCAGCCCGCTTCACAATTGCCTGAAGCTTATAACCATCTTTTGGTTGTGCTGTCATTACTAGTAGTTCATCTCCGCGTAAACCGTGGAGGATAACTTCGGCAGCACGGGCAATGCCTGTACTCAGGCTGACTATGCCTATACAATGATCTTTTGGCAGATTTTTGACTAGATTCAGTTCTTTACTGTAGTCATAGATATCCAAAGGAATGACTCTGACAGCTTTGGGCGCAGCTATTTGTTCGACTTCACCAATAAAATAGCGGCTGGTAACGACTGTAGCAGAGTTAGTTTTATCCAAAACAGCCGCTAATTCTTCCATTCTGATTAACTGAATGGGTATTTTCAGAGATTGCTCTAATTCATATACCATCAACTCTCCAGCACCGAGGTCTTGAGAAGGGACTGCAACCAGCACCTGGGCGCTACAACGCAAACGCCAGTCCATTTCTGCTAAAAATAGCTCACGCGCTTGGCTGAGGGAACAGCCTTGAGCTAGAAGTTGGTCGAGTGCTTGCTGGACAACTTTATATGCGTCGGGGTGTGCTTGCAAAATTGGTGATTGCAATCGGCTACCGCCCTCGTGACCTTGAGCGCGGACATAAATTCCTGAACCAGCCAAACTTTCTACCAAGCCTTCATCTTCTAGCTGACGATAAACTTTGCTAATTGTATTGCGGTGTAATCCAGTCTGCATTGCTAATGCCCGTGTGCTAGGCAATTTGTAAGCAGGCGGATATTGCCGAGATGCGATCGCAAACCGAATTTGATTAAATAACTGAGTAGAAGCGGGAATTTCACTGTCTGGCTGAATACGAAACTGAATCATTACCACAACTCCTGAATCAAGTAACAATCAGCAATGAGCTACATTTGCTACTTGTCGTATTTTTTATTTGTAACACTCAACAGATAGGATACGATACAGGTCAAGTATAAAGCTATCTCATCTGGGTTTGGGTAATATCTATATATCTAAACCAATCACAGTTAATTCAGGCGGATGTTCTAGGGTAAATTGATAATATATTTCTCGTCGCTCTTGAGATAAAACGCTTAACTCCCATTCTAAAATTCCCATGTCCCCCAGTTGAATTTGCGGTTGGATGCGGGTAAGACGAATTTTGATTTGCTCGTTGCGGCTAACAGGTAATTGTTCTGTAATTTTTAAATTAATTTCTTGATTGAGTAAGTTTGTAATTAATAATCGATAAGCGTAAGTAGTTCGACGTTGATTCACAATCATTTTTTTATCGACTTGGCGCTCGACTAAATTCCGTTCTATTTTGATACCTTCATCAATGCCTAAGTTCAAGATAAATTCTTGCCCAGGGGCAATGTTTTCTAATTTAGTTCCACCCACAAAAACATCATCTCGAAAAATATTGGCTTTGCCAGGTAATAAAGTTGCGCCATCAGAACTATTTTTTACATGAGCTTGTAAATAAGCAAAGCTCACCAAGCGCGGTATAACTACATAGTCAAAATTACAGGGATAATCGTCATTAAAAATTGTTATTTTATGGGGTGCGCCATCACTAGGAATATTTCCAACACCATTGAGTTTAAAGGTAACTACGCTTCCTTCTTTGGAGATTACTGCTCCTATATTTTCTGCTGCAACAAGAGCATCACTAGCTAGATCCTCCTCATCTTGTGAAAACAATGAATCTGCCGCAGGCATAGCCGCGATGCTAGGCAGTGATGGACGGGGTAATACTCGTTGCACTGTACGTGAACGTAGGGTGTCAATATACCAAGGTTCTAGTTTTGGTGGTAGTGTACCTAATCCTGGTTTAGCCGTTGAGAGAGTAAGAGATACATCTAACCAATCTTCGCCAGTATTTTGGGTGATTTCTGCCAGGTAGCTTAAATTTACTGTTTGACTTGTGCTATCTACTCGCAAGTCATAAAGGGGAGTCCAACTAGCACTATTGACAATGTAGGATACTTCTAACTCAAACTCGCCTTCGCCAGCAACTTCTATACCGACAACCAAGCTAAAACTTTCTTGGGGATGGGGTGTTTGAATATTGTGTAATGTGGCGCGGAGTGCCTGTAGTTGCTTGTCTAGTTCTTGCTGTTGGCTATGGTAATCTCCAGATGCGATCGCATATTCGCTATACTGGCTGCCTAAAAAGTTCAAAAAATCTAAGGTTTCGCTGAGGCTGAGATTTTTGCGAGACAAACTTTGAGCAAATGGTTCTTCTGTTTTTTCCCGCAAGCCTTCAATAAATTTTGCCTGTAAAGCTAAGGCATCAATTTGCGCTTGCAAATTGCGTTTTTCTGCTTCTATTTGTTGAATTTGGCTGTTTAAATGTGCGACTCGTTCGGCAACAGGTTCGGTGGTGTAGATGCGATCGCTACTAACACTCAACAAACTTACTCCTACCGTACCTTGACCACCCACCCTAACAGAATCAGATTCTAGAGTTACTGGCAGTGAATTAATCACCAATTCCCTTTCCGTCCCTGTTAAAGCAACGACACCTTGTCTTGTAACTAAGGCTTGATCGCTGTATACCGTCACAGCTACTACCTGAGTTGGCACTGTTTTTCTTAGAGAAGGAGTTTCCGGGTGTGTCACTGCCAGCTTTCCCCATATCAAATGACTCTGCTGGTTAATTTTGTCATGGTTCAGATGCTTCAAGCCAAACAAGTTGAAGCTTAGATCTCAAAACTCAATCAACAGTACTATAAACAGGAATTTCAGTCTGCTCAACAAATGTCTTTGCCGCATCCAGCAAATACTCATAATAGGTACGAGCTACAATTGATAGCTGTTTACCTGCCGGATAAACCATGTACCAAGCTCGCTTAATGGGAAAGTGCTGCACATCTAAAATGCTAAACTCCGAGGCATCTGAGAGTAAAGTATGACGAGATAACACAGAGATTCCTAAACCTCCGGCGATCGCTTGCTTAATAGCTTCATTACTCCCCAATTCCAGCTTTACATTCACTGTTATCCCGTGTTCTTCTAATAGAGCCTGCACAGCACGGCGAGTACCTGAACCTGGTTCTCGCATAATAAAAGGTTGATTATTTAGCTCTTGAATTGAGATATTTTTTTCCTTTGCTAGGGGATGATTCACCGGAGCAAAAACTACCAAAGGGTTGTCTAAAAACGGTTCACAATTCACATCCAAATGTTCTGGAACCTGACTCATAATATACAAGTCATCCAGGTTATTCATCATCCTCTCAATAATTTTTTCGTGATTTGTTACTTGCAAGGAAATATCAATTCCTGGGTAACGCTGACAAAATGGGCCTAATAGACGTGGAATAAAATACTTGGCTGTGGTGATAACTGCTAAACGTAATTGCCCTTGTTTTAGCCCTTTTAAATCAGCAACCTTCATCTCAAACTGAGCGATAGTTTCAAAAATTTGTCGACAAGTAGCAAAAAGTTCTCTACCCGCTTCCGTCAAATACAAGCGTTTCCCAACCTGCTCAAATAATGGTAAGCCCACAGATTTTGTTAATTGCTTGATTTGCATGGAAACTGTAGGCTGGGTAAGAAATAATTCTTCCGCAGCACGAGTAAAGCTACCATGTCGAGCCGCCGCCTCAAATACCTTCAACTGGTGTAGCGTCGCTTGGTTCAAAGGTGATTCTCCTCTAATAGCGATCTTATAGATATAAAACTAGTATCACGGAACACCTGCAAATCATGGCGTGTCGCTCATACGAAGTTATGAGTTTTAGTATAGATAAAAATCTATATTCGCTATTAAAAGAAAGATATTTGATTTATAGTCCGTAAAAGTTATGATCAAAACAACAAGCGAAGCGTAAGATGCCTTCCAACCAAAGATGAATGCTGAATATGAATGCTGAGGAGAATTTTCCCACAATTCATCACTCACAATTCTTAATTCATCATTCATCATTCCATAATTCTTCGGTAACTTTTGCAGGTAACTTAGCTAAATCAGGCAACTGGAGTATCTCTAACTCAGCGACTTGCTCCTTAATATTCACAGGCATCTTAATTGGTTGCCGTTCTTCTATCCAACAACTTGCAACAGGTAAGGTTTGTTCTAATTCATCCAATGGCCGAGGAATCACCATCACAGCATTCAATTCCCCAATCCGTTCTGCTTCATACATTCCAGCTTCCACTGCTACCGCGACATTAGCCACAGAGCCACGAATAATGGCTGTACATAACCCCGCACCAATTTTTTCATAGGCTGCTAACTGCACATCAGCTGATTTCAACATGGCATCGCAAGCTCCTACCATCGCTGGAAATCCCCGTGTTTCCACGAGTCCAATAGCGAGGTTACTCAAACGGCTATAACTTCCTTCTTCCATATATTTACTTAATCTATTAGTAATGGGCAGCACTACATCCAGATTAGGAAAAGGGCGAGGAATCACCAAACTAGAAACCAATTGACCAAACTGTTCAGCCGTTTGTACACCTGACTCAACTGCTAAACGCACATCAGCTATGCCACCTCGAACAATAGCTGTACAGTGACCACTACCAATTTTTTCATATCCAACCAGATGAACTCCAGCGGATTTCAACATCATGTCAGCAGTTCCGACGATTGCCGGAAAGCTGAGGGTAGATACTAAACCCAAGGCAGTATCCTTGAAGTTATCTCTGTCTCGCCGATGCGATGCCCGAACAGTGCTAAGAGACTGTTTATTATATGTGTCCATGTGAATTCTCCAGGATACTCACAGTCAATAATGTAGATGCCCTTTTGCCAGCTTTCCCGTACTCCAGAGGAAAACCCGCATATTTGGGTAGGCTAAAGGTTGAAAGCGAAAGGCTGAAGAATAAAGCATAAAGGATGAAATGATTTTTCTCATCCCTCATAATTCATATTTCATACTTTAGAGGACAACTTACAATTAACACTTATTCGGGTGGTTCGTCAGACTTAGGATTGTTCAAGGATTGTCTATGGGGAAATAATGTCGTTAATAGCCTGTGAATACTACCTTGCCCATAAATTTGAGTTCCAAAAATATCCGAAGATTCAGAGTTATCCGCACTAATTTCTGATGAACCAGCAGCAGTTTCATCTTGCTCAGGCGGTGGTGGTTGAGCAGAGGGTGTGGGCGAAGGTTGAGGAATTGAAATAGACTGGTGGTTTAACTCCAAGAAAGCAGAAGCAGAAAGATTAGTTGAGGAAATAGAAATAGGTTTTTCCTGACTTCCCACAAAATTATTCTCCTCTGGTTGTTGCTCTTGGACATTAGGAGAAACAGCGTTATTAGTTAGTGGCTCTTGTGTTTGGGACAGACTAATCTGACGGCTAGTATCTCCTAACACTGAGCTTGGTGGTACTACTCTTCCCGGTTCTACAGAACAATTAAAAACTGTTGTTGCTGCACCAATACAAGCATTAGTACCAATTTTGCCTGCTCCTACCATCAAAAAACCAGCCCCCAAGTTAGCACCTGCTTCTACTTCTAGGGTTCCTTCATTGACTTGGAGAATTGACCCCATACCAATACAGACACCAGTGCCAATAATGATTTTACTGTTGGTAGCTGCTTGGAGTATCACGCCAGGTGCTAACACCGCACTGGGATGAATAGTCACATCGCCACTAATGTAAGGCTCAAAGTGATTGTGGAGGCGTAGTGGCGGCACAGACATGGAAAATTAAACCTCGGAAGATAGAAATGCTAAGGAGCCACTGCGTTGCGGTGAATCAGCGCTGCGGGAGGGTTTCCCTCCGCAGGCGACTGTGAACCCGAAGGGAGGTAACCTCCGTTGTAGCAAGTAACATTGCTGAGTACAATTCAGCATCGTTAATCACTTACTGTTTAGGGTGAGTATGACTAAATATTCTGGTTCAAAGTTAACTCAATACTTTCAACTCAGCAACGCCAGTGACTCTCGCAGGCTCGCTACCGCTCAAGTCGGCAGAGCCGCCCACGCGACTGGCTCCTCAGCACTTTCAACTCAGCACTACTACGGACGTTGAATAATTGTTTCCAACACTCGACGTTTGGCTTTCGGGTCAATCCCAATCAACCGCACGTACTCACCAGGATATTCAGAAAGATATGTTTCCAAAGCTGCAATCGCATCTCTTTCCGATCTGGCCTCAATTTGTCCACAGCTTGCCCAAGAACCAGTCCGGAAACGTCTTTGGTCTACGTGTTCGGCACTAATTTTATAACCACTTGCCAACAATTGCCGTAGCTGGTCTACAACTTCTGTATTTAACCGATTGCTTGTCGTCGTTGCGGTTGCGGTTGTCGAGCTAACACTACTTGAACTAGCATAAGATTTCTGACCATTAGAGACCGCTACAGGGCCATTAGGTCGTTGAATAATGCTTTCTAATACCCGACGCTTGGCTTTCGGGTCAATACCAATTAAACGGACATATTCGCCTTGATGGCTTTCAAGACATTCTTCTAAAGCCGCCACAACTTCATTAGTAGAAGTAGCGTCTATGGGCTTACAACTAGCCCAAGAACCAGTCCGAAAACGACGCTCATCTACGTGTTCAGACCCAATTTTGTAACCACCTGCTAATAATTGGCGGATTTGGTCTACAGTTTCAGCGCTAATTGAACCAATACCAGCACCGTTACTACTACCATTGCCGTTGCTGTTGTAACTAGTGTAGCTGGAACTACTTGTACTTGCAGGTGCTTTAAAGTTAGCTGCTACTTTTACCACACCATCTGGGCGTTGGATAATTGTCTCTAACACCCGACGTTTACCTTTAGGGTCAATCCCAAATAAACGTACGTACTCACCACTGTGGTCTGCCAGACAGCTTGCCAATGCTGATAAAGCTTCATTCACAGATCGCGCTTCAATTGGCTGGCAGCTAGTCCAAGAACCAGTCCTAAAGCGTCTTTGGTCTACATGTTCTGTACCAATCTTATAACCTTGCTCTAACAGATAGCGCACTTGATCTACTGTTTCTGCACCCAAGCTATTGCTTGCCACTTCACTACTCCTTTCCAACTCTAAGACAGTAACACCATTACCTGTATAAGATTTAGCTAATTCATCCCGGATGGGTGCAATACATTTGCTATCCGCAGCACAGCGATAACCAGCCCGCAATGCTTGATTAATCCCCACTACATGATGGGCAAATTGCTCATCTTGATCTTGCACATCTGGCAGACGGTCAGCTTGCTGCTGGCTTGTGATTATCGCTCCCGACGGCACATATTTACCAGAGGGAATTTCTACATCTTGAATTAAAGCGTGCATCATCACGATGCAGCCCTTACCCACTCTGGCATTAAATACCGTAGAGCGAAAGCCAATAAAGCAATTATCCCCTACATAAGCTGGGCCATGAATCAGAGCCATGTGGGTTAGGGAAGCATTATTCCCAACCCAGACCGAGTATTCTTCGCCATCATCACCGACTACTCGACCTTGCTCTAAACCATGAATCACTACACCATCTTGGATATTGGTCTTTTCACCGATATGAAAAGGTGTACCTTCATCCGCTCTAATCGAAGTCCCCGGAGCAACGATTACATTTGCACCTATCCGCACATCACCAATAATGTTAGAGAAAGAATGTACGAATGAAGTTTCGTGGATTTCTGGCTCAGCTAAACTTTTTGACCACGGGGTTGGGGGTGCCGCCGTGCTGCTGACTGCCATCGCGAGATTCCTCCTGAATTAAGCTTTTTGTAAATAGTCAATAGTCTATAGTCAATAGTCCATAGTTTACTGACCTTTAATGCCAGTTGCTTTCAGTTGGGAAAACCGCCCAACCTCTAGCTCCTTTTGACTGTTGACTGTTGACTATCTATATTGGTCTTTTTTACTGTAGATAAGGCGATCTTGAACATGAATAGTATCAATTATCGCCACAACTGCTGCATCTAAAGGGCGTTGTTCGTTACCAAGAATTTGACGAGCGGCACTGCCACAACTGACCAGCACCCACTCATCTACTCCTGCTCCCACCGTATCCGCTGCTACCTCGTATTGTGGCAGGATGTTTCCTTCTTCATCCACTAATTGCAACAGCAGTAGTTTTACACCTCTAAGACTTGGTTCTTTTTGAGTGCTAACTACTGTGCCACGCACTTTGGCAATTTGCATTATATGTTATGGTCTTCTGCCGCCGAAAGGACGAATTGCATTGACATTTTCCCGGAATTGTTCTACGTCTTCTGTATAACGAATTGGCAGCACGTATTCCAAGTTTTCATGGGGACGCGCAATGATGTGAGTAGACAGTACTTGTCCACCATTCACGCGCTTAACTGATTCAACGCCAGCTGCTACAGAAGCTTGGACTTCGGAAACATCACCCCGGACAATTACGGTGACACGACCACTACCGATTTTTTCGTAACCTACTAAGGTTACACGAGCGGCTTTCACCATCGCGTCAGCAGCTTCCACTACTGCTGGAAAGCCAAGGGTTTCTACCATTCCCACTGCAATTGACATTAGTTGTAATTCCTAATTAAATTTTCTCAAACAAAACAAAAGCGCAGATCAAGCAAGCAACCCCGTCAGTCACTTTGTCTTCTCAGCTTTTAAGTGCGAAACTGTTCCACAGCTTCGGTGTAACGAATCGGCAATACGTATTCCAAGTTTTCATGGGGACGCGCAATGATGTGAGTGGAAACCACTTCACCACCATTTACTCTTCTTGCCGCTTCAATTCCTGCTGCAACTGAAGCTTGCACTTCGGAAACATCACCCCGCACAATTACGGTGACACGAGCGCTACCAATTTTTTCATATCCTACCAAAGTTACACGGGCAGCTTTCACCATCGCATCAGCAGCTTCTACTACTGCTGGAAAGCCCTTAGTCTCAATCATTCCAACTGCAATTGGCATCGCAGAAACTCCTAAAAATTTAATCCAATCAGTACTGTGGTTTGAAAATTTTGACGGGGAAGCTCATCTTGAGCTAAAAGACACTTCCAAAATAAGCATAGGAAAGGTTGGCTCCCCTGGCAATATAAATTAGTATAATAGTTTATAATAAAAAAGTTTTAAAAAACTTAATTCTTTGTCATACCAGGTTTCTGCTCTCTTTAAGTCCACTGATTACAAGAGCAGACGCTTATGCTTTATAATTTCTTTATTACATATACAAAAAGCTGTTCATAGCCAAGACTAATTTGGTCTGGTGAGGAAGATAAAACTACTGCATGTTTTACAGTTTCTATCTTTCCTCTGTTTTGTAGTGCGTTAATAGGAATATCTAAAAAGCCTATAACTTTTTCAAATATATCTTATAAAACTCTCTGCTAAGAAGTAGAAATAGAAATTTACAAATTTAGCATGATTTCAATTAAAGGTGGAGAATTTGAATATGTAAAATAAGTTTATTGGTTTAAATATATTCCAGAGTCATTAAGTCAAAAATACTCATGGAAAATCTAATAGAAGAATAATTTAACAAATATTTTCACTAAAAAGATTTAGTAAACAATTGTTGTTCAAAAAGCTAAAAAAATCAAGGCAGAGTTGTAAAGGTAAGCAAATTAAATGAATGAGTTTCTATTTTCAACAAGTTGGTGTGTGCCTTTGTATAGTTTAATGGGCGCACTGTTAACTTTGCCCTGGGGTATGGGAATAATCAGAAAGACAGGCCCCAGACCAGCGGCATATTTCAACTTGTTGACCACTGTTTTGGCTTTTGCTCATAGCTTATTTGTGTTTAAAGATGTTTGGGACAGAGAACCAGAAAATATACTGGTTAGCTGGTTTCAAGCCGCGAATTTAAACTTATCTCTTTCATTAGAACTATCGCCTGTGAGTGTTGGGGCAACAGTTTTAATCACAGGGTTAAGTTTGTTGGCGCAAATTTACGCTTTAGGTTATCTAGAGAAAGACTGGTCACTGGCACGCTTTTTTGCACTACTTGGTTTTTTTGAAGCGGCACTGAGTGGTTTAGCAATTAGTGACTCTTTATTTCTCAGTTATGCCTTGTTAGAAGTCCTCACCCTTTCTACCTATTTATTAGTAGGCTTCTGGTACGCTCAACCTTTGGTAGTAACAGCAGCGCGGGATGCTTTTTTAACCAAGCGTGTGGGCGACTTATTATTGCTGATGTCGGTGGTAACGCTTTCGAGTTGGGCAGGTAGCTTAAATTTTTCTGATTTGTATGAGTGGGCGCAAACAGCAAATCTCAGTCCAGTAGCATCAACTTTACTTGGTTTGGGTTTAATTGCTGGGCCAGCGGGGAAGTGCGCTCAGTTCCCCTTGCACTTGTGGCTAGATGAAGCAATGGAAGGGCCAAACCCTGCTTCAGTGATGCGAAATTCGTTGGTAGTAGCTGGCGGTGCTTATTTACTGTACAAACTGCAACCTATTTTGGCTTTATCGCCAGTGGCATTGAATGCGTTAATTGTGATGGGTTCAGTGACGGCAGTGGGTGCGACTTTAGTATCGCTGGCACAAATTGATATTAAGCGATCGCTTTCTCATTCTACTAGTGCATATATGGGACTAGTGTTTTTGGCGGTAGGTATGCAGCAAGGGGGTGTAGCCGTAATGTTGCTGTTGACTCATGCGATCGCCAAAGCATTATTATTTATGAGTTCCGGTTCAGTTATTTACACTACCAGTACTCAAGATTTAACAGAGATGGGCGGTTTATGGTCGCGGATGCCTGCAACTACCACCGCCTTTGTTGTCGGCTCGGCTGGGATGATTACATTGCTACCCCTGGGAAGTTTTTGGGCAATGCTGTCATGGGCTGATGGTTTAGTAGCAATTAGCCCTTGGGTAATTGCCATTTTAGTGATAGTTAATGGCTTAACAGCCTTAAACTTGACAAGAGTCTTTAGATTAATCTTTTGGGGTACACCGCAACAAAAAACTCGTCGTTCCCCAGAAGTTGGCTGGCAAATGGCATTTCCAATGGTGACGTTGACGATACTGACCCTAATATTACCCCTCATGCTTCAGCAATGGTATTTACTACCAGATAGAAATAGTATTAATTGGTACGTAGTAGGAATATTATTAACTTCTACTGTCCTAGGAGTCGGTATAGGTTCAACAATGTACCTACATAAAGCTTGGTCAAGATCTAGAATTTTGGTATGGCGATTTTTGCAGGACTTATTGGGTTACGATTTTTACATAGACCGCATCTATCGATTAACAATAGTTGGGGCAGTAGCATTGCTGTCTAAGGTATCGGCTTGGAGCGATCGCTATCTAGTTGATGGCCTAGTAAACTTGGTGGGGATTTTCACAATTCTCGGCGGACAAAGTTTAAGGTATAGCATTTCTGGCCAGTCCCAAGGCTATATGTTGACTATTCTCGTAGTTATTAGCCTTCTTGGCTTTTTTATTAGCTGGTCATTAGGACTGCTCAATAACTTGCATTTTTAAAAGTGCTGAGTGCTGAGTAAAAAATCTACTCCGCACTCCCTACTCCAAATTCCCTAATCTCTAATTCTCTCTAAACTATGCTGAGTGCATTGATTTTGCTGCCATTGTTAGGCGCAACTATTATTGGTTTTTGGCCTACTGTGATTGATGGGAAACTAGCCAGGAGCATGGCTTTTGTCTTTGCTGGTATGACTTTCGTGTGGTCAATCTTTCTGGCAATTCAATTCGACCCAGGAAAAATTACTCAACAGTTTAGTGAGTTTATACCTTGGGTAGATGCTCTAGGCTTAAGTTATAACCTCGGAATAGATGGTTTATCTTTACCCTTGCTGGTTTTAAATGGACTATTAACTTGCATTGCCATCTCCAGCAGCGATGTTTCCATACAACGTCCACGACTGTATTACTCACTCATCCTACTGTTAAGTACTGGAGTCATAGGAGCCTTTCTGGCACAAGATTTACTCTTATTTTTCCTGTTTTATGAACTGGAACTGATTCCTTTATACCTGTTAATTGCCATTTGGGGTGGTGCAAGAAGAGGTTACGCCGCGACAAAGTTTTTGATTTACACCGCCATATCTGGCATTTTGCTTTTAGCAAGTTTCCTTGGTATGGTTTGGCTGAGTGGCGGTTCTAACTTTGCCTTAGCAAACTTAAATGCTGCATCTTTACCACTAGCAACTCAACTTTTATTGCTAGTAGGAATTTTAGTGGGTTTTGGGATTAAAATACCGCTGGTTCCCTTCCATACTTGGTTGCCCGATGCTCACGTTGAAGCCTCTACACCCATTTCCGTGCTACTAGCTGGTGTGCTGTTGAAGTTGGGAACTTACGGTTTACTGCGGTTTGGGATGAACTTGTTACCTGATGCGTGGAGTTATGCAGCACCTTGGTTAGCAACTTGGGCTGTAGTCAGTGTGCTTTATGGTGCATCTTGTGCGATCGCCCAAACTGACATGAAAAAGATGGTAGCCTATAGTTCAGTCGGACACATGGGCTATGTACTATTAGCCGCCGCCGCCGCTACACCCCTTAGTGTATTGGGTGCTGTGATGCAAATGATTAGCCACGGCTTGATTTCCGCCTTACTGTTTTTATTGGTAGGAGTAGTATACAAAAAAGCTGGGAGCCGTGATTTAGAAGTTATTCGCGGATTATTAAACCCCGAACGCGGAATGCCAGTTATTGGTAGCTTGATGGTTTTGGGAGTAATGGCCAGCGCAGGTATACCAGGAATGGTAGGTTTTATTTCCGAATTTGTGATTTTTAGCGGCAGTTTTGCGGTATTCCCTGTGCAAACTCTACTATCCATGCTAGGAACTGGCTTAACTGCGGTTTATTTCTTAATTTTGATGAATCGCGCTTTTTTTGGGCGCTTATCTGCACAAGTAGTTAATTTACCACGAGTCTATTGGAGCGATCGCCTGCCATCGGTAGTATTAGCTGTATTGATTGTGATTTTTGGCATTCAACCCGCTTGGTTATCTCGCTGGACTGAACCAACAATCACGGCCATGATAAGTGTAGATAAAGTAGTGGCAACAGTCTCTGTAGAAAAATCAAAGTAAAAAGTAAAAAGTAAAAAAATTTTACTTTTGCTTTTTTACTTTTGCCTTTTTATTGACTCATTCCCAATTTGGAGAACTGGCAATGGTAACTATTAAAAATAAACCTGGCTTACATCCTTTAGCTGAGTATGTAGAACGATTACAAACAGGTGGAACATTATTACCTGATAATCCAGAAAATGTTTTAGAAGTAGTTGGTATTCTCAAAAGCTATGGTGTAGTTTTAGATGCCTACTCCAAAAATCTCATCTACATTGCTGACCATCAATTTTTAGTATTTTTTCCTTTTTTTAAATACTTTAACGATGATTTCTCTTTTCAAAAATTATTGCGTCACTGGTGGCACGATCGCATCAATTATGAATATGCAGAATATTGTATGAAAGCCATGATGTGGCATGGTGGTGGTGGCTTAGATAGCTATTTAGATACCAAAGAATTTCAAGAACGAGCAAAAGCAGTTATCACCGCCAAATTTAAAAATAATCCTTTTATTTTAGGATTAAACCAATTATTTCCCGAATTTTTAACTGAACAATTGCGCGTTTCTGCTTATTACAGTGGTTTAGGTCAATTCTGGCGGGTAATGGCTGATATTTTCTTGACCTTATCAGACCGTTATGACCAAGGGGAAATCAAATCAATTCCCCAAGTCGTAAACTACATTAAAGCAGGCTTAGTAGCAGATGCTATGAAGCCAATAACCTACTCTGTCAAAATTCAAGATAAAGTCTACGACATTATTCCCAAAAAGACTGGTTTAACATTTTTAGCAGATACAGCAGTGCCTTATGTCGAGGCTGTTTTTTTTCGGGGAACTCCTTTTCATGGCACAGTTTCTTACAATGCCCAAGCTTACCAAATTTCCCCGGATCAAGGTAGATTCCAATATGGTGCATTGTATGCAGATCCTTTACCTATTGGTGGTGCTGGTATTCCGCCTACATTACTCATGCAGGATATGCGCCATTATCTGCCAGAATATTTGCACGCTATTTATCGGCGTGGGCTACGGGGTGAAGATGACTTACGGGTACAAATTTGTATAAGTTTCCAAAAGTCAATGTTTTGCGTGACTACAGCCGCAATTTTAGGATTGATGCCTTATCCTTTACAGACTCAAGATCCATCGGAACAAAATGCTAATCGAGTGTATTTGGAAAAGTGGATGGATCGATTTACAACTTCACGCTTAAGTGATGTTAATAGTTAAAGTGCTGATGAACATCATTTCAGACTTCACACTTCAACCAACACATCTGGTAGTTTCAATTTCCATTGCATCAGAAATAAAACAAACTCCGCCAAACTTATTCAGAGTTTGCCGGACATTTAACTCTACCAATGGCAATTTTTCGGGGGCAAAAAAGGCAATGATGTAAACATTGTCGAGCATTGTCATGGCTAAATCATGTGTGACTTTGCCTCTTGTGCCTTTGCCGGCGACATCTTTGACAACTGAATGTCCTGCTACGCCTGATTTTTCTAAAGACTCTAAAATTTTACCGAGTTCGACATAGTTGGCAAATATTTCGATCCGTTTTACAGCCTGCATTGTCTTATCTCCAAAATAGATTAATGCCGTATAGATATAGCGGTATACCTACAATGATATTAAAAGGGAAAGTCACAGCTAAAGCAGTCGAAATATACAGACTAGGATTAGCTTCTGGGACAGTTAGGCGCATGGCTGCGGGTACAGCAATGTAGGAAGCACTGGCACATAGCACTGAGAATAATAAACTATCTCCTTTTGGCATTCCGATCGCTTTCGCAATTAATAAAGCTATGGCGGCATTGAAAATTGGTACTAGTATCGCAAACAGAATCAGGAAAAAACCTGCTTTTTGTAAATCTTTGATTCTTCTAGCAGCCACCAGTCCCATATCTAACAAAAAGAACGTCAGCACACCGTAAAACAAATCTTGAGTAAAGGGTTTTAAAGTTTGCCAGCCGTGTTCTCCGGTGAGGACACCCATAACTAGGCTACCCACTAGCAAAAATACAGAACTATTGAGGAAGGCTTCTTGTAAGACTTCTGGCCAATTAAATTCGCGATCGCTTTCATCGACAGTGAAAACGTTAACCAATATTAAACCTACAACAATTGCTGGTGATTCCATCAAGGCCAAGGCTGCAACCATAAACCCATCAAAAGCCATCCCCAGTTGAGTCAGGAATGAACTAGCAGTGATAAAAGTTACCGCACTAATGGAACCATAAGTAGCTGCGATCGCTGCTGAATTATAAGTATCTAGTTTAATTCTGAGAATAAAAAACGTATAAACAGGAACAATACACGCCATCAATACTGCGGCTAAAAGGGTGAGGATAACTGCTTGGGTAACACCACTTTTGACTAGTTCTACACCGCCTTTAAACCCGATGGCAAATAGTAAATATAAAGACAATAGCTTAGGGATAGGTGCCGGGATTTCTAAATCTGTTTTGACGAACACCGCTAACATTCCCAGAAAGAAAGCCAATATGGGTGGATTTAAGATGTTAGATATGATGAGACTGACATCCATAATTCCACCATGCCTCCAAAAATTAGCTAAATACTCATAAATCAGTTTAGGGTAATAGCGTACATCTCTAAAATTCTTTTGATGTATTGCGGCGATCGCCTTATACTTGCCAAAGTGCTTTATCTATGCGCCAATCAAGACTGCGCTCTGGGTTCACAATCTATGCAAGTATTAGGTTGATAAAATGATGAGAAAATCCCGCATTTATTTTTGAAGTTGCCTTGATAAACATCTTGCGGGCGCTTAGTTATAGCTTTTATTTATCAGTATTTGACAAAAATGCTGATTTTACTGAAATCTAAAATAATTAAAACTTATTAATACCCTGATCAATTCAGGCCTAGAGGCACAAAAGCCGAAATCTCAGCGATCGCTGGGGCTGACTCAGTTTATACACTTTTTTGGCTGACAAATATATAATGCAAGCAAGCACTTGCATGAACCATTAAAATTTAGCGTTCAAGTACAAACAAACTCGTGCAAGGTTGATCAAAGCGACAACCGAGGTATTTGCAAATGCAGGTTTAACGAAAACTCACACCGATGAATTTGCTCGTATGACTGGGGTAAAGGAGGTAACTAAATATTGCCATCCCCAGAGTTTCATCAAATAGGCACTTGACAAACAGAAACCTTGGCTGATCAAGATTCCTACACAAGCAATTATCACAAGGTCGGTTGATCAGTCTCTCACCAAGCATCACTATATTTCAGCCAAGTTGCCCAAAGTTTAAGTCTATAAATGAGAAAACGAAAATGTCTCAGTCTGAGTTCCCTGATTCACAGTTTCCGGTTGAAATAGAACAGCCTGCTACTACTGACTCTAATCAGGCTCAACCAACAGATTTTTCAGCAGACCCAAAACCCATATCAATACTCCATAAAAAGCGGTCTTGGCCAGTGATTTTAGGCGTAGTTTTGTTAATTGCTGGTGTTGGTGGAGGTTGGCGATGGTGGCAAACTAGCCAAGCGAGTAATGCACCGAAGGGGACTGGAGCAGCGGCTGGTCAACCGATGGGAATTCCTGTGAAATTAGCCACGGTTGAGAATGCAACTATTCAGCAAACTTCAGAATTTGTGGGGACTTTAGATGCACCACGCTCAGTCACACTCAAACCAGAGATTGATGGACGCATTACAGAGATTTTATATAAAGAAGGCGATCGCATTTCCCAAGGACAAGTAGTAATTCGTTTGCAAAGTGATGATGCTCAAGCACAGTTACTCCAAGCCAAAGCCTCACTCGAACAAGCTCAAGCACGTTTAGCAGAACTGAAAGCAGGTACGCGTTCTGAAGAAATTGCCCAAGCTAGAGCGCAGTTAGTTCAAGCCCAAGCGCGGTTGCGAGATGCTCAAACAGGTTCAAGTCCAGAAGAAATGGCGCAAGCCGAAGCGCAAATTGAGGCCGCTAAATCTGACTTAGAACTGGCAAAATCCCGCGCCCAACGCTATGGAAACTTACAAAAACAAGGAGCTATTTCCGAAGATCAGATGGAAGGCTATTTGAAAGAACAACGTAGCGCCGCCGCCGCATTAGTGGTAGCCCAAAAACGCTTAGATCAACTCAGCAAAGGCAGAAATTCCAATATCAATGAGTTAGAAGGGGCAGTTGAACAACAAAGACAAAACGTCAGACAACTAGAAAACGGCCCTCGTCAAGAAGAAATTGCCCAAGCGCGATCGCAAGTTACCCAAGCTGCTGCCCAAGTCAAAGCCGCCCAAGTACAGTTGCAATATACTAATGTCCGCGCTCCCTTTACAGGTATTGTGGGTGATATTCCCGTCAGAGTTGGAGAATTTGTCAGCAAAGCAGACAACCTCACCACTCTCACCAGAAATGACTCCTTGGAATTGAACATATCTGTACCACTTAATGAAAGTCAGCAATTGCGCGTTGGCTTACCTGTACAAATGCTTGATGCTCAAGGTCAAGCCACAGCTACAGGTAAAATCAGTTTCATTTCGCCCAATGCCACTTCTAATTCGCAAACAGTTTTAGCTAAGGCCGTTTTTGGTAATGGCAACAGACAATTAGTCAATCGTCAGTTAGTCCAAACTAAAATCATTTGGGATGAACGCCCCGGAATTTTAATTCCGGTGACAGCTGTATCACGTTTGGGTGGAGAAACATTTGTATTTGTAGCGCAAGCACCAGAAAATCCCAAACCCGGAGCGCCATCGTTAGTAGCTTTGCAAAAACCAATCAAGTTAGGAGCAATTGAGGGTAGTAATTACCAAGTATTAGAAGGATTGAAAGCAGGAGAAAAAATCGTAGTTTCCGGTATTCTCAACCTCACCAACGGCGCACCGATAATTCCTTCTCCCTAAAAAAAATCTAAAGGGTAAAGGGTAAAATTTCATACTTCATACTTCATACTTCACACTTCCTATTTATGTTTGTTGATTTCTTCATCAAGCGACCAGTCTTTTCTACAGTCTGCGCGATCATTATCTTACTGGTGGGATTAATTAGTATTCCCACATTACCCATCGCCCAGTTTCCCGATATTAGTCCTAACCAAATCAACGTTACTGCCAACTACAGTGGAGCCAGTGCCGAAGTAGTAGAAAGCGGCATCACTAATATCTTAGAAAGACAAATTAATGGAGTTGAAGGTCTGAGATATATGACCTCCAGCAGCAGCAACGATGGTACAAGTAGTATTACAGTTACCTTCGATGCCTCACGCAATAAAGATTTGGCTGCTGTTGATGTCCAGAATCGTGTTTCCATTGCCGAGGCACAATTACCAGATGTCGTGCAGCGTACAGGTGTTAGGGTCAGCAAGCAATCTAACAATATTCTCTTAGGAATTGGTTTATATACCGACAATAAAGAATATGACAACACATTCTTGAGCAACTACGCTGACCTGTACGTAGCAGATGCGCTCAAAAGAGTCAAAGGCGTAGGTGATGTCCGCATTTTTGGTGAACGCCGCTATGCTATGCGCCTGTGGTTAGATCCCAGTCGGTTAGCAACACGGGGATTGACCACAGAAGATGTCACAACAGCACTGGCACAACAAAACTTGCAAATTGGTGCAGGGAGAATTGGCCAAGAACCTGCCCCCAAAGGACAACAATATCAAATTGATGTCCGTGCAGCCAGCAGACTGACAGAACCAAAAGAATTTGAAGAAATTGTGATTAAGTCCGAAGATGATGGGACTTTAGTCAAACTCAAAGATATCGGTCGAGCCGAATTAGGGGCAGAGAATTATAATACATTTCTGCGATATCGGGCTAAGGATGCTGTCGGGTTGGGTATTTATCAAGTTCCTGGGAGTAATGCTTTAGATGTAGCCAAGGGAGTGAAAGCGGCAATAGCGCAGTTAGCTCCAAGTTTTCCACCAGGGATGAAATATCAGGTAGCTTTTGACACAACTATGTTTGTGGAAGAGTCTTTGGCAGAAGTAATCAAGACTCTATTTGAAGCTGTGGTGTTGGTGGTCATCGTCATTTTCTTATTCTTACAAGACTGGCGCACGACGCTGATTCCCGCACTCACAATTCCTCTAGCATTGGTGGGGACATTTGCCTTCGTCAAAGTATTTAACTTTTCGATTAATAGTTTGACCTTATTTGGTTTAACCTTAGCATCAGGGATGGTAGTAGATGATGCGATCGTTGTGGTTGAGCAAATAAGTCGTTTTATTCAAGATAAAGGCATAAATCCCCGCCGTGCCGCGAGTGAATCAATGGCCGAGTTATTTGGTGCAGTCATCGCTACCTCTTTGGTGTTGATGGCGGTGTTTGTGCCAGTGGCGTTCTTTCCAGGAACCACAGGTGCATTGTATCGGCAATTTGCCTTAACCATTGCCTTTTCTATTGCTATTTCCACTTTTTTCGCACTGACCCTCACACCTTCGTTATGTGCTTTGCTACTGCGTCAAGGGCAAAGACCTACGGGTTGGCTAGGTTGGATTTTTAACCAGATTAACAGATTTTTGGACTGGGTAACGCAAGGATATCGGCGATCGCTCAATTTCCTGATTCAAGCGGACATTTGGTGTAGTTAACAATTCTTCCCAATCAGATGCTATTTCGGGATTATGAGGAAACAAGTAGCGTCTTTGTGCCACAGTAGCAAGAGCATCATGCCAAATGCCTGCTGCTGCATACAAAACTGCACGCTCTTGTCTAGTTGCTTGTTGTAATTTTTTTACCAGTTGTAAGTCTGGTAGCACGCGTTGTATCAAACCAGCTACAACCTTATTTTGAGACTTGTCTGTAGGATTACATATTACAGATAATTTCCATTTATATTGTTTGTTTACTGCCAAAGAATTAACAGGCAGACGTATGCTAATTATGCCAGCTTTGTTGTTAGGTTTATATTTCTGTGTGTAAACCTCTTGCTCAGTTTCATTTTGAACAACTAGCTCTAATTCTGGTGCAGAAGTTTGGGGAACATAAAAAAACAAGGCAGGATTTGACAGGGTAGTTAATCCTAATTGGGATTCGGGAATTAAAGCTGTTAACGGTATTTTCCCTGACAAACATTGATTAGGAACTGCTACAGATGCTCCGTTCCTGTCTTGATTTGGTGGAATCGTCCTTTGAATAGGGGGAGTAACAATGTTACCACCGTTACCACCAAAACCACGAGTAGACGGTACTATTGGTGCTGGTTGTGTTTGGAGGATGTCTATATTTACATTCCCCCCAGACGGTGGTTCATACGCCCGTGTTCCAGCTGGGATTAATCTCTGTGGGCTACCAAGAACCGGAGGGACAAATATAATTTTTTCTCTGGCTATTGCGGTATTTACTGGTAAAACACTAGTCATACCAACAGTTGTCGCTACAATTATTATCCCGATTTTTTGTAGTTTTGAGGAGATCATCTGCTTGATTTCTGCTATGGGGAAATGTTGCTCAATTATTTAACAACAGTTTTGGAGCTTCTTTTTCGGGAATTAAAGGTTTTTGTGCTAGTTTTTCATCAAACTCTACTCCAGGTGCTGTTAACAATGCTTCCCAATCAGCTTTGAGTTTTAAATCATAAGGACGCGCGTATCTCAATCTTGCTAAAGTATCAAGGGCATCATGCCAGATTCCGGCATCTGCGTAGAGTAGCACACGCTCTTGAGGAGTCGCTTGTGCTAGTTTATTCATCAGTGAAGGATTTTCAAAACGTTGAATAGTGCCTTGGACGACTTTATCTAAAGAAGGGTCTTGGGAATTACATTTGATTGAGAAATTCCACTTATATTTTTGATTCACAGCTAAAGTGTCCGGTGGTAGATGTATTCCTATGACTCCTGCTTTGGTATTTGGCTGATACTTCTGTTGATAAACAGTTTGTCCATCTTGATTGTCATTTTGAATGACTAACTCTAAATTAGTAGCAGTATTTTGGGGAATAAAGAAATATAAGGTGGGATTCCCCACTGTAGTTAACCCCAGGTTTGACTGAGGAATTAAGGCTGTGAGATTTTGATTTTTGGCTACACAAGTTCCCCCGCGTGTAGCCGCAGGTACTCTTCGATTAGGGTTACCTAAATATGGTGGTAGGCGTAATCTCACGCGAGTACCAGACTGGACTGTTCTTTTCGGCTTCCCTAGAGTAGTTGGTAGAGTTTCTGTTTCTGGCTGGGCTATGGCAATGTTAGTAGGAGAGAGAATAGTAAACCCAAAAATAGCGGTGAAGAATATTAGCCAGATTTTTTGTGGCATCGGGGCGAGCATTAAATATACTCCTACTATTATGGAATTTTCATAAATTTAACTATATTCCACCAAACCACTCATAACCTTCGTCAATCCAATAGCCTTTTTTACTGCTAAGAGTGCTAGTTAATGTAATGCGAGTTACCCATTTAGATTGTTTATAACCAAGCTTGATGGGAGCAGCAAGACGCAATGGCGCACCATTCTCTGCTGATAATGGCTGACCATTTTTTTGATAAGCCATAAGGGTTTGAGGGTGTAATACCGAGGCAATATCCCAGCTTTCATAGTAGTCATCGGCAGACTGAAAGTAAGCGTATCGAACTTGAGATTTTGGTTGTACCAAATTCAGCAAATCACTTAAGCGCACGCCTCCCCATTGAACGATCGCCGCCCAACCTTCGACGCACACATGACGGATTACCATTGAGGTAAGGGGCAATTTTTGGATGTCTGCCATGCTTAATTGCATTGGCTGATTTACTTCTCCATCTATGATCAGGCGAAATGTCGCAGGATCAATTTGAGGAGTACCATTAAAGCTATTGATTAACAGTGCATTTGGTTCAATGGCACTGATAGGAAATTCTGGGACTGGTGTCTGGGCTTTGAGTAATAATTCGCCTACTTTTAAGTTCAGCGGCTCAGTGAGGCTACCGACTTGCTCTGACAGTAGGTTGGTACCACAACTGCTCAGGAGTAGACCCATACTGGACATTCCCGATAGTTGCAACAACCGACGGCGTGTCAATAGATGGCGCGGTGCTGTGAATTCTTCCATACCACCTCTTCTAAGTAAACATTGATTTAATCAGACGATAACCGCCGACTTTCTGGGATAGCAGAAAATGAGCGATGACAAATACTACAATGATGGGGACGCTAACAAAGTGAACTACGCGTAAGATTTGCCAATTACCAAATAAGCCAGATAACCAATGTAGTTGGGCTGGTTTGTACATTGCTAACCCAGAGGCGATCGCCAGAATCAATACTGGTACAATTCCGGTATAAATTAACCGATGCCAAGCATAGTTTTTCCGTTTTGGATTCTGCCCTTTTTGTAAAACTTGCAAGTCACCTTGGGAAACAAACCGCTTTTCCCAACGCTTTGTGAAAAATATATAAGCACCATAAGCTAACAAGTTCAGCGCAAATAGCCACATTGCTGCAAAGTGCCAATTACGACCCCCACCTAACCATCCTCCTAGTAAGAATGTGCGAGGAAATGTCCAAGCTCCTCGTCCACCAAACACAGGGTTAGCATTGTAAATTTGCAAGCCACTGCCAATCATTACAATCAAACTAATGATATTGATGCCATGAAATATTTTGGCAGACAACTGTTGTTTCGGCCCCGCCGGAGGTTTGCTACGTTTGCCAGCTTTAGAAGAAGCCATAAAAAATCCTAGTTTTTGTATTCAAACCTAAAATGGATCAGGTGTTCTACTGCCTTATGGAATCACGGATACCTAATACTTATATCAGGTTTATTTCTCGTCTTTATGCTTTTGGGAAATTGGTAAGAGAATGATTACAAAAGTATTTATCTATTACCAATTAATATTCATTACCAATAATTAAGCGCACTAGAGATTATTTGCTGAAGGCAGCATAACCAAAGGTAGCGTTAAACTTCCGACACCAAATTGCCGCACTGGCGAAATCTGCAATCTTGATATTATCGGGGATTGCATAGCGTTGAGTCCCAGATGTTTTTTGCAAACGTCCCAAACTTGCGTAATCTTTTTCAGTTATCCCGTAAATTTGCGGTTTGTTCTGGCGGTGTAAAATGACAAACAAGTCTGGCCCGCTGTCTGTTTTGAAGTTTTGATCTAATATTAAAAAGCTTTTACCATTCTCAGTAACGATACTGGCACTGCCTTTAGTTACGTGTTCTCCTTTGACAAAACTACCAGATTTGACAACTGTTGGGGTTTGAGATTCTGTCGGTGGTGTTGAGGCTGTGGGGGATGCCGTCTCAGCAACTTGAACGTTCTGTATACTTTGGCTAGAAGGCTTTTCCGTAGGTTGTGTGGCGATCTCTTTTGTACAACTAATGATCGCCAAGGCAGCCAAACTCAAAATTATTAATTTACCTTGCATGGCTCAAAAGCCTCCAATTCAGCTATCTCTCTTGATTTGTTGCGCTGGTTTACTAGCACCATTCGTGTTGGCAAATTCAGGATAATTACTGTCATAATTGCAACTTACCATGAAGTTACTATTAACTACACTGAAAGTATGGAAAAACCCTGAAAATTTAGCAAGAATTTATAAAATACCTCAAAAATTTGCTCTGGTTGTTGGAGAATTTACAGTGGGAGGCTGGGAAACATAGGAGCTAACCACAGTTGAATTTGCACATCCCAACCCAGAAGAATGGCGATCGCGGATGCGGCTACTAAAACACCGCCAACTCTGTGTAAAATTTCACTTCGAGAACGCAAACCCAACAAAGATTTACTGGCATAACGCCCAGCATAAGCGATCGCGAGTAACGGTAACGCGGCTCCCAAACCAAAAGCCAATAACAGCGTAAATGTCCCCCAAATTTCATGCTTACTGGCTGCCAAAATTAAAATGCTCCCCAGTACAGGCCCAGCACAAGGAGTCCACAACAAACCAAGCTGAGTTCCTAACCAAAATTCTCCGGTTAATCCTACTCCTGTGGTTCTTTTGATTCTGCCTAATTGCAAATAACTCAGTAGCAGATAACTCCACTTAGGAAAGATAGATAGCAAACCCAAGAACAACAGAATAAATATGCCTACATAACGCAAAGTACTGGCCAATCCAGCCAACCAACTGCTGGCAATTCCTAGCAAACTACCTGCTGTGGCAAATCCAGCTACTAAACCAGCGACTAAAGCTATCGGGCCGTAGCGATGGGTAGAAAGCGATCGCCCCACCAAAACAGGCAAAACAGGCAAAACACAAGGCGAGAGTACTGTTAAAGTCCCTGCCAAAATTGCTAATCCCGCTGATAGGGAAGTGGTTGCCATCTTGACCTATCCTAAAAGCTGACGAATCATCTGTTCTGTATCGGAATAAGCGCCTTCACCAATGTGGTCGTAGCGAATCACTCCCTGGCGGTCTGCTAAAAACAAATGCGGCCAGTATTCGTTTTTATAGGCATTCCAAGTTTGGAATTCATTATCTATCGGCACTGGATAGGTAATTTTGTGCTTTTGCAAAGCTTGTTTGACATTGTTGACCACTTTTTCATAAGCAAACTCTGGTGTGTGGACACCTACAACTTTCAGTCCTTTAGCTGCATATTCTTGATGCCAACGAGTAACGTAGGGTAAGGTGCGCTGACAATTAATACAAGCAAATGTCCAAAATTGAATCAATACTACACTCCCTTTGAGGTCAGCCGTTGTTAAAGGTGAGGAGTTGAGCCACTGGGAAATCCCTTGGAATTCTGGGAGCAGTTGTGCGTTAGCAGGTACCGCAGCGACACTTTGAGTGGGAGCGCTACTAGGCGTAGGCGCAACAGCATTAGGAACTACGATTTTTTGAGAACATCCAGATGAGATCGCCACTCCACCTGCTCCTAATGCTCCTAACCCCAGATAGGTCAGAAGTCGGCGGCGCTTGATGAAATATTTATCCATAAAGCAATTGTTTTAGTTATGAAGATTAATCGGAATGCTTTTGAGTTTCGGATGATTACGTAGATACCGAAACAACTTTTCGGAGAAAGGGGTGCGTACACAACGCACCCATGAATTACTTTGGTAATTTTTACCTGTTTTGAGAAATAGTTCCCAGCTTGGAACTCATACAGGATAAAAATTGACCAACTTTTACCTCAACAGTTTTCAAGAACGGTTACAAAAAGTTTTTTGAGCAATTCTTGTATATACAAGTGACTTCAGGATACAAACTTTGTTTATTTGGGTAAAAACTGCCTTTTTAGTCAATGTATCCTAAGTAACCTAACTATTAGGGTGTAGTAGTTGGTGCAGGAGTAGCACCTTCTTTCTTCATAGCATCGCCTTTTTTCATAGCGTCGCCATCTTTCTTCATAGC
>NZ_DF978428.1:0-70444 GCF_002897135.1 Nostoc cycadae WK-1 | reverse complement strand
TCATAGCGTCGCCATCTTTCTTCATAGCGCCTTCGTTCTTCATAGCGCCGCCTTCGTTCTTCATAGCGCCGCCTTCATTTTTCATAGCGCCGCCAGTATCATTAGCAGGAGAAGCAGAAGGTGTACTAGAAGCGCCAGGATTATCACCACCTGAGCAAGCAACTAAGCTTCCCATCAAAGCAAGACTTGCAATCACACCAACAAATTTTAACTTCATCATCTTTCGGAACCCCTTAAAAGTCTCACTAAAGAAATAGACAAGGATCATCCTGTATAATCATACGGATGAAGCCAGATTTTGATAACAAATTAACTTTTTTTTAAAATTACTTTGCGAAAATTAATTTTTCTTAACAATCTGGCTTCATCTCCGATTGGGATATGTCTATGTAATTAGTACACTGTTATCCTTGGGCATTACGCAAAAAGTCAAGAATTCAACACAAATGTTTGTTGTGGAGATTGGGCATAAGTACATAGAGGTTTAGAGAAATTTATAAATCGGTCTTGATTTTGATTTTACTGACGGCTCTACCAACTTTCTCCCATGTTCTAGCTGTTTCTGCATCTTGCCAATTAGTTCTCAAATGTTCAGCCTTTTCGTAACAGACCTGCGAAAGTATACTAAGCACACCAGATAAACTCATATTCTCGATCATTATCTCTATGTCGCTTTTGTCGTACATTTTTACAACTCCGAAGCAAAATTTTGTTAAACAGCTTTGATATAAGTCATCATCTACCAAATTTGGTAGTGATAATACCTGGAATTGGGTTATCTCGTCATGCAGCAATGGAATGACTTAAAAATTACCTTGGGGATCGTCGGATATATGTCTGATGGACAGAAGTCAGGAGTCAGGTGGACTGACTTGCTGGAGTTGATATTGTCGCCATTTTTCTTGTTGACGGACTCGTTTCTCTTGAGTCAGTTGAGCAAAACAGTAGGGACAAGAAATACCTTCTTCATAATGAGGCGAAGCTTTATCTGGTTCAGCAATCGGGTGTCCACAGCAAAAGCACAACTCATGACTACCTGCTGCTAATCCATGACGAACAGCTACCCGTTCATCAAAGACAAAACATTCTCCTTCCCACAAGCTTTCTGCGGCGGGAATTTCTGCTAAATATTTGAGAATACCGCCTTTGAGGTGATAAACTTCCGTAAATCCTTGGGATAGCATAAAAGATGAAGCTTTTTCGCAGCGAATCCCACCAGTGCAAAATAAAGCAACTTTTTTATGCTGATTTGGGTTGAGGTGATGCTGCACATATTCCGGGAACTCCCGAAAAGAATTTGTGTGGGGGTTATTAGCTCCTTGAAAAGTCCCAATTCTGACTTCATACTCGTTGCGAGTATCAATCACCGTAACTTCTGGATCAGAAATTAAATCATTCCATTCTGCTGGAGTGACATAAATGCCTACTTGCTGATTCGGGTCAACTTCCGGTAAACCCAAAGTCACAATTTCTGGCTTCAGTCGCACCTTCATCCGTTCAAAAGGCGGTGTCTGAGCGTAAGATTCTTTGTGTTCTAAATCTGCTAAACAGCGATCGCTACCTAGATAAGCAAAAACAGCATCAATGCTTTGACGCGAACCCGCAATTGTGCCGTTAATACCTTCGGCTGCTAACAAAATTGTCCCTTTAATATCTTGTGCTAGACAGTAAGACAGCAAGGGTTCTTGTTTTTCGGCAAAGTCAGGCAAACTGACAAATTTATAAAATGTGGCAACAATCTGGGTATTTTCTTGGTTCATCCCTTTGGCAATGGAACAATCTTCCGGTACAATTTTTAAAGTAGCTAAATTTGACTACCTTTTCAATTTTACGGGGGTTTAGCTCAGTTGGTAGAGCGCCTGCTTTGCAAGCAGGATGTCAGCGGTTCGAGTCCGCTAACCTCCACTACATCAAGAATTGCCATTTTGGTGAGGCTACAAAATAGCCCGCGCTTTGATGGTTGCGGGAGAAACATCTAATATTCCCTGATCGCCGTCTAAAATGACTTGTACACCTACTGGTAATGCCGCATTTTGTTCACCGTGACCAAAGGGTAAATCAGAGATAATCGGAATTCCTAAATCACCCAAGCGATCGCGCAGAACTTCTTCCACACTAAAACTAGGTACGTTGACGGGAGGTTCACAACGAGTAAAACCACCTAAAACTATCCCGCGCACGTTGGGTAACACGCCACTTAACCGCCACTGAGTTAGCATCCGGTCAATACGATATGGTGCTTCTGTAACATCTTCAAAAGCCAAAATCACATCCTCAAAATCAGGTTGTAGCGGTGTACCTAAAAGATGCGTAGCGACCGTGAGATTACCTGGAAGCAAAATCCCAGTTGCAATTCCACCACCCCAACCACAACCTTTCAGCGGCTCTACCTGCTTTCCTTCTACCCAATTCAATAATCGCTCTCTAGACCAATCTGGCTCATTGGCAAATGTGGTCAAGACAGGTGCGTGAATACTAGAAATTCCGACATTAAAAAGACTCCATAACAAAGCTGTAATATCAGAAAATCCAATGAGCCACTTCGGCACTATGGAGTTTTTATGCCAATCCCAACTTTCTAAAATGCGGGTGCTGCCAAAACCGCCTCTAGCACAGAGAATGCCACGGCAATCAGGGTCGTGCCAAGCTGCGGCTAACTGATGGCGACGAATTTCGTCTTTGTCAGCTAAATAGCCCCAACTTTGGTCAATATTAGGGCTTATTTCCACACAATAACCGCGCGATCGCCAAATTTCTATACTCCGTTCAAAAGCATCAAATTCTCGTAAAGCACCACTAGGCGCAATTACGCGCAGTAAATCTCCAGGTTTTAGGGGCGCAGGTAAAATTGTTGATTTCATCAATACATTTTTTAGGAGACAGAATTCCAGAATCAGCAAAAATCCAACTATATACTGTACTCGCTATGATGTACACTCATAAAATTTCACGGCAAAAACAGAGTCAATCATCATTCTTGACTCTGTTGAATAGGATATGCTGCACACTTGACTTAGGCGATGGAAAAATCTGTCACCAGGATTCAGCATGAATTATCTGGAAAAGGCTGGAATCTCCTAGTTTTTTGTTCTGGCTGCTGATTTTTTCTTTCAGCAATACAAATTCTCCAATAAAATTATCTTGGAGGTGTACGAGTCGGTTGGGGTGTAGGTGTTGTAGGGGTAGGTGTAGGAGAAGGTCTTTGTTGTGCAATTACCATATCTGCTTGATTAGCAGCTTGAGAATCAGAAAAGAAGACTCCACCAAGAGCGGTAGTCATTAACATCGCTATAACCACAGAGTTTATCCCCTTCATAAGAATTTCCTTTTTGCAGAGATTTATGTCTACCTATTCTGCTCAATCAAAAAAATTCTGCTATCTTGCTGGAGAAATAAGCAGTTGTGGGTGGTTTCGCAACATTAGATAGATGGTAGATTCAAGCTCATTTAGTATGGCAGTGCGATCGCACTAGTATTCAAAATAAAATTTCTATGCCCAAAGTAAAAATTTTTAATTAAGTTTTGGGAAAACTAAAGATGACAATACTGCCTTTTTTCGTACCTGACTTTGCAACTATGGTTCAGGGCGAAGATGGGAAATATAACTTAAAAGGCAAAGGATTGATATTATGCTTGCTACGCATAGCATGAACAATGCTAATGAGCTTAACCTGCGATTAGAGTCAACTTTGCAAGAATTACCTATGTGGGAAGTTCAGGTTGAGTTAGATTGTCCAGGCGGTGAGTTAATTAAACTTTTTAGTCAGCAACCGTTACTTCCAGGAATTATTTTGAATCAAGGCCAGTGTTTTGTAGGCATGATTTCGCGGCAAAAGTTTTTTGAAAATATGAGCCGTCCCTATAGCTTTGGTTTATTTTCGCGCAGATCAATTGAGAGTTTATATAAATTTATACAACCAGATTTATTGATATTTTCTGGAGAAATAACCATTGTAGAAGCGACTCAGACAGCATTAAAAAGAACATTAAATCTAGCCTATGAGCCAATTTTAGTAGCAACTAAATCAGGAAAATACGGACTAATTGATTTTCATCAATTACTATTAGCTTACTCCCAAATTTATGCCTTAACTTTGAATCATCTACAGCTTGTAGAAGAACAATCAAAAACTGCTAAAGCTGGTTTTCAAGATTTGCAAAATAATTATACTCGCTTAGTACAAAATGAAAAAATGGCAGCATTGGGACAATTAGTTGCGGGGATTGCCCATGAAATCAATAATCCTGTCAACTTTATTGCGGGAAATTTAGTTCATGCTATTAATTACACTCAAGATTTACTAGAGCTAATTGATTTATATCAACAACATTATCCAACTCCAAAAGAACCTATTAAAAATCAAATTTCGGCATTCGATTTAGATTATGTGACTGAAGATTTTCCTAATTTATTAGCATCAATGAAAATAGGGTGCGATCGCATTCAGCAAATAGTCCAATCCTTACGCAATTTTTCTCGTCTTGATGAAGCTGAGAAAAAAATAGTTGATATTCATGAAGGTATTGATAGTACACTGCTTATTTTAGGCAGTCGCCTCAACGCAGAAATTAATGGCGTAAGAATCAGCATTGTTAAAGATTATGGCAATATTCCAGCAATTGAATGTTACGCTGGGCTAATAAATCAGGTTTTTATGAAAATCTTGACAAATGCTATTGATGCGTTAGAAGAATCAATTATTAAAAATCAAGAATTAAATCCGCATAGCACTGGACTCTTAAATAATCCAGAAATTAAGATTCGGACTGAAATTACAAGTAATAATCAAGTAAATATTTGCATTGCTGATAATGGAATGGGCATTCCAGAGGATATCCAAAAATATTTATTTGACCCTTTTTTTACTACCAAACCAGTCGGTAAAGGTACAGGATTAGGATTATCTATTAGCTATCAAATTATTGTGGAAAAACATGGTGGACAATTACAGTGTCTATCTACTGTAGGGCAAGGAACTGAATTAATTATTCAAATTCCTGTAAGACTCTCATAATATTGAGTTCCTTTTAGCGGCCAAATAATAGATGAGCGAATTTTGAAAGCGTTAATGTCAGTAATTGTAGCTTTTTACTTCAGAATTCGACTACGCTTGCAAATTTTAATCAAATCATGGCAGTATAACTCTGCACCGCTTAATCGAGGTGCAAATTGAGTATCAGCAATATTTATTGTCACCAAAAAATTTTATGAACAAAAGATTGAAACTTAGCCTCATCCTGCTGGCAGCTTTAGGAAGTTTTACCTCGCCATTAATTGCTAGAGCTAATTTTGAGGGTAATCTCAATGTAGAAATTGATGGCTTAAAAAACACACAAGGGCAAGTCTGCGCCAGTATATTTGCCAGTAGTCAAGGATTTCCGGCCGATCGCGATCGCGTATTACAAAGACAATGTACTAAAATTACTGACACATCTGTAAAACTGACCTTTAAAAACTTAAAAGCAGGTAACTATGCCGTTGCTGTGATGCACGATGAAAATGACGACTTCATGGTTAATCGTAGTGACTTAGGTTTTCCTCTCGAAGGCTTTGGATTTTCTCAAAATCCAGAAATTATTGACCGTGCGCCTAAATTTGAAGAGGCTGCTGTTTTAGTTGCAGGTGCGAATACAGATATCAAAATTCAGTTGAAATATTTATAAGGACAATTAACCTGGCTCTTTGTGAATATCCTCTGGTAAATTTGGTTGAACTGCTATGTTACGCATTCTTTTTATTTGAGTTAAAGCATACTTTGCTGTTGCCTGTACTTCTGCATCTGGGTCTTCGAGTGCGTGGCCTAACATTTGACTCATTTGCGCCATCATATCGTAGACACGAGTCAAGTCACGGATAGCATTTTGCCTGACTTGAGGACTATCATCTTGCAAAGAGATGGCTAAAGCACGGTTAATTGGCTTAAGGGCGCGGGTGCTGATTTCTGACAAAGCTGCCAAAATTAAGCTACGTTGTTGGGAATCAGCATCAATCATTAAGTCAACTAAAGGTTGAATTGCGCGAGAATCACCTTGCTGTCCTAAATCCCAAATCGCCTTACGTCGCTTTGTTGGGTCATTACTGTGTAAATCTTTAATTAATTCATCAACGATATTAAGTTTAGCTAGGCGAGAAGTTTTTTCTACTGACACAACCGTTGGTAGTGCCGATGTTGGTGTCTGTGTCGTAGTTTCTGGATTGATTGATGTGCTGTCTAATTCTGGTAAGGTTGATTGAATTGGGTCTTCAGCAGCTGGACTCAAAGCCGGAAGCGGAGAATCTTGAGACTGTTGTGCTTGCTTGGACTGACGAAACCTTTTTAATAAAAACAGAAGTGCGCCAATACTGCCAAAAATTCCTATTCCTAATAATGACCACCACACAAAGTCTTTTTGTTTAGGCTTGGTTGTAGCCGCAGATTGAGTATCTGGGCTAGGTGAAGCCACAATTGGCGAAGTCGCAAACTGATTTTTTGAAAGAATAGCAGCTTGTACACTCACCTGCGTGGTCTGGTCAGCAATACCATCTGTTCTTTTTAAAGTCTTGATTTTTTGAAATTGAGCCACAGCAATTTGAGTAGTGGAACCATACTTTCCATCTACTAACCCCTTATAAAACCCTAAATCTTGCAATTGGGATTGTAATTTTTGTACTTCCAGCCCTTGACTACCCAATTTTAGAACAGCCTGCTTAGTGGGCTGTTGGGAATTGGCTTGGGCAATTGTTAGGTACTGAGGGTGAGATGTGGCTGTACTTGGGTGATTGGGGTAAAAACCCAGACAACTAAAACAAATGGATATCAGGATAGAGGAAGGACATAGCCTCATATTGCCAGCTTCAGCCTGAACGTGATTTTGAAATGATCCATACCACAATAGCTTCTCTTATGTCTAAATGTTAACTATGGTTAATGGTCATTTGTGATGATTTATTCTTCCCTGATATCCTGCCCTTCTACACTAATTAGGGTAAAATTTCGGTCTCCGATTCTCTGACCTGTATAGATAGGGAATTGAGCTTTTTAGCTGATGTTTCTAAGACTGGTGGTTGCTGTGTGGGAGTTTTTTCGGGAATATTGAGTGTTTGGTTCTGTCCAGCTAAGTTATCACGCTGATTGATAAGATAGATGCTGATTAATGTCAAACAAACGCCTATCCACTGCAAGGGACTGAGAATTTCTGAGAGGAAGAGGTTGCCAAAAAGTAGGGCAAATACTGGTGTGAGGAAGGTTAAGGAACTCAGACTAGTTAAACTGCCACTAGAAGCAAAATAGAAAAATAAACCATAAGCGATCGCACTACCAAATACTGTGGCATATCCTAAAGCCACCCAATCAGATGCAAGAATATTTTGCCATTGCTGAGATTCTCTGAATGCGGAAACCCCCCACAAGGGCAAACCACCAATAATCATGTGCCATCCGGTAGCGCTTACAGGGTCAGCATGGCGCGTCACAAATCTAATTAACACTGTGCCTACGGCCATTGATAGCGCCGCTAACAACATTAACCATTCACCACTAGCAAATAAATCTTGCCAGTTACCCAGTGTGATATTTCCTTGTGTACCCAACCAATGAAATATCAACTCATCTGGTAAGCCAATTAAGCTAATACCCGTCACGCCTAAACCCAATCCTAACCAGCCCCAAAAACCAATGTGTTCCTGAAACAGCCACAACGAGAGCAAAGCCACTGCTAAAGGTTGGGAGTCAATCATCACTGATCCTAATCCGGCAGTGGTTCTGACTAAACCTTCTGCTAAAAAACCTTGGAATAATGTCCCATCTATTAAGGCAAATAAGGTAATCCATAACCATGCTTTCCAACCTTGTGGCTGGGGTCTACCCATCAGTGCGGCGACAACCAAAATTAACACTCCGGCTGGTAGCAAGCGCACACCCGCCATAAATAGTGGTGTGGTGTGGGGGATAACTCCTTTCATGGCGACCATTGCTGTTCCCCAGAGAAAAAAGGGAGCAATTAGCAATAAGGGAGCGAAGGGTAGTCGAGATGCACTGAGTTTCAGTTGCATGAGTTTGCTGAGACCTTTATGACACAAGAGCAGAGATTACTTTAACCAATTCTACCCAATTGTGACTTTTTGTGAAGGAAATCATACTTAATTAGTACTTAAGTATGAAATGGAAACATCAAGGAGTCTTTGTGTGAAGTGTTGAGTGGGGAGTGTTTTTCCACTCAACACATATCTCTATTTGGCTTACTCTTTTGGTTTATGCTTGGATTTGTGAGAGCCAAAGCTATAGACCATTGCTATTTTTACGAGGTCGAAATAGGCAGAATGATTATCTTTGTTGACAATTGCTAAAGATATCGAGCCTGCAACTAAAATGACCAAAATTGGTGAGAGTGTTTCGCCGGTGATGCCGTTGTTGTTATCTGACATGATATGACCTCCTGTAAAGTGATGCCTTTGGCTTATTTCTCAGCCAAAGGCAATATGTAAAACAGCACCGTGAACTGGGAATTAACGCCAGGACTCAAAAATCATGGCGATCGCAAATAAACAGAACAACGAGGCTGCAACCCTTCCCAACCAAACCCAAACTTCGGCAGATAGTAGGCTGTTAGCGAGGGCAAATGCACCGAAAATATGAAACACTACAAAAGCGATCGCCAAACCAGCTAAAGCCCACATAAAAAACTTCAATCCTCTAGCGGTCAAGATTAAAAGGGGATTTCGGTTGTCTTCGTGATGAGTTTTCATAGTTTTCTTCCTGTCTTCAGATGGGAGTTGAACAAGAGACCTTTCGTCCTGTTTGTTGTTGCTCATAGAATTTCCTCCTCGATAGAAAAACCTAAGCAAAAAGCCGGACACGTAATTTTTGTTACATTGCCCGGCTTGTAAACTTCTCATTTATCAAAAGCCAAAGTCTCAGATGATTGATATTCAATTTTTCTGATTACCTCGCCAAGCTGCCAGTCTTCTTGAACTTGTGATAGCTATGGCGATGGAGTAGATTATTTTTGGTGGCGAGACTGTCTACAAGCTATCCAGGTTTCCAAAATGTGTTCGTGTAATTTTTGGATTTCTTGTAGTTCTTGTCGACTCAATGTGTGTCGGTGGCTAATATGACCACTCAGTTCTACAATCGCTTCGTAATTTCCCTTTCTGCTAGAGATAATTAACTGGCCGTGTTGAGTTGCAGACAAGGTTTCAATCAAGAGAATAGCCATGTGAGAAAAAACGAGTGGTAACTCAACTGCATATAACTGTTTGGGGTTGGCTAAAATTTCTGGACTGCCTCTTTCTTGCGGTTTCAATATTGGGGATTGTTCTCCTACTTCCAAGATAGTTTTGATTGAGTTAGAGCCTCTAATAAAGTCTGGCAGTCCTGAGAAACTGGTCATTTTAGTTGCCCCCTGATGTTAGCTGTAGAGTCGGGACTTATCTGTATATCTCACATACACTCCTCTGTGTATAAGATAACCACATCCTAATTAAAAAAGCAAGCGCTTAAGAGGAATATTTCTTTAAAAAATGCCTGGTTATGTAAATTTAGTATATATTTTTCCTTGTATATATCTCACGTAGATATAAAAAGCTATACTAAGAGTAGGTTTTTATACAAAAAATCTTGGTAAAAAGTAGCCTATATTTTATTCTAAAGAATAAAAATATCGTCTACACTCATAAAAACTGAAATAGTATAGTTACCAACTAGTAATACAATTGTCTGGTTACAGAAATTCTGTAATGACAGATTCTTTTTTAGACTTGACAGTCGTGCTATAAGAAAATATTCTCACATACTGATAAGTCAAATATATTGTGTGGAGCTTAAATGAGATGAACAGCGCAGCAGATATGCCTCTGCTTCCCGATGATTTCATTACAGGAGTTGCGAATAAACATAATGTAACGAAAACTGAGCTAGAGGCATTACTATTAGCATTAAAAGATTATTCTGGTGCAGAAATTGCCGAAAAACTGGCTATTTCTCAACCAGCAGTAAGAAAAAGATTAGGAGAAAGTTACCGCAAATTAGGTATAGAAGGCAGCGGTAATAAAAAAATTTATAACTTGAAGCAGAAACTATACGCTCAATATCAAGGTATTCAAGAAAACTTTACTTCACCAAAAGAAGATTGGGGTGAAGCAGTTGATGTAGATGGTTTTCGCGGACGAGAGACAGACATTAAAGATTTAGAAGAATGGATAGTTGGTAATGCTAATGATTCTGTACGGTGTCGGTTAGTAGCCGTTTTGGGTATGGGTGGAATTGGTAAGACTGTAATTGCAGCCAAAGTTGCCCAAGAAATCCAGTCGCAGTTTGATTATCTAATTTGGCGATCGCTCCGCAATGCACCACCACTATCAGAAATCCTCAACCAACTTCTGCGATTTTTACCTCATGATGCTGAAGATTACTTAACAGTTAGTGAAAATAACAAAATACTTTTACTGATTGATATTTTACGAAAACATAGATGCCTAATTATTTTGGATAATGTCGAATCAGTGCTACGCAGTAGTGAAGGCAAAACTCAAGAATGGGCTGGCGAATACGAACCTGGTTATGAAAACTATGGCTACTTTTTTAAAAAAGTGGCAGAAACATCACATGAAAGTTGTTTATTAATAACTAGTCGAGAAAAACCCAAAGAAGTCGCTGTACTAGAAGGTAAAAATCTGCCAGTGAAAGTTTTACAGTTATCTAGTCTTAATTTAGAAGAAGCTAGAGAAATTCTGCTGGATAAAGGATGTAAATGTACTGATGAACAATTAGAAGAACTGGTCAAAAGATATTCGGGTAATCCTTTAGCTTTAAAAATAGTAGGTACCACAGTTTATGACTTATTTAGCAATAATATTACAGAATTCTTAAGGGAAATTCAAGAAGAAAATGCTGTTTATGGCGATATTCGCTCACTTCTAGAAACACAATTTAACCGCTTGTCAGATTTAGAAAAACAGGTGATGTATCGGCTGGCAATTCATCGGGAATATCTGTCTCTAGCACAACTAAAAAATGATTTAAGAACTACAGATGTTGAGTCAAAAATTTTGGAAGTGGTAGAGTCCTTATTAAGGCGATCGCTAATTGAAAAAGAAGCCAACACCAGCAGATTTCGGCAGCAATCTGTAGTGATGGAATATGTGAATGAAAGTTACATCGAAAAGGTAACTCATGAATTTAGCGAAAAAAAAAACCGGAGTTTGTTCATGCCCATCCTTTATTACAAGCGCGATCGCTTGATCATATCCGGCAAACACAAGAACGACTGATTCTAGAACCAGTTAAGCAAAAGCTCATCAAAGCTTTTGGGACAAAAACAGAACTCGAATCTTATTTACGACGAATGCTGAGAACTTTACAGCAGGAATCGCCCTCAACTCCAGGTTATGCAGCTGGTAACATAATCAATCTACTGCGACAACTCCAGATAAATAAATCACAGCCAGATTCATACATTGATTTGAGTGGACGTGATTTTTCGGGACTGACTATCTGGCAAGCATATCTCAAAGATGCCAATTTACAAGACACCAGCTTTGCCAATGCTGATTTAAAGAGTTCTGTTTTCACAGAAACGATGTCTAGTATCGTTTCTGTGAGATTTAGCCCTGATGGCAAATTTTTTGCCACAGGTTTAATCACCGGAGAAATTCGATTATGGCGGACTGCGGATACTAAACAAATTCGCATTTATCAAGGTCATAGTGCTTGGGTTTGGGCTTTTGCCTTTAGCCCAGACAGTAAAATCCTGGCCAGCGGTAGTGCAGACTACACAATTAAACTCTGGGATGTGCAAACAGCTGAATGTCTGCAAACATTCACAGAACATACAAATAAAGTGTATTCAGTAGGTTTCAGTCCCGATGGTTGTCTATTAGCCAGTGCGGGTGAAGACCAAACTATTAAAATTTGGGATATTGCTACAGGGGTATGTCAGCAAACACTTTTGGGTCATGATGATTGGGTGTGGTCTGTCACCTTCCAACCATCTCCCACCCTTAATAATACTTTTTTACTTGCTAGTGGCAGCGCCGACAGCAAAATTAAGCTGTGGGATATCAACACAGGTAAATGTCTCAAAACCTTGACTAGTCATAACCATGAGGTTCACTCAGTAGCTTTTAGTCCTGATGGGCGAACCCTCGCGAGTGGGAGTGCCGACCGCACCCTCAAACTGTGGGATGTAAATACAGGTAAATGTCGGCAGACTTGGGAGGGACATAGTAAAAAAATTTATTCTGTGCGTTTTAGTCCTGATGGGCAAACCCTCGCCAGCGGTAGTGAAGATAGAACAATTAAACTCTGGGATATCGCCCAGGGTGAATGTTTGAAAACACTACAAGGTCATTATAGTCAGGTGTGGGCGATCGCTTTCAGCCCTGACAGTCGCACCCTGATTAGTTGTAGTGACGACCAAACAGCCAGGCTGTGGGATGTAAATACAGGCAATTGTCTCAATGTATTACAAGGTTATACCCGCGATGTCTATTCCGTAGCCTTTAGTCCCAATAGTCAAATTCTGGCGAGTGGAAGGGATGATCACAGTATTAACCTGTGGAATTTACAAACATTAGAATGCCATCCTCTCACAGAACATCAAGGACGGATTCGTTCTGTCGCCTTTCATCCCAATGGGCAAATCCTCGCCAGTGGTAGTGCTGACAATACAATTAAAATCTGGGATATCACAGACATTCGCCATAGCAAATGTACTCAAACCTTGACTGGACACGGTAACTGGGTATGGGCAGTTGCTTTTAGTCCTGATGGGCAAACCCTAGTTAGTAGTAGCGAAGACTGTAGCATTCGCATCTGGGACATCTCTAGTGGTGATTGTCTGAAAAAAATCAAAGAACATAGCCATTGGGTGTGGACAGTAGCCTTTCATCCTGATGGTAATACTCTGGCAAGTGGTAGCGCTGACAGTCAAATTAAGCTTTGGAATGTCGCCAGTGGCGAATGTCTCCAAACCTTTACAGAACATCAAGACATGATTTGGTCAGTCGCCTTTAGTCCTGATGGGAAACTTTTAGCCAGTGGTAGCGAAGACAAAACCGTGAAGTTATGGAATCTTCGCACAGGCGAATGTATTCACACTTTAATAGGGCATGATCAACAAGTCTACTCAGTGGCATTTAGTCCCAATGGGCAGATTTTAGCTAGTGCTGGTGCTGATACCACTGTGATGCTGTGGCAAGTAAATACAGGCGAGTTTCTCGAAACTTTGAAATTAGGACATACAGCAGCGATTCGTTCCTTAGCTTTTACTCCCGATGGTAAAGTATTGGCGAGTGGCGGCGAAGACGAAAAGATTCAACTATGGGATGTGCAGACTTGTCGGAGAGTGCGATCACTTAAACCAGATCGGCTCTACGAACGTATGGATATTAGCAATATCACAGGCTTAACAGATGCTGAAAGAGCTTCTTTAAAAATGTTAGGTGCTGTTGATTAAAGTTCTCAGCTTTCCGGCAGTAGGCTGATCAAAAATGAATACATTCATGATGAAAATTTGCATCTGAAATCATTCTCAAGAGATATGAATGCAAGTACATCATTCTGTTTTCCTGTTCATTTATTGAGATGATTGGTGTTTTTATATTTTTTCCCAAGAATACCAATCAACTACCAGGGCATTACACCATCAAAAAATATTAATCTTAGGTGTGTAATCGTTGTGTTATTATCTCAAACTCAAAGTAAACAAACATCCACTCAGATTTATTCCATTAAAATTGTATTAATTGGAGAATTTCTGAAACACAGAAGCTTTAATGGCGCAAACAAAGCCTTGCCAGTTCTGGCTTCTAGTTTGGTTAATGCAGGATTTAGGCAAGTTTTACAACTAGATTTAGAACGCCTAGATTTAAGAGTTGATGATGTTTTAAAGGAAATCATCAATGCTGATTTAATTATATTTGCTGGCTGTCTCACAACTCAATGGCCAGAGATTGACGATCATAGTAGCAAAATTTTTGCCGAACTTCAAAAATATGGCAGAAAAAACGTACCAATTTTAGTTGGTGGTTATGCAACTAAAAGCGTTGAAGATATTGCCCGCATTACACCTTGGATTACAGCTTTTTGTGATGGTGAAGGCGAAGAATCAATTATAGAAATTTCTCATACTGTTGCTAGAGGTACTTTTTATGAAGAGATGCAACATTTACCAGGGTTATGTTTTATAAATGATGATGGGAAATTTCATCGAACTATTGCAACCAGAGTTAATAATTTTGATGATATTGACCAAAGCTTTGGTTTAGTTCATGTACCGCAAGTACATGATATGGATATTTTTAAATCTTCAGATGGTAGACAATTAAAAACCGCCCAAATATTTACTCAACGAGGCTGTCCTTGGGGATGTGGTTTTTGTAATAAAAGTAGTGAAAGTAATAGTGTTATTAGGTTAAGTGAAGCATCTTTGCGTAGACAATTACGGCAACTAAAACAGCGTGGTTATGAAGCAATTTATTTAGATGTTGATACTTTTACTGTGCATGAGCAAGCAGCTAAACGTGAAGCCGAAACTCTTAAAGAAGAAGGCTTTTTTTGGGGTTCTAATACGCGCATCGATAAAATTAATTATGAACAGATGCGTTATTTAGCAGAACATAATTGTGTATATCTGTTTTTTGGGGTTGAGCATACTTTACCAGAAGTTTCATTAGCTAACCACAAATTTAACGGTTCTGTTGCTAGTCAAATTAAGCAAGCATTTGATTATCCAGCCAAGATTACCAGAGCTTTTCAAGATATGAATCAGGCGGGATTGCCTAGTAGTTATTTTTTGATTTTAGGCTTACCCAAAGCTAAACTCAACGATAAAAAGACTGAGATTATTGGTTATGAACCGACAACTTATGCAGATGATATCGAGGCAATTCGTTTTGGTATTGAAAAGTGTAACCCAGATTTTTTGAATTTTAATGTGCTGCGATTTATGCCTGGGAGTATGGCTGCTGATACAGTTGGTGATTGCAGTTATTCCTGTGTGCGTCCGTCAGGAAAACAGCCAATTACTGCTGGATATTTTTTACCACGAGCCGTCAAGCATTATGGATATCCCCAGTTTCAAGAACATGGTGTTTACCGACTGTGTGAATCTGTGAGTAGATATCAACCAATTACAATGGCGATGAATCCTCAAAGGGTTTATGATACCATTTGCTATGCGATGCAGTTGATTAATGCCAAGATTGATGCAGGTGGTAAAGCGACAAAATTGTTTATTGATCGAGATTTAATAGCTTTAGGTTTAGTCACTCAAGATGCACAGGGAAAATATGCGATCGCACCTTTAGAAGACTTTGCCAATATTTAATTTTGCCGACTCAAATGTAGGTTAGGTAGAGGAATAAAAATCAACATCATCAAGACTTTGTTGGGTTTCCCTATCGCCTACACCCAACCTACAATTTTATTTCTAACCTGTAACTTATAACCTCTTATTTCTTCCCAAATAAGCTATCTAAAAAGGAGATATTTACAGCTAAATTAATTAAACCTTTCCCACTCCTTCTATCGACGATTTCCGCATTATTTAAAGCCACAATATAAGGTTCACCATCAATAGAGGCAATAATCGGGCCACCAGATGAACCACCTGCCGTATCGCAATCATGTAATAAGATATTTGACTGCTCATCAACAATACTGCAACCAGCTTGGAAACCCGCTGTCCATCCTTGTCCGGCTGTTAAACCCCAAAACTTTTCCGTCTCAGCTTGGGGATAATCACCAGAATATCCCACAAAAAAGAATCTTTTCTCATTCCGAATTAACGTTTTAGCAGGCAGAGACTTCCAACCTAGATAACCATATTTGCGCCCCAACGGTCTATCAATTTTGATAACCGCCCAATCATTAGCCTCAGAATTTTTATCTTGAAAATGTGTACCCGCTAGATACTGCACAGCATAAGCTCTATCTTTATATTGACCATCCACGACATTGGGTAGAAAAGCAACTCGGCTGGCAACTTGTCCAGTTTTTGGGTCAACTACACAGTGAGCATTAGTTAAAACAATATCCTCATCAATCAAAGTCCCGGTACAAGTGTAAGTTTGCGAGTTTGATTCGCCAACAATGCGACCAACAGTAGACCAAGGATAATTATTACTTAACATGGGTAGGCGATCGTCCCGGCCTATCGTTCCCCGCGTTCCTTTTTTAATAGGTTTATTTGACTCCTCAAGTTTTTCTGGCTTGAATGGTTTGCCATTATTTTGTAATTCTAATTGACCCGCTTTTTTCAACGTTGGAGCTGCTGTTGTTTCCGGTTGTTTTTGCACCTGTGCTTCTACAGAAACCCAAACACCGAAACTCATAACAATAACAACACTGGAAATTAATAATGCAGAATTTTTTTGAGAAATCAATCTGTTATTCATTGATCAGCCTCTTTGCTTTGTAGACAAAAATACCATTCTTGGATGAAAATCAGCTTAATTAAATGGCATTCACTCAATAACTAGCACCAATACTCCGCGTTACTTTGCCCTTTCCTCCACTTTCCTCCGTGTTTAAAAACACAAAAAACCCTTCAAATTCCGGAATTATCTCTGCAAATCTGAGTTGGGATAATTCACAAATTCCAATTGCGGCGGAAATGAAAGAAGCCTTCTAATCTATCTTGTACGTCTGGGTGGTTATTTAATATTTGCTGATATTCTTGGGCTATTTGAGTCAAAATTTCTGTAAAATTGGGATGAACAGGTGCTAAGTTAGCTAAATCTTGGATTTTAATTTTTTGATTGATGGCTAACGCAATTACATTTATTAGTTCTCCTGCACTTTGACCTAAGATAGTTGCACCTAAAATTTCGCCATTACGTAACACAATTAATTTACAAATACCTGTAGTTTCGCTGTTGATTTGTGCTGCTGTTAAAGATTTAAAATATTGCCGTAAAACTAAAAATTTATCATCACGAAATTGTCGTTTTGTTTGCGTCTCGGTCAAACCGACTTGCGCTAACATGGGATGTGTAAATATTCCCCAAGGTATATGTTGATAATTAACTTCTAATCTAGGGAAAAATAAGGCATTATTGAGAGAAATTCTCGCTTCATAATTAGCGATGTTAATGAAGTCATAGCCACCAATTACATCGCCACAAGCGTAAATCCGTTTGTTAGTAGTTTGCAATTTATTATTAACTACCAAGCGATGCTGATACCATTTCACCCCTACTGCTGCTAAATTTAAAGACTCAAAATTTGGTTTTTGTGCTGTTGCTACTAAAATTTCATCAGTTTCAATTGCTTTATCTCCAGCTTGAATCCATTTTTTATCATCAATTTGTTTGACTTGTGTAACGGCAGTTTGAGTCAGAATTCGTACACCATCAACTTCTAATTGTGCCTGAAGAATTTGAGCAATTTCTGGGTCAATATTTGGCAGAATATGAGGATGTTTAATAACTAATGTGACAGTGCAACCTAAACGAGCTAAAGTTTGCGCTATTTCTAGACTTTGCGGAACACCACCAAGAATTACCCAATTTTGGGGTAGTGTGGTTTTTTGGAGCGATCGCCAAATATTATTTAAGGTCATGTAACCTGTAGCTGGTAAACCTTCAATATTGGGAACGGCTGGACAAGAACCACTGGCTAGTAAATAGGTGCGTCCTCGTAATAGGCGGCGGACTGGATGTTGGCAAGTGTTGGCTGATGTTGCTTCATTTTCATCAATGGCAAATGCCAAATGTGGTGAAGCTTGAAATTCACCTTTGCCAAAAATCACATCTACTCCCATTGCGGCTAGTGTCGCTGGAGAATTGAGTTCTTGAACATTGGCCGCAACGCCGTCAGCATATAGCATTGCCTCTTGCCAGGCAACAGATATATGGCATTTTTCGGCGATGTCGGCATGGTTGCTATGAATACCACAGCTATCTGCTTGATTGAGAGACTGTAAACGGTGAGCAATTTCGCTGAGAGTGTGGTGATAAATAAATCCGTAATTTATTCGTGGTTCTACTAAAGCCACTTTCGCGTGCCATTTAGTTGCAGCTAAAGCAGCATAGCGTCCGGCAAGACTGCCGCCAATAATCACGACATCATAATCAATGGTCATTTGTCATTTGTCATTGGTCATTAGTTAATTGTAGAGACGAGATGATTAGCGTCTCTACAAGGTGCAAGATAATTCGTAGTTAGATTCTGACAAACTACGAATTTTAGAGTAATGTTTGGAGCGCTGTTAATAAGCGCTGGTTATCAGACACAGAACGCACTGCTACTCGGAAAAAGCGATCGCCTAATTCTTTAAAGCTCAGGCAATCTCGAATTAAAATTTGATGCTGTTGGAGTAATTGTTGCTGTAACTGCGAACTAGATTGTTGTGATGCCACTAATAAAAAGTTCGCAGCACTGGTGTGAGGTTGCAATCCGGGAATGGCAGCTAAACCTTGAAACAATTGGTTTCGGGTTGGTGGTAGCCATTGCCAAGTTTGCTGTTGAAAATTGCGATCGCTAATGACAGCAATTGCGGCGGCCGCAGCGAGATTATTCACAGGCCAAGGATCACGCCACGACTGCCACAGTGATAAGCGGTCGGGATGAGCGATCGCATATCCCAGTCTCAGCCCCGGCAGACTGTAAAATTTTGTGAGCGATCGCAACACGACTAAATTTTCATATTCCTGCACCACCGGAATTAAACTTTGTTCTGCTTCTGGTGGTACAAAATCCATAAACGCTTCATCTACCACCACTAGGGCAAATTCTTTTAACAGCGGTAAAATTTCCTGCCGTGAAAATAATTTTCCTGTCGGGTTGTGGGGATTGTTTAACAGCAGTCCTTTGTCGTTAGTACTTTGTCCCCAAAGCTCTAAGTGCTGGCTGCCAACACTCAGACTCGTGTCATTGTTAATTAACAAATGACTATTAACTGCTAAATCAATGGGAAACTCCAGAACTTTAGCGTTGTAAGCCGTCAGAGTGCGGTAGTAATCACCAAAGGCTGGAGTAAGCAAGATTGTTGCAGATAATGCTGCTAATTCCCTACCCACCAAAGTTAATAATTCTGCTGAACCGTTACCTGGCAAAATCCACTCTGGAGGTAATTGATGGAAGTGACTGAGAGCGAGTCTCAGTTCACTATATTCTGGTTCTGGATAGTGCCTCAGACTACTAATTTGAGATTGAATCGCAGCGATCGCACTATCCGGTGGCCCTAAAGGGCTGATGCTTGCAGAAAAATCAAGAATAGCATCACGGGGACATCCAGCCAGTGCTGCTGCCCAGGCTAAATTTCCCCCGTGTGCTGGTTGCTGCATCAAAATAAAAATTCCGCAAACTAAACTTAAGATTTTGGGGGTGCAACTCTTTCTCTAAACAGTTTACCAGCAGAGAAAGCAGGCACTTTAGTCGCCGGAATTTCCATTTTCTCGTTGGTTTTGGGGTTACGACCTTCACGGGCTTTACGTTCCCGTGATTCAAAGGAACCAAACCCCACTAGTGTGACTTTATCGCCAGAGGAAACCGCTTCAATAATGGTTTCTAAAGCAGCGGTTAAGACAGCATCTGCTTGTTTTTTGGTAACACTAGCCTTTTCTGCTACTGCATCAACCAATTCGCCTTTGTTCATATAAACTCCTTCAGGTTTACTTGAGATTTCATTCAAGATGCACCATGTAGCATCCTTACTGAAATCTCTGTTTGCAGAACTACAAAAGTCGTGCTTAGGGAGTATTTCTACTCAAAACGGCTACACATCCCTTTGGCTCGACTTTTCAATGAATCATTCTAAGGTGTAGCAGCCAGAAGTGGATATATGAAACCGTTAATTTATATGGATTTCAGGATTTTTTGTGTTTTTAGGGGGTGTGTTGCACTCAAAACCACCCCTAAAGTAGGAATAAATACTTAGTAAAAACCCTGGTTGTGAGAGAAACAATTAAATTATTGGGCAAGAGAAAAATCTGGATTCATGGCTAATTACGGCCTAATTTAGTTATTTTATTGAGTTAATAGTCTGCCAAGGGCGATCGCTGGGAATTTCTCAGCATTAAGGATGGTAAGCCTATCGCCTCGCTTGTAAACCATCACTGATTTTTGATTTTGGATGAGTTGCACCAGTCATTTTGAGAAATTCTGATACTCAGTGTTATGTGATTGTAAAATAACTTAACGTTTGCTCATAAGTTTTTGAGGGTTAATCTTCTTCATTGTCATTAGCTGGCAAAGGCTGGGCGATGTTGAAGCCAAGGTTTTGCTGTTTCAATTTGGGCTGCAAGACTAATTAAAGTAGCTTCCGCCGCAGGTTTACCCACAAGTTGCACACTCATAGGCACACCATGACTATCAAAACCCACTGGAAATGCGATCGCAGGTTGTCCGGTGGCGTTAGCCGCAGGACAAGGTGCAACCCAACGCATAATATTTTGGAATGCTTCTTCGGGGCTTAAAGCCGCCCATTCTCCTACTCGAATTGGCGAATGTAAATATACAGGCAATACCAACACATCAAAATGGTCGAAAAATGCCACAATTTGCCGGGAGACAATTTGCAATTGGGATAAAGCCCGGAGATATTCGGCAATAGAACCTGTACGCGCCAATAACCAACGGTTAACAGGCTGCAACGCCTCTACGGGAAGTCCTGATGCAGCTACCCCAGCTTGCCAAACGATTTGGAATGGTTCGACTAAGCCGCTAAAATCTGGGCAGTTTTCTTCAACGGTATTCCCCAATTGTTCTAATAACTGGACTGTTTGTAATACACCTTGCTGACAATTAGCATCCGCCGTTCCCAAAGGTGTGATTTGAGTAGAGAAAGCAATGCGTAACCCAGAAACTTTTGCTTGGGTAGCGGCGAAAAATGAAGGTTCGGGGTCAGGTAGCCAATAAGGATCACCTGTGAAGTAACCAGATATTGCATCTAACATAGCCGCTGCATCAGCCACAGTCCTAGCAATTGGGCCATTAACCGCAATTCCCCCCAAGCGATCGCCGACAGGGGCTTTAGTGACTCTACCGCGTGATGGTTTAATCCCGACTAAACCGCAACAAGCAGCTGGGCCACGAATTGAACCACCACCATCAGAACCTTGAGCGATCGCACATAATCCCGCGGCTACCGCTGCGGCTGCGCCACCACTAGAACCGCCGGGAGTATATTCTAAATTCCAGGGATTTCTCGCTGGAGGAAAGCCTGTTGGTTCGGTGTAAGGAAAAGAACCAATTTCGGAAGTGGCGGTTTTACCAAGAATAGTGAACCCTGCTTGTTTAATCCGCGTTACCACCCCGTCATCATAATTAGGAACGTTATTTAACAATGCCGGATTACCGTAGGTACAGGTGACACCAGCCACAGCGTTGAGGTCTTTAATGGAAATTGGCACCCCAAAAAACGGCGGTAGTTCAGTAGATGTTGCCAACATTTCGGTTTTTGCTTGGGCATCAGCGATCGCGATTTCTGCCGTCACCGTAAAATAACTTCCCAATTGGGGGTTCAAACGCTCAATTCTTTGTAAATATATTTCCACCAACTCCAGTGGCGACACTTCCCGATGGCGGATTAATCGCGCTAACTCCAGGGCTGGAGTAAACGCTAAATCAATTTCATTCATATTTGACTTTAGTTACCAATTGTGCATTATTTAAAATTTTTCAACTGAATTTGTTACTTTAGCAGGATTTACGGGAAGTATGAATCCATAGCTCCTCAGATTTTCTATCTTTCAGGATGCTGCTCTACCACCAATAAGATGAAGCTTGTATTCAAGCTAACACCTTGCTGCATAGTCATTTTAATTGTTTCACATCAACTTTCGGCAAATCCCCAAGGGATATTTATGGCTGATTTAGAAACTCTGGTAAATGAATTACCAAAAATTGTTCATAGTCTGAGGCTAAATATTGGACATTCCCATGACATCATGCAACAGATTGTCATGATTAATCATGGACAGGATCAACTACGGAATATTCAAGAAAAAGTTAAGTCCAGCCAATTAGAAAAATCTCCTACTACTACAGTTGCTTATTTAGATTCAGTCCCAAAAAATTGCAAAAATGGAGATTATACAGTCTACATATATAAATATGATTATCCAGGCTTGCTAACAGCAAAATTTGGGAAACTACCAGCGGATATTTCCCTTAAAGAAATTCAAGCTAAAATAGAAGTCTGGATTGATTGGGGTGATTTAATTCAGGCTATTGCTGCTGATATTTTAAGTGATATTAAATTAGTGCAACAACTAAATATTGATGCTAATCATGATAGTATCCCTGCAACCTTTCAATCAGTAGAGGAAGTCTTAAAAATTCAGTTAGATTTAAATAAACCTAGGATTCTTCAACAACAAATTCAGCAAATTATCCAAGCTCAAGAAGATTCTTTAAAAATCAAGGAAAGATTAGAATTTATTTTTAATAATATTAAGCAGAGCCATAATTTATTAAGCATTTTACTCGGAATCTCATCTTTTTGTGGTAAATCTGGCTTTGCACTAGAATGGCTAGATGATGATCACGAATTAATTATATCTGGGGATGGCAGATTACAAGAGTTAACAGATATTATTAATGACTGTGAGTTTTACCAAACTAAAATTGATGGTTTGATTTTGCAGATTAGTTCTTTGAGAGTTAAATCAGAAAAAAAGTTACTCAAACCTAAATCTGAAAAATGGAAATTAGGAAATTATCATCCAATAAAAAAGTTTAAAGAAAAGAATTTAACTCATTATGGTGGGATAATTGCTGCTAGTTTATTATTCTTAAGCTTTGGTAGTTGGATGCTCAAAGCAGAAATTCCCCAACTCCAACAAATTTACTTAAATTTTAATCAAGAAGAAACTGCGATCGCTAATTTTAAAGCCGCGCAAAACCTCGGTTTGGAAGCCTCTGGTTTAGTACAATCTCCACCCCATCCTTTAATTGTTTGGCAACAAGCAGAATCTAAATGGCAAGAGGCTATTAAGCTACTAGAAAATATACCACACAATACATCAGTTTCTACCAAAGCTAAAGATAAGTTAATTACTTATCGTTTATATCTTAATGTGATTAGTAAAAAAGTAATTACTGAAAATAAAGCAGTAAATAGTTTAGAAATAGCTCATAAATTAGCAATAGAAGCAAACTTTTTAATCCAAAGTTCCCCTCATTCATTTTCGGTGCGAGAGCAAGCAAAAAATAAATGGCAAAAGGCAATTAATACTTTAAAACAAATTCCTGGAAATACATTTGTTTATCAACAAGCTAAAGAGACTTTGTTGAATTATCAAGCGAATTATCGGGAAATTAGTCAAAAAAATTAATCAGCGCCGCAGGCTTTTATCATACTATTACTAATAACACAAACCTGAAAAGTTCTGCCTGACTTTTTAGGTATCCATCCAAGTTGTATAGCTTGCTTTATCCACTTGGCTACGTCTTTTGGTGTGACTGTTTGTATTGGAGTGAGGATAAACCCCTGTGAGTGAAGTTTATCGGTAATAACCCCTAATACTGAACCTGGCTCAGAAGCGTGTGCTACTGCAACATGAATATGTCCATCAGGATAGTCTACTTGGCAGTTTGTAGCTTGTCTTCTGATTAGCCAAATGAATGTTTCTCCATCAACTAAAATTTTTCTTGTACCTTTTTTTGGTATGGACATCTGTATTCCCATATCAAATAATTTTTAGTGAAAGTAAATATAAATTTCTCAAATATTCATGGTTTTATCTATGGTTACTATAGATAGTTTTGATGGTTAAAATATGGTTATCAAAAGTATTAAAATTATTAATCATCATTTATGTTATTTTTTTATCTAAATAGTATTTACTATATTTTAATATCTATGGTAATTCCTTATAGGAAGTAAGATTTTTTGAGCAATTCACTTGAGAATGCTTCATAACCGTTAAATACCGTAGATAAGTTTTTTAAATATTTTATATCTGTGAGGAGCAATCATGGCAAAGTATCTTCTAGCTTCTGCTAGTGGAGCTAGTTTTTTATGTTTAATTAACGGACTATTACCCATTCAAGCACTGGCTAATACCGTACCAACCGAGCAAAAGTTATTATTAAATGCTCCTCAAAAATCAGCAATTGTCAATAACAAAATCCCTAATCAACTTAACAAGTTTAATCAAGTTACTTTACCCAAAACGGCTGAAACTAAATTAATTATAGCCAATGATAGCCCAGCAGCATCACCTACTATTCCAGACAAGCAAGAAAGCCAAGATTCATTTTCCCCTCAAGAGTTGCAGATATCAGATAACAATGACAGCCCTCAAGTAACATCTGTATCACAGTTTTCTGATGTGCAACCAACTGATTGGGCTTTTCAAGCATTACAGTCTTTAGTTGAGCGTTATGGTTGTATTGCTGGTTATCCCAATAGCACTTATCGCGGTAATCGTGCTATGACTCGTTATGAATTTGCAGCTGGCTTAAATGCTTGTTTAGAACGAGTTAATGAACTCATCGCCACAGCAACTTCTGATTTAGTCAAGAAAGAAGATTTAGCAACTTTGCAGAAGTTACAAGAAGACTTTGCTGCGGAACTAGCAACCCTACGGGGACGGGTGGATGCACTAGAAGCACGCACCGCAGAACTAGAAGCAAATCAATTTTCTACTACTACTAAACTCAATGGAGAGGTAATTATCGCAGGTATTGGTGCTACAGGTGGCGCACCTAATCAGGGCGATCCTAATATTATCTTGGTGAATAGAGTTAGGTTAAATCTCACCACTAGCTTTACTGGGAAAGATTTATTAATTACTGGTTTACAAGCTTATAACTTTTTGGGTGGTGTAGATGGAAGTGGTAGCTTGCAAAGAGGTTTAGGGTTAGCTTCGGATTTACTGACAGCTAGTAGTGCGCGGACAAGTTTTGAACCGTTGTTTCCTGGGCTTGATGTGAAAACTTTATCAGATCAGGCAGCAAATAGCGTACAACTCTATAAATTACTGTATGTTTTTCCTGTTGCTGATAAATTGACTTTGTTTGCGGGAACTGCTGCGGAAGCAACTGATGCTTTTCCTGCAATCACACCTTTTTATGGTGAAGGACAAGAGTCAATTTCGCGGTTTGCTGGTTTAAATCCTGTAGCGCGAGTTTCTGGAGGAACTTCGGGAACTGGTTTAGCCTCGGCAGCGGGATTTATATTTAATATCTCTCCTCAGTTAGATTTAAGAGCTTTATACGGTAGTGTCAATGCGAATATACCCCAAGAAGCGGGTGAGATTGTGCCAGGTGTTTCTAACACTCCTTTAGGCGCAGGTGTATTTGGTGGTAGTAGTGTTGTCAGCGCTCAATTAACGTTTAAACCCACTAGTTCGATAGATGTGGGTTTAAACTATGCCCACAGTTATCACGAAATTAACATTTTAGGTACAGGATTAATTCGTGATGATATTGGTGCGTTAGCTGGCGTTCCTTTAGGGACACCAGTGTCCCTAAATTCTGTTGGTGGTACGGTAACTTGGCGCTTTTCTCCAAAAGTTGCTTTGTCTGGTTATGGTGCTGCAATGTTTGTGGATGATTCTTCTGATGCTGTTAATGCTTCCACCACTTTTACTAGCTGGATGGTAGGGCTGCACTTCAATGATTTATTTAAATCAGGAAATAATGCGGGAATTCTGTTTGGACAACCCCTGTTTCGTTCTGATGCAGGTGGTACGGCTCAACTGGCTCCAGATGGGGTAAATCGTGCCACTCCTTATCATTTAGAGGCGTATTATCGTTTGAAGCTGACAGATAATATCAGCATTACTCCCGGAGCTTTTGTGTTGTTTAACCCTGAAGGTGACAGTAGAAACGAAACTACAACTGTGGGTGTACTTCGGACTACTTTTACTTTTTAGGATGGTTGATAGCAGTTCTCGGTTGAGAGTAGAACTGTTTTGACCTTTCTCCAAACCTCTCTCCTACAAGGAGAGAGGTTTTGAGTGTGAACTCTATATTTGTACAAATTAGAAATTTTAAAATGGGGAAGTTGCTAGAAAATATGCAAAATCAAGAATTAGATGTAAATAAATATATTGAACAAATATCTTTATTATTAAATTTGCCAATCAAAAATGAATATCGTGATGGAGTGGTTGCAAATTTTGTAAGAATTAAAGCGATCGCTCAACTCGTAAATTCTTTTCCTTTACCCGCAGAAGTTGAATCTGCACCAGTATTTGAACCATAGTTGCTGATAATCTACTGGACTCCTCAAGTAAATGCACTGAGTCTTAGATATAACTACCAAGATTAAGATATTAGCCAATAATGCTATTGGAAACAGGAAATGAGTAATTTCAATGCTGGTAGTTCATTGAAGTCTGCGGCTATTGGGAAATTTTTGGTGCGTTTGCTGTGGGTGCTAATCGGAATTGGCGTTATTTCTACGTTTTTCTCTTTGTTAGCAGTCATAGCACAGCCAATTTATCAAATATTTGCTTCTATTGATGGACTCATATCAATAGTTTCGTTGTTGATTGGTGTAATTTCAATTATTATTTTTTTGGTTTGGCTACATCGTATCCATACTGATTTAAAAAATCTTTTCCAGGAATATCCGATTACTCCCGGCGGTGCGATCGCGCGATTTATGATTCCCATATACAGCCTTTGGGGAATATCTCACACTTTATCTACCTTTGCCGAAAAATTTCAAGCAGAAGGTGGTGATTTAACGAGTTTGAGTGAACGAGTGCGATCGCTGATAGCGCCACTATATTGTTTTATGATCGGGTCAAGAGCTTTGAACCGCATTGTTTTTGAAGCTTCTAAAAATCCTGGAGATAAATTTCTCCCTGTGTGGTTTTTAGTATCTTGTTTTGTCGACTTGGGTTTTACTGTTGTATTGTTACAACTCACAAAAACTATGGGGACTGCGGTTACTCAAAAAGCTAAACGCAATATTATCTAACCAATGAATTTAGAGTTCGCTGATGCCTTATCAATAGCAGCAGCTGTGCGCGGTGGTCAATTTAGTGCCGTAGAAGTGACTCAAGCTGCACTCACAAGAATTGCCAATCTAGATGAGCAACTTAACTGTTTTACCACCGTCATTACCGAAACAGCTTTAGCAGACGCAGCCAGAATTGATCGAGAAATCGCTCAAGGTAATTCTCCAGGTTTACTCGCTGGCGTACCTTTTGCTGTGAAAAATCTGTTTGATATTGCTGGTGTCACAACTCTGGCTGGGGCAAAAATTAATGCCGAAAATTCCCCAGCTACCCAAGATGCAACAGCCGTCGCCAACTTGAAACAAGCTGGTGCGGTGTTGGTTGGGGCTTTAAATATGGATGAGTACGCTTATGGATTTGTCACGGAAAACTTTCATTATGGTGTTACTCACAATCCCCATGATTTACACAGGTTAGCAGGTGGTTCTTCTGGTGGTTCTGCGGCGGCGGTGGCGGCTGGTTTGGTTCCTTTCACACTGGGTTCTGATACTAACGGTTCAGTTCGCGTACCTGCGGCTTTATGTGGGGTGTTTGGTTTAAAGCCAACTTACGGACGCTTATCTCGTGCAGGTGTCACTTTATTTTCTAGTAGTTTTGACCACATTGGCAGTTTTGCCCGTTCGGTGCAAGATATCGCTACAGTATTTGATGTGCTGCAAGGAGAAGATGAAGGCGATCGCATTTGTACGAAACGTCCACCACAATTGTGTTCACCCCAACTCCATCAAGATATCTCTCATCTGAGAATTGCGATCGCAGATGATTATTTTATCCAAGGTGCAGCACCGGAAGCATTAGCCGCAGTGCAAACAGTAGCAGCGGCTTTAGGTGTAACTGAATATATCACCATACCAGAGGCTCAACGCGCCCGTGCAGCGGCTTTTGTGATTACAGCCAGTGAAGGCGCAAATCTGCATTTAGATCAATTGAAATCGCGTCCTCAAGATTTTGACCCCGCAACCCGCGATCGCTTTTTGGCTGGGGCGTTAATTCCCAGTAGTTGGTACTTGCAAGCGCAACGATTTCGTCAATGGTACCGCGATCGCGTTCGAGAAGTTTTCCAAAATGTCGATATCATTCTCGCCCCAACTACACCCATTTCCGCACCATTAATCGGTCAGCAGACAATGATTTTAGATGGTGCAGAAATTTTAGTGCGTCCTCATTTGGGATTATTCACTCAACCCTTATCTTTCATTGGCTTACCTGTTTTATCAGTTCCCATTCAACGCCCGGATGCTTTACCTCTCGGTGTGCAATTAATCGCCGCACCCTACAATGAAGCATTAATCTTACGAGTAGCAGCCTTCTTAGAATCTCAAGGTGTAATTTATGCCCCCGTAGTCAATTTAAACCAAAACTCCGCCTAACTCTGTCTTTAACTCCGCACTTTTTGACGCTTGACAAGCTTGATTAACAACACAAGCAGTCAACCACACTAAACCCACCGCATAACCAGCAATCACATCCGTAGGCCAATGTACTCCCAAATAAAGCCGACTAAAACCAATTGCCAAAATTAAAGTCACAGTCAAGGTGAAAATCTGCGATCGCCATTGGGGAAATTCTTTGGAGAGGGAATAGCCCATACAACCATAAACCACCATTGACACCATTGCATGTCCACTGGGAAAACTGTAGTGATTGACGTTAATAATGTAATCCCACAAAGCTGGACGCGCCCTAACAAACAGTTCTTTCAGCAGGTAATTTAAACTAATCGCCCCCACCGCCGCCATCCCAAAGATAGTAGCTTGTAATCGACGGCGGCGATACAGCAACAGCGCTTCCCATGTTAAACAACTCAAGATTAACAGTGGTGGCTCACCTAGGGAAGTTATACCTACCATGAGGCGATCTAGTAAGGGCGTATGCAGCTTTTGAAGAGTTAGTAAAATACTGGTGTCTAAACCATTTATGTGTAATAGGGCTGCACCCAAAGACAAAGCAGAAAAGGCTGCTGCTACAGGAATTAGTTGACTACGCCATTGATTGACTGTGGTATCTGATAGCACCACCCTAGAAAGGCTCTTGCTAGGAATAAATTCTGGCGCACTACTGGGTGGTAATTGTTTATGAACTCTTGTGTAATCTAAAACGATATTTTGCAGCAGCCAGGCGATCGCATTGGGACTAAAATCTGGCTGAAACAGTACCAAAACATTCCCTGTTAAATGGTTAGCACTGGCTTGAAAGATCATATCTTCCTTTGACAATCTCAATTCTAGGTATTGTTTGAGCGCTGGAGAATCATATAATCCCCTCACTTTATATCTGGCTCTACCTTTGATAGAAGTATGTATCGCTCGAACTAAAAAATTTTCCCCAAGAAGATTGCCACAATCAGTGTTCATTGTTCTGCTTCACAAATTTTTGTAATAGTCCCAAAACATCAGAGGCGCTAAAGTCTCTTTTTCCCATAGTATCAAGGCTACTCAGGCTTCTAGTGTTCAGCCTGGAGGAAGATTAGCCATGCAATCACAGATTGAGTAACTCTACATTAATGTCAATAGTTATCAAAAAATAAATTTTGTGGGCAAAATTTGACAAGTGCGTTGATAATTGCCTCAAAGTATAAGGAGTCGGAAACATGAGTTTCTATCGTGGGCGGAAAGTTTTAGCTGTGTTGCTCATCTCAGTATTATTATTGACAACAGCTTGTACACCTAAAACACCAGGGCGTTTTGACCAAGTACAACAAGAAAGTAGTAAACAGAAAAAAGGTCAAGCAGTTGCCAAGACTGCGACTCAGGGAGGTGAATTTAACAAATTCTTCCCAAAATCTGGTGGTGGTTATGATCGCGTTTACACTCAAGAGAAAAAAGGTTTTGCAGAAGCTAAGTTGAAAAAAGCTGGTAAAGAAGTAGCGGTGCTGTCGATTTCGGATACAACCAGCACCCCAGATGCAGCAGCAAAATTCTCTAAAAGTACCAAAAAGATTGCTGGATATCCGGCTGTAGAACAGGGTAAAACCCAAAGTGCGATTTTGGTAGGGAAGTATCAAGTCAAAGTTCAGTCAAAAGCTACGACATTTACAGCGAGCGATCGCGCCGATTGGCTCAGTAAATTTAATCTTGATGGCCTAGCCAAACTCAAATAATCGACACTCAAAATATTTACATAACAAACTCGCAATCAGGAGATTTTTATGGGTAAACCGATTCAAGAATTGGTTGATCAACTACCAACTGGTGGTTTAACAATATCTATGTTGAAGGCTCTCGATTTTGTTGCTCCTGGTGAATGGCAAAATACTGTTGGCTTCGTCAATACCATTAAAACTGTGACTGGTGAAGATGACGAAGAGTTAATTCAACAAATTGGCGAACGAGCTATTTATCTGTATAACGATAGCTCTCAAGGCTACCAAACAGCTATGTGGCTTTATCAAACTGTTGATGGTACAGATAAAGTTCTCGGTGCAGCCGCTTTAGCTAACAAAGTTGGTGAATCAATTCCCCTTTTGGGTTTTCTTAACTCTGTGACTCCCAAACCAGATAAAGCACAAACGATTGATTTATCCTTAAAAGTAGTCGCTGAATTAGTAGCTTTTTGCCAAATTAATGGTATTCCTGGAGATAGCATCGGCGATTTTGTCGGTGCTTTAGGTGAATATAGTGGTGAATCGCTCATGCGATTAGTTGCATTAGTTTGTATTGATGGGTTGATACCTTTAGGCCCAGATTTCATCAATAAAGCGTTATCTTTACTTAACCAAACTAGCCCCCAAGAACTGGAACAAAACACAACCTTTAAAGGCATTCAAGATGCAATTCCTGGCGGTAATGCTGCTAGTAAACTAAACTTTATTGGCGAAAGTTTTGATTCTGTTAAAGGTTGGATGAATGGCTTAGTTACTAGCAATAATTTAACTCCGCAAAATGTCGTTAGTCACTTGCAAAGTTTTATGGAAGTGAGTGATGACAAGTTGGATTATTTGGCAGCCTTCTTAGATGTGTCTACTAATTATTACGAACATACAGGTACGCAAACTTTAGCACGTCGCCTAATTGAACGCGCTGTAGCTGAGATTTAGTTAAATCACTCCTAGTCATTAGTCATTATGTATTTACAAATGATTAATGACTAACTTATAAGTTTAAATTTTCGGCGATCGCATCTAAATAAGGCTGAAAAATTACTAAATTTTCCAATTTTTCAAACTTACCTTTAGCAGCATTTGGGTCAAAAGCTGTACTAATTATATACAGCGCATTCCCATCAAAAGCAGCATAACTAATATACTGCTCTTGTAATCCACCTTCAGCTTTAATACCTGTGAAACCGTAGCGTATTCCTGGCAGCTTACCAACTGATATATTTTCTAATGGATGAGTAGAAAATATAATTTTATTGCCATTTCCTTTTTGGCGGTCTTTACTCAACGCAGCATAATAGTCACCAGACCAAGCTTTCAGCGCTGCGAGGACTTTATTTTGGTTACTAGAATTTTTATAGTCTAGTTTCGTGCCCAAGGAAATACCTGCATCAGCCAGATGCTTTTGAAAATTGGGATTTTGACTAACTTGAGAAACACTCATCTCAAGTGTACCTAAAACTTCACCTTTGGCAGATACACATAACAAAGGTTCAGTTCCCTGACATGGAACTACTTGCCAACCGCTAGGCACTACAATATTTTTACCTAAAACTTTCTGCCAAACATTTCCCCCTATTGGGGTAGAAGGGTTTCCCGGCTTAACTGGTGGGGAAGCCTTGGATGTGGATGCTACTTGGTTCTTTGGCTCTACCTTAGTTCCAGAAAAGTAGGGGAGGATGAATTTTGCACCGAATGGCATTAATAACAGTAAAAGCGCAGCTATGAAAATATGATAAACACGCAACATTTTTCTGAAAATCCAAGGCCAGAAATTACCGAATCAGGCTACAGACTACAACATTTAGTATGTATATAGGTAGATACACAACAGATTACAGGTGAATGAGATCCAAATTTTAAGAACAAAGCAATATACCAAGAGGCTTTCCAGCTTATTCCCTATTTCTTACTATATTTCAATTGCTGGATATTTTGCCAAGGAAATTTTACTACCTAAATTTATTGTAACTTTATATATACTGGTTAGACACGTAGCAGCGCCGTTATAAAATCGTGAGCGCTACTACAACTAGTATTTTGATTAATATTTGTCTAAATTATTTTATTGGTTAGCCAGATGGGCTAGAAGTATTATTTGAAGCGATGAGCGCTGTTGCTACGATTTTGTTTGTGTCTTACAACCGCTTTGCGTTTTTGTTTTTCTAGTGGTGTCTCAAAGTGACGTTTCTTTCTCATGTCTTGGAAAATTCCAGCTTTAGATACTTCCCCTTTAAATCGTCGCAAAGCTGAATCAATACCCTCATTCTCATTCCTTCTGATGATGGATGAATATTGAACTATAGAGAAAAAATAAGATACTCCAGCAGAAACGAGCCAAAGGCTCGTTTCTGCTGGAGACTCTAAATGCTAAATTTTTATTTCAAAATTTTAGTAACGACCGCCACGACCGCCACCGCCACCGCCACGGTTATTGTTACCCCAGCCGCCGCCACCACCGCGAGAAGGGCTTCTTTCTTCACGAGGTTTAGCTTTATTTACTTTCAAGTCACGTCCCATCCATTCAGCACCATCTAGTGCTTCAATAGCGGCAGTTTCTTGTGATTCTGTTTCCATCTCTACAAAGGCAAAACCACGAGGACGGCCTGTTTCTCGGTCAGTGGGTAACTGAACACGATTTACTTTTCCGTATTCGCTAAATGCCATTTTCAAGTCTTCCTCAGTGACTTGGTAAGACAAGTTTCCAACGTAAATTGACATATAATGTCTCCGAATTCAGGGAGTGTAGAGAGTTAAATTCGGAGAGACGCTTTTTCAAAATCAAAACGAGTTACTCAACCGAAAATAATCCTTATATGCCAAAGTATAGCACAACCTTCAAAGAATCAAAGTTATCAAGTAGTCAAAAAACTTTGTAGTTTGTAACTATATGTATAAGATATTTGAGTATTTGTACCTAATAAATATTTAAAAATATGTTCATAGACATTTATTAGATTAACTATTACATATAATTATGAATTATATAGTCAATCTAGACAAGCTAATTTTAACTATATATATATATAGTGTTAAACTCTTTTAAGATTGTCGAACTCTAATAATATCCTTTGCGCTTCCTGACACAAAATTTGGTGATAGTTACTATTGCTGGCAAATAATCCTCCCCACTGATTGATATCATCGGTGTTATATCGCAAAGGACTGCCATCAAAATGAGTAAAACTACCACCAGCTTCGGTTAAAATTAGCTCTGGTGCAGCTATATCCCAGTCTTTAGGCGCAGACTTACCAGAAAGAGAAATATAAATGTCTGCTTTTTGTTCAAGAATAGTAGCAATTTTACAACCTACACTGCCCACAGCTTTTTGATTTTGACAAGGTAAGTGTTGTAGTAAATAGTTGAGCCTTTCATGGCGATGAGAACGACTGACAACTAAGGTTAAATCTTCGATGGATTTTTCTGTTAAAAGTGTAATGGGTACAGTTGCTTTTGGTGTTTCCTTAAATGTTCCGCCATCTTTTGTAGCGTAGTAGATTGTTTCGGCTTCTGGCACAGCTACGATTGATAAAATAGGGCGATGATCTTGAATTAAAGCAATGTGAATCGCATAGTCTCCAGTCTTGTCAATAAAATCTTTGGTGCCATCTAAAGGATCAATTAGCCATACTAACTGAGAATTTTGTTCCTGGAGTTGTGATTTATAAGTTTCTTCGCTGATGTAAGTAAAATCTTCGCCACCAAAAGCAGCTTGTAATCTCTGCAAAATATATTGACTGACGGTAATGTCTGCAATGGTCACAGGCTCATTCTGTTTGTATTGCACCTGTAAATCAGCATCTTTAATTGTACCGTGGTAATAAGAGTGGAGTATATCTGCGGCTTTCCAGCCTACATCACGAGCGATCGCTAATATTTCGGCTAAATCTTTCATTGCTTCTCTTCCATCCAGCGACGTGTGCCAAAAAATTGACAGGAACCAGCGGCGATATTAGCGGCTTGTGCTAAGGCATGAGTGAAATTATCACTTAATATATAGTGGCAGAAAGCGCCGTGAAAAATATCTCCAGCCCCCAGTGTATCAACTGGTGTAATGCGCGATACGGTTATGGTACCACTTTGCTGACTACTTAGATATGCTATTGGTTGATCGCCGTGGGTAATAGCAATGTGGGGAATGCCAAAATTACTCAGGTAATCAATCACCTCTACTTCTGCATTGCAATTGGGCGGATGAAAATTGGCTGAACAAATCGCATAATCTACGAAAGGTAAGATTTCTTCAAAGCCAGGTTTCCAGCTACCGCCATCGATGACTACGGGGATATTATGGTTTTTTGCTGTTTGCGCGATCGCTTTACCAACTTCCATCTGATGTCCATCAATTAATACAATATCAATATCTGGCAAAATATTCACGGGGATAGATGTACTGCTGGCTTGGGTTTTCGCCGCATTAATGGAAATTACCGCTCGTTCACCAGTTGCTTGAGTCACAATAATTGAAGATACAGGTGGGGGTGTCGGCTGGTTAGGTTCAAGGTCGGCGATCGCTACTCTATAATTTTCTAAGTCACGATAAATTAGTTGCGTCATTGGGTGCGAACCAACCACACCCAAGATATCTGCTTGATTACCTAAATGAGCAAAAGTTACAGCCGCATTTGTCGCTGGCCCTCCTGCTGCTACAGTATAGTCAGCAGCAACCATCTTCTGATTATTTTGAGGGGCAGAATCAGCAAGATAAATCAAATCTAAAGTGACTAAACCAACAAATAATCCCCGATACACCAGTAATTTTTGTTCTCCAGAACTAAAACGACAAAACCTAATTACGAATTACGAATTCCGAATTATATTCTCATGCAAACAGATCCACAACCAGGAACACTTTACGTTGTTGGCACACCCATTGGCAATCTAGAAGATATCACTTTTCGGGCGGTGCGAATTTTGCAGACAGTGGATTTGATTGCGGCGGAAGACACCCGTCATACAGGCAAACTGTTACAACATTTTCAAGTTAAAACACCCCAGTTAAGTTACCACGAACATAACCGCAATAGTCGCATTCCTGAAATATTAGAGCATTTAAGTAATGATAAAGCGATCGCTTTAGTTAGTGATGCAGGTATGCCGGGAATTTCTGATCCTGGTTATGAACTAATTAAAGCTTGTATTGATGCCGGAATCAACGTAGTACCAATTCCCGGTGCAAGTGCAGCAATCACAGCTTTGAGTGCGGCGGGATTACCCACAGATAAATTTACTTTTGAAGGTTTTTTACCGCCAAAAACCCAACAGCGACGGGAACATCTAGAAACTTTGCAAACAGAATCCCGCACTTTAATTTTCTACGAATCGCCCCATCGTTTACCCGAAACTTTGCAAGACTTAGCAGAAGTTTTTGGCAGCGATCGCCAAATTGTCTTAGCCAGAGAATTAACTAAATTATACGAAGAATTTTGGCGCGGCACAATCGCTTCGGCGATCGCCCACTACCAGCAACGGGAACCCCAAGGTGAATACACTTTAGTTGTGGCGGGAACTCCAATCACTCAACCATTATTAACCGAAGTAGAACTAAAAGCTGAATTACAACAGTTAATTAGTCAAGGAATATCGCGATCGCAAGCCAGCCGTCAACTAGCTAAATTTACCTCACTTTCCCGCCGCCAAGTCTATCAACTGGCGCTGTCTATCATCGTGAGTGCTGAGTAACTTTCAGATTTCTGCCTAATCAACTGATTTTTTACGTATATTTACTTAAAAAACATAAAGCCTAGATAAATTTTTACCATGTTCTCTGGTTTTTAATTAATAACTAAAATATAATCAACGTAAATTAACTTTATTTTGAGTCAATAAAATCAAACAGTTATGAGTAGGCTTTTAATCAAACTTATAGGCTTAATTTTATTATTTCTAGGTTTATATTTTTTCGGACAAAACATTATCTTTGTTAGCGGCTACTATTCATTTTTCTATCGGAGTTTACCTGCAACTGGTTCAGTTTTAGCAATTATGTCTGGGATTTTTGCCTTGATTTTCTTTCCTAGAGAAACGGGTAATTTTGGTTGGATATTGCTAGGTATTGGCATAGTGCTAGTTTTCTTAAGTGGAGGAGTAATTTTAAGACCAACTAGTTTATGGAGTTTTGCTGTTGCATTTACTGCAATGTCCCTTGGTTTTAAATTATTAAATCAGGGCAGAATTAACTTATAAAGGATGAAATAACTATTTTGTCAGAGTATTAATACATACATTTATTGATAATAATAGAAACTTGAGTATATCTTTCATCAAAACTCTATTTGCAATAGACAATGATTCATTTGTTGATAATTGCATATAATACTAAATTGCCATAATAAATAGGATTTCTCACGCTGCTTTATGGTGGTGTGATTGCCAAAACAAGGCTATTCAGCGGAGTTTGGCTAAGTTGAAGGCTACTATTACAATGGAAATTATTGATAACGAGGAAACAGAATGACCCAAGTGGTTCTAGGCGAAAACGAGGGAATAGATTCAGCGCTACGTCGGTTTAAGCGCCAAGTATCTAAAGCTGGTATATTAGCTGACGTTAAATACCATCGACATTTTGAAACACCATTAGAAAAGCGCAAACGAAAGGCCGTAGCAGCCAGACGCAAGCGCCGATTTAAATAAACATCTGTGGTTTGGTACTGGCGTTGCTTAAAGAATATCAATCTCAATCAGCAACAGCACTTTGCCATAATACTCACATGAAATTTAACAACCTTTACCCAAACCTATGCCAGGGTTGGGTATATTGCTGTTTATGGTAACTAGAGGCTAGAGGATAAAATTTTGACTCAGCACTCCATTAACTATTAACTTCAACAGTGCGGCTATTACAGCGATTCATAGCCTTTTCGACTCCTTGTTTCAGACTCATTTCTACACACTCAACTACAAACTGAAGTACAGCAGACATCAATTGAGTTTCAGCAGCAGAAAATTTTCCTAGTACATGAGAGACAGTTTCTGAGTTATCGCTGTTAGCCGCGTCTTTTGGTTTACCAATGCCGATACGCAAACGAGGAAAATTTTGCGTGCTAAGATGGGCGATCGCACTTTTCATCCCATTATGCCCACCAGCAGAACCAGATAAGCGCAGGCGAGTTTTCCCTAAAGGCAGATCCATATCATCATAGATGATCAAAACAGACTCTGGGGGCAATTTGTACCAACTTGTTACAGATTGTATTGCTTGTCCTGAGCGATTCATGTAAGTTAACGGCTTCAGCAACCGGATTTTATTTCCAGCAAATGCTATACCTTCGCCATACTCTCCCTGAAACTTGCGATTTTCTGTTACAGAAATTTGCCAAGCACGAGCCAGAGCATCGACAGCAGCAAAACCAATATTATGGCGTGTTTGTTCATACTTCGGCTCTGGATTCCCCAAACCAACAATTAGTTGGGGAATTACCAAAGCTGGTTGTGTTCCAACTTCTGTCATTTCACTTACAATCAATCGATTCGCAGCACTATTTTAAGGGATTGGAGGCTAGAGGCTAGTTTTTAACTCAGCACTCAATTAGCTATTTTGAGAAGAATTAACTGTATCTTGTTGTGGTTGAGCCGCTTCGATTTTTTTAGGTTCCAGTTCAGCAGTAGTTTTCACAACTTGTTCAATTTGTTCGGCTTCTCGTTTAAATTCATTTTGAAATTCATTAGAAGCCTCTTGAAAACCGCGAATCGCTTTCCCGACACTGCGGCCAATCTCTGGCAATTTTTTAGGGCCAAAGATTAAAAGTGCGACTATCATAATTACAGCCATTTCTGGCAGACCAATACCAAATATATTCATGCGATCGCTCCTATAACTATGCAGGCAAACAAAATTAGGAGAGTGGGGAGTTAAAATAAAACATTTCCCCATCATTACTATGGTGACTTGTTTCAGGCTAACCTTTCAAGTCCATAACTTACAAAAAAACCCGGACAAGCCGGGTGTAAGTTCGCTGAATACGCAAGCTTGATTGCTACGTTGTAAATTAGCCGCCTAAACTGCGCCAATCAACCAACACATCCTGAATTGAGATGGATCTATTGTAAAGTTGCAGAATTATCAGTAAAAACACCAAAAATAGCGCCATAAAAACGCCCATTACTGGGGTAGTTCCCCAGCCTGGAGCCACTTTACCGTACTCAGAATTCAAAGGTCTCAGGATATCTCCCAACCTAGTCCGTTGTGCCATAGTTCACCTAAGATTAGTTGCCAAAGCTTTTTTTAATCTTCTGTAATATTCTATAAGAATAGCACTCATAATCAATCTATATTTTATGGAACCCGCAATAGTTCTTAGCATTTCTGTTGGCGCGATGCTTGTAGCCATTACTGCCTATGGAATTTATACATCATTTGGCCCACCAAGCAAGGAGTTGGCAGATCCTTTTGACGACCACGAAGATTAGATTGGGTTAATAGTCAATAGTCCATAGTCACTAGTCCAGAGTAAAAATATGGCGACTCCGGACTGCTGACTTACTTCTGTTGAGGATTAGATGCTGATATTAATTTGACAGTAATGATTTTTCCAGGATGTATTGTAAGTGGTTGTTGCCTAACTGAAAATTCAGTGATATCTAGGGAACTTTCTAATAAATCTACTTTCTCTCCTAAAAGCAGGTCTAAATCGCTCTGTAAGCACAACTCGGCTGTTTTTCCCTGTGATTCATAACACCGAAGGATAAACTCTTGGGGGTTATCTTCCGTTGGCTTCAAGGCCATTAAGATTAAATTTTGAGAAGTTAAATTTAAGAAACTGATTCGGTCAATATTATTTAGTGCTGAGTGCTGAGTTATCGAACTTTGCTCAACGCGGGGAACCCGCGCACGCAAGTTCTCATTGAGTGCTGAGTGCTGAGTGCTGAGTTTTGAGTTTTGAGGAGAAAAGACTTGCAGGGGAATGTTTAGTTCATAGCCACGTTGTACGGTCTGGGCTGATTCCCAAGTATTAGCGTGAGGATACAAGGCGTAGGTGAATTCGTGAAAGCCTCTATCACACTCTGGGTCTGGCCAATTGGGACTGCGTAACAAGGATAGACGTAGTTGATTGTGTTGAGCGTCGTAGCCATATTTACAATCATTTAGCAAACTGACACCGTAAATACCGATTTCTGTTTCTCCGGTTAAATCAGCCCAACGTAAGGCGGGTACTTCCCATTTGGCTTGTTCTGGGGGGGTTTGGGGTTTAGTGGGGCGACGAATAGCACCGCAGGGAATTTCATAAGTAGCAAAGTCTGCTTCCACATTTAAAGGAAATGCAGCTTTAACAAAGACTTGATTTTCTTGCCAATTAACTGTGGTGGCAATTTTTAGCAGCGGTGAACCTGCTTGTAAAATATAATCTTGGCGAAATTCTGATTCGCCTAACTGACGCACTACACGCAGGCGATGTTGTACTGGCCCTTGTTCTAATACTTGAATAGATTTGAGACTGGTGGCTGGTAAGGGGTGTTGGGCATAATTGGGGTCAATATTCCAAGCATCCCAATATTGACCGCTATCTTTAAAGGCTTGTAATTGATTTCCTGCACCACTTAAGACTTCTCGTTGATGATTTTTATCCAAAACGCTGGATAAATCACCTGTGTCTGGGTCAATAACTACCCGCAAAAATTGATTTTCGAGGACAAAATCAGTGGTCGAAGATGGTGAATTGCTGGGGAGTTGGGATGCTGGAACCAGCCAAAATAGGCGGTAGCCTACGGAGGGAATATCGGTGGCTAAAAATAGTAATGTTGTTGGTTGGGTTAATTGAGAGATAATTTGATTTCCAGCGACATCGTATATCTGCCATGCTGGGTTAGCTGTAGGTAAGTTAATTGCAACTACTTCAGAACGCTGCCAATTGAGAGAATTAAAAACGAATATTGGTAAACTATTGGGTTCTGGCGGTTCTGGTAAGGTAAAGTGAGATGCGATCGCCTGCATCGACTCTACTAATATTCTTGTCCCCACTTGTTCGACTTGCTGCCACTCTGGCAAAGCATCAGTATAAACTTGAGTAATGGAAGAACCAGGTAAAACATCATGAAATTGATTAAATAACACTTGCTTCCAAGCTTTTTCTATCTCTGCTTTGGGAGATGTCGCACCACAAATAATAGTTGCTAACGTCGCAAAGAGTTCAGCTTGATAGAGTAAATTTTCACTATATCGATTCCACCGCTTTTGATCAGCGTGAGTAGTATAACAGCCGCGATGGAATTCCAGATATAGTTCATCATCCCAGGTGGGAAAGTCTGCTTGATTAATTTGTTGTAAATACTTTTCGGCGGTTGTAAACTCTAATTCTGGGAAAACTGGGGAATTTTGCCAGCGTTGAGCAATTTCTAACATATCACGGGTAGGGCCACCGCCGTGGTCGCCCACCCCAGGCAGCCAGAGTGATGCTTGTAAATTTGTTTGGGCTTGCCATTCCAGGGTGTAAGCTGCCATTTTAACTGGATCAATGCCTTCCCCAACAGGTGCAGACATCAAACTAAATACTTGACTACCGTCAGGCGATCGCCACCAAAAAGCCCCATAATCAAATTTAGTAGTATCATTCCAGCGCAGTTTTTGAGTGACAAAATACTCCACACCTGCATTCACAAAAAACTGCGGTAACGTTGCACAAAAACCAAAACTGTCTGGAACCCAAACTATCGGCGAAATCTTGCCAAATTTTTCTTGAAAATAACGCTGACCATACAATAACTGACGAACTATTGATTCACCACTAATTAAATTTAATTCTGGTTCTACCCAGGTAGCGCCAATAATTTCCCAAGTTCCAGCCGCTACGGCTTGTTGAATTGCGGCGAATAAATCTGGGCGATGTTCTTCCACCCAAGCATAAAGGGCGGGCGTGGAATGACAGAAAATTAATTCGGGAAAATCTTTTTGTAATTTCAGAACTGACTCAAAAGTATTTTGGGCTGCATTCCAGGTTTCATTCACCGGCCACAGCCATGCTAAATCTAAATGGGCATGACCGAGTAAATTAATTTTAAATTTTAGATTGTGGATTTTAAATTCAAATAACTTTTGACGCACAGACAAGAGACATTTTTCCCACTCTTCCCTCTCTTCCTTTGTGTCCTTTGCGCCTACCTGCTGGGAAGCCGCTTCGCGTCTAATGCGGTTCGTTATTCTTTCTATTTCCGCCGCCAAACCATCTAACCGTTCCGGCGCAAACTTTTCTAAATAAAGCTGAGTTACTGCCAACTCATCAGCCACGAAACCAGGGTCAGGATGATTGTAATCTGTAGACTCGTAAATTAAAAGCGATCGCATCAAAGCCCCATTGTCATGTCCGGGACTGACCAAGCGCAAAGCTACAATAAACTCATCCCCACTAGACACACTTTGACTCAGCAATACTCTGGGGTAAAAATCAAATAAATCTCCTGCTTGAACTAATTCTCCATTGACATAAACCTCGGCCGCATCAGCCCACCAAATCAAAGCCAAGCGCAAAGACAAACCCGCTAAAGAATAACCCTGTAAATCTTGGGGAACCACTAGTTTCTGTACCAGCCATAAAACTTGTTTCCCACCTTGCCAAGCAATATGTCCTTTAGCATTTAACTCTACAGGTTGCCAATCAGACAAATTAGATGTAACAACATCCGTAATACTCCGGTCACATTCTTGGTATAGCCAAGTAGACTGAAGATTAACTTGACAACAAGAGCGTAATTGCTCAATAGTCTCGGAGATTAAATTTGTCTGAGATTGAGATACAGGAGGGGTCATATTTTCGCTAAGATGATGGCACTTACGATGATTAACAGTTTGTCGTTATCTATTTTTTGGCGGGAGTCTCACAACTAAACAAAACTCGAACTCATAAATCACTACCATGTCATCTGGTTCTTCTGGGCGTTATCAAAGCAGACTCTTTAACTTTGTCCACCAGCAATCTCGGCGGTTGACACAACGATGGGAACAAACTTTTCGGCAAGTACAAGTTACTACTAAGTGGGGTGTAGAAGCATTACTTTACCCGTTGTATCTACTGTTACAGTCAGCCGAGTCAAAGGTGAAAACGCTGTATACCAAAGAACCACAAACTAGGCTAAAGTTACAACCAAATTATAGCGATCGCCCACCCGAAACTCCCTTAACTGCTGATACGCCTATACAGCGTGTCTTAGAAGCAGTCCAAAATCTTCCATCCGAAGAAATAACCACTACTGCAAAAATATCAGCACGTTGGAATTCCGTAGGGAAATGGTGGAGAAAACCGTTTAAACATCGTCCCACAAATAACACTTCTTTGGCTCAATCCTTAACGATTTCAGATAATTACCCTGGTAGTCTTACTTCACTTCAGCGGGAAAATGCTTTCCAGCGCTATTTACCAGCAGTCCAGGGAATTGCGACAAATTTAGGCGATCGCCATTTAGTCTTAGTGTCTAGCAGTAATGAAATCTTAGATGTTTTGACACCTCAGCAGCAGACAAAACTTAGAAACAAAATTATTCACGAAGTTGCTAATTACTGGCATACTCAACAAGTAATAGAAGCTGAAACATCATCAGAATTGTTACCAGAAATTCATCGTTTATTAGCTAAACTGACTGGTGAAAATACACATAATATTACACAATTAACTCAAGGCATACCTACCCATTTACTTAATAGTAGATCTTTCTTGGAACTAGTAGATAAATTTGTGGCAAAATTGGAAGAAAATGCTGTAGTTCCAGTACAACAACGTAGCCAAGAAATTATCCAAATTACACAAACACAATTCAATGTATTTCTTTATGGCAAAGAGGAACTAAACTCTAGGGTAAATATTGCCGTTACACCTGATATTTTAGAAACTCAAACACTCCATTTTCAAGCTTTGATTGAGGCAGCATTAAATTACTTTTTTGGTATTGGTAGAGGGAAAAAAATGCACTCAGGCAATAGTAAAATCCATGCTAAAGGGCAATATTTACACCCTAGAAACTATAAAGCTTTACCTCAAAACAAAAAATTAAAAAATAAAAATAAGGATGTAGCAGCCGTCCCTTGGTTGAGTTGGAATGACTTGTTTAGTAGTTCTCCAAAAGTTGCAGACAACACAGTGACACCCACATCACAGCAAAATTCTACTTTACCTTCCAGTCCATATCCACAGAAAAAGTTAACTATACAGCAACCAAAAGTAGGTGCTGGTTTAGTAAAAAGACAAAAATCAAGCCGCAATTTGATCCAAAGTCAAAAAATATCTGGTAAAGTTGCAAATGTCAAACAAACTGAAGCAAGCGAAATTACTCAACACCAAAGCCAAAATCATCAGGTTGAGGCTCAACCCGACTGGATAGACATTAAAGCAACTTCTATTGGTTATGAACAGCATTTCTTAGAAAAAATTTTAGTCTGGCTTGATAACACTATGTTGTGGTTGGAAGAAATGTTGATGAAAACTATTAAGTTTTTAGCAAGGCTCTGGCAAAGTAAGTGATGTATAATAAGTACAGAGTGAGCAAGAGAAAATATCTTACTTATACCTCAAAACTCAGCAATTTTAACTAATGAATAACGATAAATGACTATTAATTATTGATGGGTTCCTGCGTGAAAGTTCTTGTTTACTGTAAATATTTTAATTTCAAAAATCCACTAGATAAACCTAAGATTGAAACATTTGTGGCACATTTACCACAAATACCCAAGGTGGGTGAAACAATTGTCGTTGAGAGAATTTCACCTCAAAAACAGTTTGTGATTATTTTTGAATATATTGTAACAGCCGTACAATTGAATGCTTCTAAAGAGTCCGCTGATGCGGCAGATGCTCAAGTCAACGCATCTTTAAATCACTGTTGGGAAGGAACATCAAATTTTAAAATTACTAACTTTTTAGAGAAATAATTGTTATGGAAGTTCTTGCTATGTGAGTTTTGTTGACTGTTAACTACAGTTAACAGTCAACACTAAAAGATAGGCAAGTTAAATGTGTGAAAGCTGACCATTCGATTCAGCGACATGAGTTGCGCCAACTGCCATTACTTCAGACCATTCACTGACGCGGTTGTTATCTAAGACGGCTCGGACACGATAACCAAGCTGAATCTTGTGCATTAATAAGATTAGTTCACGGTTGAGTAATCCTTGTGATTTTTGGTTTTCATTAGATGCAGCTTGGATACGAAAACAGCGATCGCTTTGACGCTTCAACTTGGGAGACTTACCTTCGACCAGCACCGTTTGTAGTTCGTATTCTTTCGCATCAGGATACGGTTCCCAGCACATTTGCCAGTAAGTTGACCAGCGAATTAAATCTGATGGTAATTCCTTGACTTCATCCGACAATGTAGAAACAAGTCCGGTAACTGGAGGTTGTACTACTTGAGGCTGATTAAAGGAGGTGTCAGCAGCTAAAGAGGAATTGCCATCAACACTTAGTACCAACCCAAATATCAAAGTGAGCAACAGCATCAATCGTAGGCATTTTGATTGCACTACTGGCAAGATTTTCAGATTCATAATTATGCAAAATTGATTACCACTCCACAGGTAAAATCAGGCTGCCGTTGTCGGCATAAATTGTTCGAGAAGCGATCGCAGTTCTGGGAGCTATCGTGGAATTAAAGACTGCGCTTCTTTGCCCAAGTGCTGACTTGTTGCCGATGCTGGCGCGGAAGATAACGGAGTTCGGCCCTAACCCTACGGCATCACCTACACTAGTTTCAGGGCCATTAGCAACACCATTGACAACCTGCCTACCACCATGAACTAGAGCGCGAGGCCCATAACCAATCCCATTACCAAGAGTTAAACTAGTTGTTTCTAAAGCGTGAAAGACAACATCGTTTGCCATCCCAGCAATTGACCCAACATTAAAAGGTTCACCCTCATCAGCACGCAGCGAAATTCTACTAGCTAGTTTGTTGTTGAGTGTTGCTAAAGAATCTTGGAAAGTGATGTTGCCGATGATGCGGTTACGATAGTTAGGATCACGGGTCGGACTTCCACCTATCTGCGGCAGACCTCCGGAGTTAAAAGATGTATCTGGAGCGTAATTTATTCCTGTTACATTTGTTGAGTCTGTTCTGGCTAAATCTGTATATCCTTTGGCAAATGCTTCATTGACTTCAATGATACCTTCCATTAATGCAACGTCGGCTTGTGTCAGGTTTGCGACTTTCCCCAAGGTGCCGCTACTAGCTTGTAAGTTAGTTGTGACATTTTTACCAGGCAGGACAACTTTTCCTGCTGGTAAAGTAACACCAGGGCCAACCCGTGCCAGAAAGTTAACTACTGTGTTTCTTTCTACAGTTGCACCATCTATTTCACAGTTGAAGGCAAGAAATATCTCTGGAATAGTGTTGCTAAACTGAGTATTGGTAACTGGGTCGGTAAAAGGCCCAGTTGAGCCTTGAGTACCGATTTTAGCTGCTCCTTTGATGGTGGCCATGTGTGCCATAATGACATGCTCGCCAATCTCCACACCTGTTCCCGAAGCTATAATTTTTACCTGGTCTTGGATATTAGAACCTGTATCGATGCTAATAGGGGCATTAGTAGCGTTTAACTCGGAAAATGGTGCGATGTAGACTTTTTCTCCCAAGGTAATATTTGTGGGGTTGGTGATTGTCGCCGTGGGGTCAACGAAACTAGCTGACTCTGAAGGTGCTGCACTTGGGCATATAGGTAAGTTAATTGTCGTTGGATTACACGTCGTCCCTCCAGAAGCAAGGGCGGGTTGTATATATATCTGTGTAGCGATGGCAAACGCTAGGATAATTGTAGTTAAGACACTACAAATTTTGCGAGGTTTGAACATAGAAAGAAAACTCCTCACGGGCTATGAAATATTAGACTATGGAAAAATTTGCGTTAGATATATTGATGCGAACGCATACGAAAAACTGACCAAACAATTAAGCTACAAAGCCTCTATTTAGACTCTTTTTCTGTTTGGTTACAAGACAAAAAATTAACCACCCCAAAAACCTGTCAAGTTGTAGACTAATTGCAGGATAAATGATACCAATGGACTCAAAAGCGGAACTGTGATTGTTGTTGTTGCCCCAGAAATTGCATCATTGTAAACAGTCTGCCAAGCATCTGGCCCGCTAGTAGATTGCCCATAAACTTTTGTACTCACCGCCAAGGTTAAGCTCAGTACAGATAGACCCGCTAGTATTGTGCGACGTTTCAACATTATTGCTCGATATCTAATAGATTGCTAAGTTTTTTTGGCAAGGTAAATCGCAAAGTTAAAGCAAACTAAACTTTAACTTTGCGATTTAACTTACCTAATATGTGTTAAATCGAAGTTAGTTAAGTGTTAATTACTGCAAGGTGTAATTAACAGCTTATTGTATTCTTATTTGCTGCCTTATGCTAGGCTTTTGAGATTGATAAAAACTATGCTAATTATAAAAATATTATTAAGCTTATAATCTTCAACTTTGAAATAAAATTAATTCCTTGCTAAGAAAAAATATCTATCTTAGGGAAGAATCTAATTTAAATCTGATATTCTAAATAAAGAAAACATGAGATGCAATAGCTAAAAACACTACTGCTACTGTATTTGTACTTTCACAATCTGCTAATTCTTATACTCTCTGATATAAATGTCAACTGACAAAGTCTAATCTGATTAAATATAAACTTACAAAAAACTCTATCTTACGAAGGATATATTTTTTGATTAACTTTAGTAGGAAACTGAGAGCATATAACAAACATTAGTCTGTTTTATCATTACATTTATGCAATGACATAAATAAGGATATAGAGCATTAATTAATTTAACTAATGTTCTAGAAAAGATTTTTAATTACGAATTAACAACTGCTATCACCACAACAGATGATTAAGGAAGTAACGTAACAACTTTGTTCCTCTTGGTTCTTGATAGTTAGCTGGCAACAGAGCTATCATGGCATTTTGCAAAGTTTCTAGAGCGCTTTCTACTTCCTGTTTAGTGGTTTTGGTATTTGGCGAAAAATGTAACGGTTCGCCAACGCGAATAGTTAACTGTTTCCTGAGATACAGGTCATAAGTACCAATAAGAGCAACTGGTACTATTGGTACACTAGCACGTAAAGCATATATCACCGTTCCTCGCTTGAGGGGAAAATGCAATTTACCTTCAGTATTTCCCAGTCTTCCTTCAGGAAATAGAATCATCCCATCCCCATGAGCCAAAATCTCTAAAACAATGCGGTCTATTTGGCGTAATGTCTGGATATCGCCACCCGATGGAACATTGTCTTGAATTGCGGCGGCTAGTTCAGCTAAGTCTTGTCTTCCAGTTTTGGCTGCTTCCATCACAGCAATTTCTTCTTTCCACAACCGCGCCAAAGGAATCACGCCGCCAGCAAAACTCAAAATGAAGCGCTTCCATAATTTGTTATAAAGGGTGCGAGCATCACCCAAAATATAGTAGTACGGCTGGCTGGGGAGTTCTGCCAATAACAGCAAGGGATCGATGTGGTGAAGATGGTTGACAGCAAGAATTGCTGGTGTCTGCGGTAATTTTTCGAGATTTTCTACCCGAACGCTGAATAAAGTATGAATGAGCGATCGCAACACAAACCGTCGTACACTACCATTAATTTGGTGTTCTGTCTGTCCTTGGTTAATTCCTTCCAAGCGAGTCAAGGCTTCTTTGATTGTATGACGCACAGCGCGATCGCTGGCTGCTGCTACTCCTTCTTCTACCCGCTTAATAGTAGCAGCATCTAAAGACAGCAAACTATCTGGTTGATGGTTGGCGAAATTATTAATCACACCCTCGTTGAGTTCATGTAATCATCATATCCCTTGTTACCGCTTGGGCATTTTTAATTTATCTCAAGTATGATATTTAGTTCACTTCCAATTAAAAAAGAACCCCCGAAACTTCGAGGGTTCTTTTTTTAAAGCAGTTTTTTAAAGATTTAGAAAGGGGCGATCGCTAAACAAATTACAGCTAACATCGCAGCGATTATATAAAATACAGCTACAACTTGTAATTCTGACCAGCCACCTAACTCTAAATGATGATGTAAAGGAGCCATTCTAAACAATCGTTTGCCTTTACCATCTGGGCCTTTTGTTGCTTTGTAATAAGCAACTTGCGCCATTACAGACAGGGTTTCGACAAAGAAGATCCCGCTAAGAATAAATAATGCTACCAAGCTGTTTGTTAAAAGTGCGACAGCAGCTAAAGCACCACCCAAAGCCAAGGAACCTGTATCACCCATGAATACGCGGGCTGGGTTGCGGTTGTGTGCCAAGAAACCTAAGCAACTACCGCTTAAAGCTGCACAGAAAACCATCAAAGCTGGGGAAGTTGGGGCGACTACAGCACCTAACGCTAGAAGTGCGATCGCTACAGTTCCACCTGCTAAACCATCAATACCATCAGTTAAATTAGTTGCATTACTCTCTGCTACGAGAACAAACCCCGCCAAAGGCCAGAAGAGGAACCCTAAAGGCAGTGCAAAGCTCACCCAAGGCAAAGCAATATTTGTAATATTAAAAGGTTGATTAAACATTAACCAGATACAAAACAGCGCTGCAAAACCAATTTGCAAAGCTAGTTTCATTTTTGGAGAAATACCTTTGTTGGATTTCCGGCGGAGAATTTGCCAGTCATCAATCCAACCGATAAAACCGTAGCTAAGGGTTAATGCGGAGACAGCAACGACCTCTGTGGCGAAATTAGACATTATACAGGCAACGATCGCCGCAACAGGGATGAAGAATATCCCACCCATTGTTGGTGTGCCTGCTTTTTTCAAATGGGCTTGGGGGCCATCTTCGCGGATAATTTGTCCAGTTTTCAGTGCTTGCAGCATAGGTACTACTACATAGCCCACAGCAGCCGAAATCACGGCACACAACAACAAAGGCATGGTGAGAGATGTGCCTTGCCAAGGCAATCTATTCCCCATCAAATCACAAACTACTGCTGCTACACCTAGCCCGGTGGCTAAGGCAGAAGCAAGACCGATACCAGAAATGTTTAATCCTTGGTTAGGAGATAATTTAGCGTCCACAGGATCTTTTCCCTTCACTCCACACTAAAAAAATTTAATTACAGGGACGATAGCTATCACCAAGTCCCTAGCCTGATGGGGCTAATCTTCTTCAATAGCTATCTCGTCGTCATCATCATCAAGGTAATCAGCAATGCCGTCTTCTCCACCGAGAAAGTCTGAGATTTCTTCGTTTTCTTCCTCAGAAAAATCAGGTTCATGCACATCACGCGCTATCAAACGACCGTGGGATTGTAACCAATCTAAAAGGGAGGATTCTTGCTTTAATGGAATTACGGCAGCGCGTTGGTTGCGGGGTTCTTCACGTAAGGGAGAATTCAACATATCAACGAAGAAACAAAATGTTAATGTAACTAGACATTAAGCAGTCTATCACTTGAAACGTAATAATTTAGTTATTTATTGATTCAAGTCTTGCCTGCTGAAATCCGTAAGTTAGCAAAAATATTTTATTTAATAGTGGTAATACAGATAGGAATAAATTCTTAAAACTTTTTTGAGCTTTATACATAGGACATCAATATTGAACTTAAGGTGGATGAATTTTCAACATTCTTGATTTGGGGTAATAAACCATGATGGGAAAAGCGGCTTTAATCAATGCGATCGCTCCGACAAATCGCGGTTTGCTGGCTACTGAACCACAGAAACAAGCAATCTTAGCGGCGATCGCCAATTTAGAAGACCTCAATCCAACACCACGTCCAGTGGAAGCTGGTAACTTGCTAGATGGCAATTGGCTATTACTTTATACCACTAGCAAAGCTCTTTTAAACCTAGATCGTTTACCTTTTTGTAAACTTGGTCAAATTTATCAGTGTATTCGGGTAGAAACTACCAGCGTTTACAATATTGCTGAAATTTATGGCTTACCTTATCTCGAAGGATTAGTCAGCGTTGCCGCTAAATTTGAGCCAGTCTCCGGTCGGCGTGTCCAGGTAAAATTTAATCGATCTATTGTAGGTTTGCAACGTCTAATTGACTACAATTCTCCGGAAAGTTTTATCCACCAAATTGAATCAGGTAAAAAGTTTACGGGAATTGATGTGCCGATTAAAAGCGAAAACCAACAAGGCTGGTTAGACATTACTTATATAGATGATGATCTCCGCATTGGCAGGGGCAACGAAGGTAGTGTATTTGTTTTGCGTCGAACATAAGTTTTTCCTTAAGATGTGAGTTAGCGAACGAAACGAAATTATTCCATCATGTGCGCTTTGTCAAGTAGGGTCTGACCCCATTCTAGGTATGAACCTTTTATTTAGAACCTAACGAGAGGTAGATATAGGCAGGGGAGCAGAGGGGCAGGGGAGCAGGGGAGAGTAAATCGTGACCATTGACCATTGACTAATGACAAATAACTTAACAAACCCTCTAGTAGAGACCTTCAGGTTGTAGAGTGAAATCAAATAGCCCTATATATCGGCAATTGATAACTAAAAGGGAAGATAATCATGGTTCAACGTGGTTCTAAAGTACGTATTCTCCGCCCAGAATCCTACTGGTTCCAAGATGTCGGCACCGTGGCTTCTATTGACCAAAGCGGCATCAAATACCCAGTAATCGTCCGTTTTGATAAGGTAAATTACGCTGGTATCAATACCAATAACTTTGCCTTAGATGAATTAGTCGAAACAGAAGCACCAAAGGCTAAAGCTAAAAAATAAGTAGCAAAGCCAAAAGGGGATTCTTTAATGGGATGATGAAGGGAAGCTTTAAGTATGTAGAATGAAGCGTAAAGTTTCAGTTCTCTCATGCTTCCTCTCAGCCTACTCTAAGCAAAAGAAACTGCCCTGCGGGTATTTACGGTTTCTTTTCGATAGAATAGATATTCGCCGATAGGTGCGTACAGTACTTCCTCTCATCTTTCTCGACCCCTAGCTAAATTGCTTACTTATCAGTTCCAATGCCTGAACTGCCTGAAGTTGAAACAGTCCGCCGGGGTCTAAATCAATTGACCCTGAATCAAAACATCACGGGTGGAGATGTGTTGCTAAATCGCACCATCGCCTACCCGTTTTCTGTTGATGAGTTTATTCATAAAATCCAAGGTAGTGCCATAATGACTTGGCACCGCCGTGGTAAATATCTTTTATCTGAACTATCTCCTGGGGCTGGCTATCTTGGTGTACATTTGCGGATGACTGGTCAATTATTATGGCTGCACCGTGATGAAGCATTGCACAAGCACACAAGAGTCAGAATATTTTTTGGGGATCAACAAGAATTGCGCTTTGTTGACCAACGCACCTTCGGTCAAATGTGGTGGGTTCCCCCAGGCGTGGCTGTAGAAAGTGTGATGACTGGTTTAGCCAAACTAGCCGCCGACCCATTTTCACCAGAATTCACTGTTGAGTATCTCGCAGCTAAACTGCAAAATCGCCGCCGTCCCATTAAAACAGCATTATTAGATCAATCTGTCGTAGCGGGATTAGGTAACATCTACGCTGATGAAGCATTATTTAAATGTGGCGTGTTACCGGAAACCTTGTGTACAGATTTGCAGCTAGAGCAAATTCAGCAGTTACGCCAAGTCATTATTGAAGTCTTAGAAACCAGCATTGCAGCTGGTGGTACAACCTTTAGTAACTTCCTGAACGTTAAGGGGATCAACGGTAACTATGGTGGTGTAGCCTGGGTTTACAACCGTACTGGGGAACCTTGCCGAGTTTGTAGTAATGTCATTCAGCGAATTAAATTAGGTGGGCGTTCTAGTCACTTTTGTCCACAGTGCCAGCGATAGTAGATTTAGATCCCCGACTTCTTGAAGAAGTCGGGGATCTGAACAGTAGGAATTACTATTTCAAATAGATTGCAATGGATAAATTAAATGTGTAAAAGCGATCGCTCTGAGATTTGGCATATTGTAGCAAGCTAAAATCCTCTATGAGACAATCTGCAAACTTAACAGGGGAATATATGCCAGTCAAAAAAGGAGACGTAGTTCGCGCTATCCGCGAAAAGCTAGAAAATAGTGTCGAAGCCAAAGCCAGTGATACACGTTTTCCTGCTTACTTGTTTGAAACTCAGGGTGAAGTGGTGGATATTAAAGGTGATTATGCCTTTGTGAAGTTCGGACAAGTACCAACGCCAAATATTTGGTTACGCTTAGACCAACTAGAAGCATTTAAGTAAGCATTCCATCCTCAGACTAAAGGATGTGGTTGATGGACTGAACACGAATCACAATTATTAGGTGGGTAATGCCCACCTTTTCAGTTACAAGCTGGCGATCGCAGTTATCCACTATATATAGTAGTGATTCAAACGCAAAGTCCGCGGTGTTAAACGCGGAAGCTGCTCAAATTCCATTAAATTACGAATTAATTCTATGTCTTCCTCTATACCTTGCCATTTACCTCTTGTGACCATTATTGGTGCTGGTAGAGTTGGTAGCACTCTCGCCCAACGTATTGCTGAGAAAAATTTAGCCGATGTGGTGTTACTCGATATCGTTGAGGGTATGCCTCAAGGGTTGGCACTGGATTTAATGGAGGCTAGGGGAATTGAAATACATAATCGTCAGATTATCGGTACCAATAATTATGCTGATACTGCTGGTTCGGAAATTGTGGTGATAACAGCTGGACTTCCGCGGAAGCCGGGGATGAGTCGGGATGATTTGCTAAGAACCAACGCCAAGATTGTAGTCGAAGCAGCGAAAAATGCGATCGCACATTCTCCCAATGCTATTTTTATTGTCGTCACCAACCCTTTAGATGTGATGACTTATTTAGCTTGGCAAGCTACAGGTTTACCTCGTAATCGCATCATGGGTATGGCTGGCGTTTTAGACTCAGCCCGTTTTGAAACTTTCATCGCTTTAGAATTGGGTGTTTTACCTGCGGATGTTAAAGCGATGGTGTTAGGTAGTCATGGTGATTTAATGGTTCCGTTATCACGTTATGCCACAGTTAACGGCATTCCCATCACAGAATTATTAGATGCAGCTACAATTGATCGTTTAGTAGAAAGAACCCGCAACGGCGGCGCAGAAATTGTCGAATTGATACAGACAGGAGGTGCGTTTTTTGCACCTGCATCGGCAACAAGTTTAATGGTGGAATCAATATTATTAAATCAATCGAGGCTGTTACCAATTGCGACTTATTTGCAAGGTGAATACGGTTTAAATGATGTAGTAATTGGTGTGCCTTGTCGCTTAGGTTGTGGTGGAATAGAAAGTATTTTGGAATTAAATTTAAGTGATAGCGAACGTGAAGCTTTGCAGACTTCAGCTAAATCTGTGCGGAAAAATATCGAGCGATCGCAAGAAATTTTAGCCACGACCATATAATTATGATATTTATGTTTTAGCCAATGATGTAACTCTCCTTTCTCTTTAATTATCGGCCAATATTACGATTCATATCAGAACCAAACAAATGTAGTGGAATACGATCTTTAGGTAGCAATAGGTGATTTATCAATTCTTCTCGCAAATCTTTAAAAGCATAGCTATCTGCTAAAATACAATCTAAAAGAAGATTGTTAAGATAAAGGTATTTATCTAGAGCTTTAGCATCTTCTTCCGAAAACTTGACATCATAACCAATATCTAAATAACCACTCATAACTTTTTGTAAATTATCTGCCCACTGTTGCCATTCCAATTCAGAACTATCATAGCAAGGTTTACAAGATTGGAGAAATTTTAGTGCTTCTCCTAGATTCAAATAACCATTTGTAGTTGCTAAATCAATACTTTCATTTAACTTGAAGTCAATATTAAAATTATCATCAATACCTAATCTTTTCTTGATAAACTCACTGGCTGCTTGCAGTTTCCAGTTTCTACCGTATGCCTTATCAATTGAAAAACTATGAATTACCGATAAATTACGTGCTATAAAACATTTCGCTTTGGTAGGTATAATATTATCATTTTTTTCATTTATATTCCTTAGCTTGATAGAGATGCTTTCAGCTATCCTTCTGTCAACACATATCTCATTATCAATATATAAGTCTGTATCTAGATCTATAGTTAAATACATTGCTCTCCATGAACTAGATACAACTTCAAATGAATTTGTTAACTTATCTAGCCATTTTAGCATTTTTTGTAACTCATCACTTTTAACTATTTCATTGGTATAGAAAAAAATCTCTTTTAAAAAATCATCAGCTTTAGCAAGGCGTGAACCAATAATGACAAATACCTCTCGCCACTGAGGATCAGTTAAATGCTGTTTAATAATTTCTTTCTCAAGAATAGATTCACGACTTTCCAATATATGTTGAGCCGTAAAATACTCTTGAAATGTTAAATGTGAAAAGCTATAAATACCCTTAGCTTGTTCTGTTAAAATTCCATTATGAGCTTCCATTGCTTTCAATATATTTTGACTTTCATCTTCTATATTTTTATTAATTCCATCAATGTTTTCAATAAATTTACGAATTTGTTCTTGAATTTCCCACTTATGCCAAAAATATTTTTGGGGCTTTTGGATAAAAGCATGATAAGCTATCTCTCCTAACATATTTAATTTGCGTTGGCGTGATAGCTTATCTGTATAATTTTTACTCCGTTCTATATTACGAGTTGCATCCCATTTTCTGAGAAGTATGTCTACTGCTTCTTCATATAATGAATACCGATTGACAGGTAGGTCATAGTTTTCTCCTGCGACTAAACATAACAGTGTCAGTAATAATGGATTTTTAGCTAATTCTTTGATAGATTTGTTTGCTTCAAGTTTTGCTAAAAACTGTTCTAATTTGTTTTGATTATGAGAATTTTTAAACCATCTTTTTATAAATTCTTCAATTTCTTTTTCATCAAAGTCAGCAATTTCTACTTCTATAAAATTTTTAAATACATATTCGCAAGCTCCATGCCGACAAGTAATAACTACATAATTACCGTTATTATATTTTTCATTAAACTCATCAATCTGTTTATATATATTATGAATATCTTTAGCTAATACTTCATCTAAACCATCAAGAAAAATTAAACATTTTCCTTGATTTAGATAGTCGTAAATAAACTGCTCTACCTGACTTTTAATATTTGTTAAATCAGCAGGAATAGATTTAGCAAATTCTTGGATTAGTGCTTCAAATAAACTCAATTTATTTTGATTTTCTGCAAGCTTCTTAAGCGAGATAAAAAATGGTAAAGCTGCTTCTAATACATTTTCTGAAACACAAAGTTCAGAAGGTAAATGCATAGCTAGATATTTTAAGAAAGTAGTCTTACCTGCTCCCGCCATTCCCCAAATCATTAGTTGGTGGTGTTTTTTGACTACTTCTATACCAGGAACTCCTGTTTTAAGTACTACCTGACCAAATCTATTACAATTAAGCTCCCTATGATACTTCTCTTTTGAGAATATTGCTTGTAGTTCTGCTTGCCGTCCTTTAATACTTTCTATAATATTGACTTTAACAAAAATATCATTCAACGAAACTGGTTTATCCATAGTTAAGACTTTTACACTGTTGCATTCTCTCCTAATATGTTCTAAATAAGATTCTAGCCAGCTTCTTTTTACATAATTAGAGACAGAACAAAATTGATTTACTGCTTGTTGATAACTTTCGCAATCAAGCAGAATATTACATAAATAATTAAGATTAACCTCTCTCATCTTTGGAGGAGATGAGGAATTGAAAAAATTACGAATTGTTCGCTCAGATATTAAATCGTCCCCATCATTTTCTTCAAACTCTTTATTAAATTTTTGATGAAGTTTAGATATAAGCTTTTTGAAAGACTTTCCAAACTTTTCTTGATAAGATTGTTTTAATTTATTAAATACTTCTTTATCAACTTCAATTGCTACCACTAGTAATCTCCTCTGTAATTATTTTTGTCTTCTAGATGTCTTGATACATAAAATAAATGATGAAAGATAATAACTAATGATTTAGTAACATATCAATATTTTATATTGACGATAGCGGTAAAAATTAGAAAATATATCAAATTACCGCCTATTGCCGCCTATTACCGCCTATTGATTAAAACTCTTAGATTATGATAATGTGTGGTGAGATTAAAAAACCTCCAGCATATTCGCTAGAGGTATGATTATATGATTTGTCAATTTATTAAGAATTGATGACTTTTACTGATTTGGTTTCTGCCGTTTAACCATAAGCAAGACCTGAATTAGCTCTGTGACAGCTCGTATTAAAACTGCGGTAGCAATTATGAAGCTGACTGTACTATCTTGTGGTAATTCCTGGATAGGATCTATTGGTAGTGGAGCTAATTCACAGCAATGTGAAGTATTGTTACTAACTGACTGTTCTGAGTTTAGCATTATTATGCCTTCGTAATACTTGAGAATGAACCCCAGAGGAACTCAGACAGCAAAATAATCTAGCTATCATACTTTAGAGATGTATGATACTTTGGAATTAGATAATAATTTTATATTTTGGTCTAGGAAGCCTCTGGGTTTAAGCCTAGGCCAATTTTTTTGCCTAGTCTTGTCTTTAGTATTGCAGATGTATCATATTTGTGGGCGGCAGTAACAACGGAAATATAGAGGAACTTTCGCACAATCAGTTACTACATTGCGTATTCAACCGCTACGGTTGACTTCCTAAAACTATTTATGACCTTTTGCAGCTAAAAATTATCTCTTTTGAGGTAATCAAATAGTTACATCATTAGAAAAACTCAAAATCATTGAATCAACATACATTACTCTAAGTTTGAGTAAATAAACAAGCCAGTTATTGTAGTGACAAATATAGTTGTCTGCTAAATTCTTAACAGATTTATATTTTGATTGATTGGGTTGGGCTAGTGTGTTCCACTGGATTTATATTGTCATTCTTTTGTTCTTCAAGATTTATAGAATACTTTTGTACTAGTTTATCTTCTCCACAACACCCAGCTTCCCATGTATCACCTGCTTTATGCTTACACACATTTTTAGCTAGAACCTTATTGATAGCAGTTTGGCTCATGATTAATTGCTTCCCTCTAAGGTAGTAATTTAAAAATTATATCCTTAAGCGGTAATAAGCGGCAATGAGCGGCAATATTAAGTAATCAAGTATTTAAAAATTAAGAAATTCAACCATAATATACATAGAAATGTTATAAATTAGCAGTGTAATCCTTTTTACTTTCCACCCAAGCTATTAAAACTATTTTGCGCCTGTTTCGTTCTTCAATAACTAAAAAAATAGGCAGTGGTCATTAATACCACCGCCTTTAATCAACACCAGTTTAATCTATCGTCACGACATTATTTATTACTTACTTAACGTCCATATTCATCAGCAGGATCACCATAAGGATCTTCACTAGCGGGACTTAAATTGCTGTACTCATCAGCAGGGTCGCCGTAGGGATCTTCACTAGCGGGAGTTAAATCGCCATAGCCTTGATTTGCGGGGTCGCCATAGGGATCTTCGCTGGCGGGACGCACCTCGCGATCGCTATCTTGCTCAAACTCATCATTATTTGAACCTGCGAAAAACTCTTTCGCTTTTTGAAAAAAGCCGTCTACCATAATGCTTCTCCTGAATTGTTGTGCTAAATAAATTTAGTAAGCTGGCGCTTCTTGGGGAGCAATATTTGTTAAATCACGACCTGTAGAACGCCCGTTATAGCCTTGAAAATCTCGATACTGTTGCGCTTCTGACTCTGGAACCCGAATTCCTTCTTGTGGCGGCGTTACCCAGTGAGCGCGACCTTGATTATCGCGGTAATAAACACGCCCATTTTTTGATAGGTAATATTTGCCATTTGGCCCTGCTCCTTGGGCATTTTTTCGCTGTTTATAAAGGTAATAAAGAGCAGCAGCACCAGCTAAAACGGCTACTTTTTGTCCAGTAGATAATCCTCTTTTAGCTTGGGGTGGGTTGGTAGCAGTGGGATAATTTACGTTTCTACCAACAGTGTCATCCACAGGCGGTGGGGGTGATGCTGTGCGGGAGCCATCACCACAGCTACTTAAAAAAGGAACTGATAGTAAAGCGGAAAGAAGTACAGCCGCAGGTAAGGGAGCTTTTTTATGATTTTGATATATACTGTTCATTGATTTTTTCATCACCCTGCATTTTCTAAATGCTGTGTTATTGAATAGGCTTGAGAATTCAAGAGCCAAGATTCTCAATAAATGATGAATAACCCAGTTAAATCTCTCACCCAATTTACAATTTAATAGTGTGAGTTCCTTGTTCTGGCTACTTAATTCTTTTGCAATTCCAAATATTTTTAAATTTCATGATTCACATCATGCAGTAATAATTGCAGTATTTACTCCTGCTTTTGAGAGAAACTATATTCATTCTCTAGAAATATTCTGTTAACTGGATCAAAACTATTTTGTGTATCTGCTGATGTAGACCAGTTCATACACTGTAGTTTGTTTGTGTATTTAGATATAAGTACCAGATGAGATAATCACACAATTTTGTGTATAAAATTTTCAAAAATTGGCTAAAGAATTACCGTGCTTGACAAAGTTCAGGGATAAAGAGCGATCGCATAATTCTAAATTCTCTTAATTTCGGTAGATATTAAGTTGTTATGTTCTAAAATTTACCAAAAATTTATACTTAACTACTGTGTAACTTCATTTACAATATTAGTTTATTTAATACTGTCGATTAACTCTGATTATACTTACTACACTGGTAACTATCCCTACCAATTATTAAACCTGAAACAAATAAACTATGTATTATCAAATCTGGAATTTTTTCTTGAGAGATGATAAGTATTTCTATTGGAAAGAAAAAGTCCATTGTAACCAACACTTTGACCATTATACATGGCAAAAAATTATTGATTTTTTATTACTAGTAGAGCAGAATTTTTCCCTCAAAGCTCAATTAGGAGAAACTGACAGTATTGAACCATTTATTAAATTAGCAGAAGAAAATGGTTATAACTTAACTCCAGAAGCGCTTGCTTGGTTTGTCGTCACTAGAAAACAGATTTGGGATCTGTTTGATATGGCACAAAAAATCCCATCTTTGAAAAACAAATTACTTGCGGCAAAAAATCCCCAACAGTTCATTAAAATAGCTCAAGATAATGGCTATCAATTTTCAGTTGAAGAATTATCTTGGCTATTAATTGAAATTAAATGTTCACCAGAATTAGTTTCCATAAATAATAGTGTGGGAGAAATCCTCACAGTATCAAATTACGGTAGAGTCGAAATAGGATACTGGATTTGGTTAGCAGAGTATTGGGGAATTGTGCCACCATTTTGTCATGTGAATAAGTCAGAAAATCTTCTTAGCCAAAATACGCGCAATCCATTTTTGCTTGACCAGTGCTTTTTACCCAAGAGCTACTTTAATCAACGATTGATCAGTGTGGTGTAATTTAGTTCGTAATTCGTAATTCGTAATTAAAAAATGCTGTTACCTATCTTATTAAAAGTAAAGCATCCTGAGAACGAAAGTTTTTACTTCAGATCAGGATGCTTTATTGTCGTCTCAGCTGATCGAAAAATTCTCGAACAAATCAGCTAAGAGAAACTTTCAAACTGCCAGGTTCACCAAGATTTCCTTGTAACACTACACCACGCTGGTTGACGTGTAAGTGACGCAGAATCTTGTAAATGGCTTCCACTTCTTCAGGCGCACCAGCTTTCTCAGCAATTTCTCCCAAAGAAAGGGGCGTTTTTTCAGCTTGCAAAACAGTAACTACTTTAGTTTGCAAATCAAGAATAGCAGCAGCGGCTTTTTTACCTGCTTCTACTCCTGGTTGGTGGTAGGCGTTAATGTTAACCAAGTTGCCATAGAAACCAACAGCACGGTCATACAAAGCAATTAAAGCCCCGACTGTGCGAGCATTAACTTGAGGAATAGTTATAGTAATTGAATCGCGCTGATTTTCATAAAGAGCTTTCCGAGTTCCTTGCAAGAAACCAGAGAGATAATCGCCAGATGTAACTCCAGGATCGATTTCTGGGGATTGACCATGACGATCTTCCAAAACTTCGATCAAAGTTGCAAAGAAGTTGGGTACACCATCACGCAACTGTTGAACGTAAGCGTGTTGGTCTGTTGAGCCTTTGTTACCATAAACGGCAATACCTTGATGAACGATATTACCCTCTAAATCTTGTTCCTTACCCAAGGACTCCATTACCAGCTGCTGCAAATAGCGGCTGAACAGTGCCAAGCTGTCTTTGTAAGGTAAGACAACCATATCTTTTTTGCCTTTACCATCGCCAGCATAGTACCAAGACAAAGCCAACAAAGCCGCTGGGTTCTTTTTAATATCAGGGATGCGGGTTGCATCATCCATCTCTTTTGCACCATCTAGCATGGCACGTATATCAATGCCTTGTAATGCTGCTGGTACTAAACCCACAGTAGACATTTCTGAGGTGCGGCCTCCTACCCAGTCATACATGGGGAATGTGGCTAACCAACCTTCAGACTGGGCAACTTTATCTAAATTACTACCAGGGCTGGTAATCGCTACAGCATATTGAGCAAAATCGAGATTATGACCAGCGTAGGCTTTTTTGACTTCAATCATGCCGTTGCGGGGTTCTGGTGTACCTCCAGATTTGGAGATTACCAAAACTAAAGTGCTGGCGAGATTGTTGCGTAGTTGGTTGAGGATGCGGTCAATACCTGCGGGATCGGTATTGTCAATAAAGTGAATTTTTAGCGGAGGAAAATCAGAAGCAAGGGCTTCAGAGACAAATTCGGGGCCAAGGGCAGAACCACCAATACCAATGGAGATGATATCAGTGAAGCGATTAGCTCGCGGAGGATGTATTGCACCTGTTTGGACTTTTTCGGCAAAGGCTTCAATTTGTTCCAGGGTTTGGACAATTTCTTGTGTCAGTTCTGGAGTGGGTGCTAAATCAGGGTTTCGCAACCAATAGTGTCCAACCATGCGATTTTCGTCGGGATTGGCGATCGCACCTTTCTCTAATTCCGCCATATCCCCAAATGCTTTATCAAACTTCGGACGCAATGATTCCACGAAAGCATCATCAAAACGCATCCGGCTTACATCTACGTACAGTCCTAATCCCTCGTGGAAATATAACCAATCTTGGTATCTTTGCCAAAGTGCTATTGCATCCATAGGGAAATCTCAAGTAAGTTGTTTTTCCATGACAAGTTTAATGTAAGGTCAGGTGCATCCCTGCCTAGCCTTATACAGTTTTAAGTGTTGGGCTAATTTGCCGTCTTAAACATCTGGCATAGGTACGACCCGCAGAAACTTGACAATTTCCCCTCTAATTTCAATTCCAATTAAATAATCATCTAGGGTAAAACGATGAAAAATGCCCTCGCTGTCTAGCTGTCGCAGTTCGGGAAGACAATGCAGCTGCCACTTTTCCCCAAATTCAAAAAACACAAAATCATATACCCGCTGATAAGCAGCAGGCTCTAAACTCTTCAGATCCATTAAAAAAGACCTGGCATAGCGCATTTCCACACTCACTAGGCATCACCTCTATTAGGGGTATAAGGGAATAGGGGTGTAGGGGTGTAAGGGAATCAGATGTCAACTAGAGATTAGTCCCTAGCCTCTAGCCTCTAACCCCTTGTTCACCACTGCATCAGTAAAACATTAAAATTTGTATCGCTTCTTCCTGAGTCAAGATATCCCAAGGCTGCTGAGATTGCTTAACTTTCTGTATAGCTTTAAGCATATAAAAGTCACAATGTAAAGCATGAACATCCTCCCAAACGCTTTGGAGTTCTTCATCCCCTAACTGCTCAATTAAATGATGGATTCTTATACGCAGCAAGTTCATATATCAATAAACTATGTTCCAAAAGTCAAGGCTATTGTTCCCAAAAATTGGCAATGGTGAACGGTAAGATGTACTATCTTGGGAACGAAGAAGAGGCAGGGGGGCAGGGTGCAGAGGGAGCAGGGGAGAATAACTAATGACTAATGACCAATAACAAATGACTATTGACTAAAAAATGATTGACTATTTAATTTTTTTGGCAATTTCTACGGCAATTTTTGCCTTGTTTGGTCTGGGACTGAATTTACAGTGGGGCTTTACGGGGTTAATTAACTTTGGTCATATTGCTTTTATGACCTTGGGAGCTTATACAACAATATTGTTAAGTTTAAAAGGCGTTCCTTTACTGATATCAGCAGTTATTGGGGCAGTAGTGGCGGCTTTGTTGGGCTTGGTGATTGGTTTTGCGACTCTGCGTCTGCGCGAAGATTATCTGGCTATTGTCACTATTGGTACAGGTGAGTTAATTCGTTTGGTGGTGAATAACCAAGAATTACCTGTAGGTGATACATGGATATCTGGGGCGTTTGGGGTGCAAAGTTATACTATCCCTTTCTCATCAGAACCAAATTTTGCAGTTCGCTTGGTAATGATTGGGTTGCTGACGCTGTTGGCGGCTGTGACTTTTTTTGTTTTGTGGCGATGGATTCGCACAGCCCAAAGATTTTTAGTGGCCGATACTTCTAAAAAAACCAGCAGCAAGCAAGAACTGGCATCGCGTTTAGGGGTAGGTATTGTTTTGGGTTTGTTGACAGCAGCAATTTATATTTCTGGTGTGATTGGATTGTATAATTACAACCCCAAAGCTGGTTTTATGTTGTTGTCGTTGTTGGTGTTGGCATTTGTCTTTTGGCGGTTAGAAATTTTGGTGCGATCGCCTTGGGGTCGAGTCTTAAAAGCTATCCGCGAAGATGAAGAAATCCCCAAAGCTTTGGGTAAAAATGTTTTTTGGTACAAAATTCAATCTCTGATGTTGGGAGGTGCGATCGCAGGTGTTGCAGGTGCTTTCTTTGCTTGGCAGTTGAGTGCAATTTATCCTGATAATTTCCAACCGCAGCTAACTTTTGACGCTTGGATTATGGTAATTTTGGGCGGTTCTGGAAATAACATTGGCACAATTTTAGGTGCAGTGATTTACTTTGCTTACGATGCCATTACTAGAGAAGTTCTACCCAGAATTATTCCTCTAGATGAAGCGCGTCTGGGTGCATTTCGGATTATGGTAATTGGTTTAATTTTAATGGTGCTAATGATTTGGCGACCTCAAGGTATCTTAGGGAAAAAGGAGGAACTCACCCTTGGTAAATAACCAATCATCGCCACTTCCCTTGTTAGCAGCCTCTGGACTTTGCAAAAGCTTTGGCGGGATCAAAGCAGTCAATGAGGCAAAAATTGAAGTTCTCAAAGGTAGCATCACTGGGTTGATTGGCCCCAATGGTGCGGGTAAAACTACTTTATTTAACTTACTTTCTAACTTTATTCGTCCAGATAAGGGACGAGTGATTTTTGATGGCGAACAAATCCAGCAGTTGCAACCATATCAAATTGCCCAACAGGGACTAGTCCGCACTTTTCAGGTAGCGCGGACTCTCTCGCGGTTGTCGGTGTTGGAAAATATGTTACTGGCGGCGCAAAAGCAAACAGGTGAAAGTTTTTGGCAAGTGCAACTCCAACCCCACTTAGTCGCCAAAGAAGAAAAACAATTACAAGAACGGGCAATGTTTTTGTTAGAGTCTGTGGGGTTAGCGCAGAAAGCGCAAGATTACGCTGGATGCTTGTCTGGTGGACAACGCAAGCTGCTAGAAATGGGTAGGGCGCTAATGACTAATCCCAAGTTGATTTTGTTGGATGAACCAGCAGCTGGAGTAAACCCAAGATTAATTGATGATATATGCGATCGCATTGTCACCTGGAACCGCCAAGACGGTCTGACATTTTTAATTATTGAACATAATATGGATGTGATTATGTCCTTGTGCGATCGCGTTTGGGTACTGGCTGAAGGTCAGAATTTAGCTGATGGTTCTCCTAGCGAAATTCAAACTAACTCCCAAGTTTTAGAAGCTTATTTAGGAAAGTAATTTTCGATCTAATCCACTCAGGAGTCAGAACTTCCGAATAACATTCTGGTTGCTGACTACTGAATTCTTAATTTTTTGTTCAGCATTCTCAATCTTGTAGATTCCGACAATAAATTCCATCCTTTCGCTGAATGAATTTGTAACTAACTAACTCGCGTTGCAAGGTAAGGTAGTCAGGATGATAACGACCGAGAATTTCGTTCACCATCTGTTCAGAATATTCAACTTCTAACTCAAATTTAGTAGACAACCATTTGAGAATTACTAAGCGCTTTTTGCGACTAACGGGAATTTCTTTGAGGCGTTGAACTCCATCTAAGCTGGTGGGATTGCTTTCTAGATAATTATTCAAAACTTTGCTTTCCCAAGCTTCAGTATCTATCTGGCTAATTAAAGAAGCTATGTTTCCTGGAGTAAAAATTTCCTGGCTAATTTTTTCTAAGGCTTCACTATCTAGCTGATACAAACGGCTGTTACCATCAGGGCGCATAGTCACCAAATTTACTTCTTTAAGTTTCGCCAAATGGTGAGATACTGTCGGTTCTTTAAGTTGCATGAGTGCTGCTAATTCTTCCACACTACACTCTTGGTTTGCCAAAATACCTACAATCTTCAATCTACTTTCGTCTGCTAACACTTTAAAAAATCGTAGTAGGGTCTTAAACTGTTCTTTTCTCATAATTTTTTATCATTAATTCGACCCCGATCTAATTAGAAAGAAATCGAATTATTCGTGCTGTCCTCCTAAAATGCAGCGCTAATTTCCCATCACTTATTTTTTTAATTAATGTCAATTTTGCGATTTGTTTAGGAAAAAAATGAAATTTCTTAAGTTGTTCTTTACATTTCGCTATGCTGAAACATTCGTTAGCTAGAAAAAGAATAAACAAAATAATTAAACAAGGTACTTATGTTGTACAGGCGGCTAAATTTTTAGATGTAGACCAATCTACTTTATACGTAGCACTTCAAAGAGCGCAAGTTTCCACAATTACAAAAACTAGACTATCAAGCGAGGACAAGACCTCTTATATAAGTAATTGAAATAATAATGATTAAAAATTAAAAATATTGCCGATATTGAGTAGCGATCGCCACAACAATGTGAATGATTAATTGACATAGATTACTAGTCTAGCCTAAGAAAAACAAATCCGAGATAGCAAATACAAAGTTGTGTAGGCACACAATATTTCTGGCAATAAATTATATTTTAATTAAACACAAACAATTATCTGTGTTTATTTTTAATTAAAAATGTTCAAAAATCATGCTCGGTTCTCTTGACCAAAAACCAGCCAAGAGAATTTATTTGATAAAGTAATATACAATATTTCCCTTCTTGAAATTATGACTGCTGTTATTCCCGTAGCAAAACCTGTTAGCCAGATGCAATTGGCTCCTGGTAGTGCAGTTACTATACCAGATGTCAGTTGGTCAGAATTCGAGGCGATTTTAGAGGAATTGGGACACAAGCGGCGTGCGAGAGTAGCATATAGCCAGGGTACTTTAGAAATTATGGTTCCTTTACCTGAACATGAAATACCCAGAGACATGCTTTCAGATATTGTCAAAATATTGCTAAAGCTAAAAGGTCTGAGATACCAACCTTTTGGTTCCACTACTTTCAAAAGGGAAGGTATAGCTGGAGTTGAACCCGACGCTTGCTTTTACATCCAAAATTACCAACGTATGATTGGCCGTCGTCGCTTGGAACCTGACGACCCACCACCCGATTTGGCAATTCAATCTGATGTCACTTCTAAAACCAAACTTGATGCTTATGCAGCCATTGGCGTGCCGGAACTTTGGGTTTATGATAGCGGCACACTAAAAATTTATGTATTGCGTGATGGAATTTATTTAGTTTCTGATGATAGTCCTGTATTTGAAGACATACCAATCAAGCAAATCATTCCTACTTTTGTGGAACGCGCTTGGCAAGTAGGCAATCTTCAGGCTTTGGAAGAATTTGAAGTGGCGATCGCATCAAAATAAAATTTAAGCACAAAAGTTATCTATTGAGGCTGGGTGTAGAGGTGTGAGGGTGTCAGAGAAAAGATTAACCAAGTTAACTTAACTAATTTAAGTTGAATGAGCAATGACTACAAAACTGACGAAAGAATCATGACTCCTTTCACCTTTACCCCTCTATACCCTTTCACCCCTACACTCTTTTTTAACCAAACTGCTCTTCCACATCAAGGTTAAACAACATTTGTAGCGTTTGCATACAACGTCGTCTCGCCTCGACATCCTGTTGCGCTCGTAATTGCACCATCGGATCGTGTAAAATTTTGTTAACGATTCCTCTTGTTAAAGCTTCGATCACTTCCTGATGTTTGTCTCCAAATTCCGAACCCAAACGCGACAAAGCTTTTTCCAACTCTTGTTCGCGGATGGTTTCGATTTTATTTCGCAGACAGCTGATAGTAGTTACAGTTTCTAAACTGCGCCACCAAATATCAAAAGCTTCAATTTCTTCTTCTAAAAGTTTTTCGGCTTCTTGAGCCATTTTGCGTCGGCTTTCGTAGTTCTGTGCAACTACTGCTTTTAAATCATCAACATTAAACGCCTGGACATGTGCTAGTTCATTGACATCTGAGTGTACGTTACGCGGCACAGAGATATCAAATAACATCAAAGGACGGCCAGGTTCTAAAACTATTTCTAACTTGGCGCGGTCAAGTATTGGCTCTGTTGCAGATGTACTAGTAAATACTAAATCGCTTTCGGCAATTACGGTCATCATTTCCGCCAGCAAATGAATGCGGATTGGTTGGTCAGAGAACTGCTTGGCTAATTCCTGGGCGCGATCGCGGGAGCGATTTACAATACTAATTTGTCCCGCACCTTTAGAAATTAAATGTTGCACCAACAACCGCGACATTTTGCCAGCACCGAGAATTGCCACTCGACAAGCAGATAAATTAGCAGCTTTGATTTGTGCCAACTCCACAGCCGCCGAACTAATAGAAACAGCACCAGTGCCAATACTTGTTTCGGTACGTACTCGCTTACCCGCTGTAATTGCTTGTTTAAATAATCGATTCAAAATTGTTTTTATACCACTGTATTGCTGCCCCAGTTTGTGAGTATTCTTCACCTGAGCCAGAATCTGACCTTCTCCGAGGACTAAGCTATCTAATCCTGCTGCTACCCGCATAATGTGCATTACAGCGTCTTCGTGCAGTAGCACAAACAGGTGTTGTCTTAAAGAAGATACAGGGAATTTGCTGTGTTCTGAAAGAAACTGAGTAACTTCGCGGACACCTTGGTCAGTTTCACTAGCCACAATGTAAATTTCCAGACGGTTGCAAGTGCTAAGTATAGCTACTTCGTCAATGTGGGGGTAACTAGTTAAATGAGCGATCGCACTTTCAGTTTGTGGTTCTGGAATACTCAGCTTTTCCCGAATTTCGACTGGGGCTGTTTTATGGCTTAACCCCACCACTGCAATATTCATTTCTTATCAACAATTAATAATGGGTTATTAACAATTGGGGAATGGAAGTAAAAAGTCAAAAGGCAAAAGTAAAAAACAAAAATATTTTTTACTTTTTACTTTTTACTTTTGACTTAATGAATCTCTCTCCCGAATTTCTAGTGCAATTGCAGAGTCTTAGGCTGTTCTACCATGTGGATTGTATCGACAAATCTAGCTGTCTTAGACTGGCTAGAGATAACCAAACTTTGAGTTCTTGCACCACCGTGGAAGAAGCGGACACCTTGCATTAAATTACCAGAAGTAATTCCGCAAGCAGCAAACAGTACATTTTGACCAGAAGCCAGTTCATGAGCATCGTAGACCTTATCGGGGTCAGTGATGTTCATAGACTGCAAACGCTCAATGTTAGCTTCTTTGCTTTCCCCAATTAGACCTGTTTTCACCACTGCTGGATCGTAGATCAATTGGCCTTGGAAGTGTCCACCCATTGCCCGCATAGCCGCCGCAGAAATCACACCTTCAGGTGCAGCACCAATACCCATCAGTGCATGGATATTAGTTCCCGCAAAACCACAAGATATGGCTGCACCTACGTCACCATCAGAAATTAGTTGGACTCTGGCTCCCGCTTCGCGGATTTCTTTAATCAAATCGTTGTGGCGTTCGCGCTTCATTACAACTACTACGAGTTCATCAATCGAGCGATCTAGACACTCTGAGAGAATCTTGAGGTTTTCGGTGGCTGACTTGTTAATGTCTACTTTGCCTTTAGCTGCTGGGGGTGCTGCTAGTTTCTTCATGTAGAAGTCAGGTGCAGCAAACAAGCCACCTTTTTCAGAAATTGCCAACACAGCCATTGAACCAGGCTGTCCGTATGCTACTAAGTTTGTACCTTCGCAGGGGTCTACGGCAATGTCAATTTCTACTAACTCATCAGGGTTACAAAAGTCTTTTGCGTCTGGACTAGTGCAGATACCAACTTCTTCACCGATATACAGCATAGGAGCGTCATCACGTTCCCCTTCCCCAATCACGATGCGACCACGCATATAGATTTTATTCATGCGCTCACGCATTGCTTCTACTGCTACTTGGTCAGCCGTGTTCTTTTCGCCTTTACCCATCCACTTCGCAGATGCGATCGCGGCTTGTTCTACTACCTCAATAATTTCTAACCCAAGCGTATTTTCCACAGACTCACCCTCTCAACTGCTCTCTATTGCGTTATTTCATCTGGCCATTTCAGTTTTCAAGTCTACCAAAGTGCCGATACCTATGGAAAATAGTATTCACTCACATAATTGTTAATTTTTGCTGCTAATTTATGTAAATAAATACCAGTAAGCTGAAACTACAGTTCTTTTGTACTATTAACTAATTAAGATTAACTTAGTAGTTAAAATCTCCATAGCTTTAGCTGGGCAAGGCTTAGAGAGTATATGAGTAATGCCTTATTTAAGTGTAATGTAGCAATTCAGCAAAATAAATGTGTATTTTTTGTATGTGTAATTGACTAAATTAGGTCAAGAAACTGCGTATAAGTTTACGAAAAAAAATTGGCTACATCGAAAAATAAATCAGAGGTTGAGCGTGTTTATTGACTACATCACTCTTATGTTGATCAATATGGTTGCTGGATTAGTTCTCCTAGCTAATTACGTGAATCGAGGCTTATTTAGCACAAGTCAGAAACAATGGATTCCTGGGTTTGGAATTACAGGGGCCATTGCCTTGCCAACTGGGCTACACATGATTTTCACATGGACTGTGCATGGTAGCTTCAATTATTGCGTTTGGAGAAACAACTGTCCTTTTCGGAACTTTGTTCATTGCGGCAGCGATCGCCTTAGCTTTAAATTGGGATTTGTGGACAGTAGCGATTTACGCTTTTTTTGCTGGATTGGTAGCAGTTGTTGTCGGTATCCGCATTATAAATTTAAACATCACCAAAACACCTGTACTAACAGGAATAGGTTTTCTCCTGACTGGCTTGGGCGGTATTTTTGCCGCACCTGCTCTGTATTGGAAAACTAACCGTACTTTGCGATTAACTGGGACAGTCGTGTTGATTGTGGCTGCTTTGATTTGGGCGTTTATCGGATATCTAGCCTACTGGAGTCATTTTGAAAGCTTCCAACAGTGGATTCCCGCACCTATGCGCTAAATTACACAAGCAATAGTTTAAAGGATTGTTATGAAAATCTTAGAATCATTCCAGATTTTTATAGAACGACACACTCTTAGCTTTCTTTTTTTTCTACTGGGTGCATTGCTAATCATTTTGGCATTAACCACTAACCTTAACTTACCAGTAATTAAAGGAGTTGCTCCCTATGCAGAGTATCGACTAGCTTCCCTGGTACTGGGTATTATTTTTGTTTTATTGGCAACCTTGTTATATTACTTACCTCTCGATGCAGGAAAAGCTATTCCAAATGAATTTAGAATGAGTTTATTTGAGCGAAGAGATAAGTTGCTTTCAACTACTCAAAAAGATATTCTGAGCTTCATAGAAGCAAAAACCACAAATAATAATAGAGGACTTCAGCAAGAGGCATTCGAGCAAAAGTGGACTAATAGAAGTCGCTCAGAGACTTATTATCGATTAGAACAACTTTGTTTACTCGGCTTTGTAGAAAAAGAAGAAGTCGCTAAATCTCCAGAAGGCATACCACGCTTTATATACCGTTTATCTTCTAATTATCAACAATTGATAGGTAGGCGGAGTAAAACATAATAAACTAGCCTAGAAATAACTCACAAACATCAATAAAATACAAACTTATGTTGGACTTCCTCAATCCCCTACTTGGTCGTCATCCAGACAAGGTTAAAGCTAACGTCGAAATTTATACCTGGCAAACCTGCCCATACTGCATTCGTGCCAAAATGTTGCTGTGGTGGAAAGGCGTAAACTTCACTGAATACAAAATCGACGGTGATGAAACCGCTAGAGCCAAAATGGCAGAAAGAGCTAATGGTCGTCGAACAGTACCACAAATTTTTGTTAATAATCAACACATTGGTGGTTGTGATGACATTTATCAGCTAGACACCAAAGGTCAACTTGATTCTCTGTTGACTCAAGCAGTATAAGTAAGCCGGTGGAAAAATTTACAGGCTGTCTCTTATACACATCTAGATGTGTATAAGAGTCAGGAATTACCTGTAGGTTAAACCTGGAAACCTAGATCGGAAGCACGTCGGGTAGG
>NZ_DF978427.1:298994-338512 GCF_002897135.1 Nostoc cycadae WK-1 | reverse complement strand
GAAGCCGAACCCTTGTACATTCAAGCTTTAGATATTTGTGAGCGACGCTTAGGGGTAGATCATCCAAATACTTTGAGTGTACGTAAAAATTTAGCATATTTGCGCGATCGCCTGTCCTCAGAATCATAACAGCGATCGCCTAATCTCGGCTTTTCACGTTCTAAGCAAGAATATTCTTGTTTCAAATAAGAACGTTCCTGTTGTAAGTGAGAACATTCTTGTTTCAAGTGAGAGCGTTCTCGTTGTAAGTGAGAATGTTTCTGTTTCAAGTGAGAGCGTTCTCGTTTCAAACTAAAAGTTTCGTGTTCTGAAGTGAAATGATGACGTTGTGAGTGCGATCGCCCACTCTTTTTACTTAAAGTTTCGTGTTCTGAGGTGGAATAGTGGGGTTCTGAACGCGATCGCTTGAGCTTTTTACTTAAAGTTTCGTGTTCTGAGGTGGAATAGTGGGGTTCTGAACGCGAGCGCTATCGTTGAAAACATCCTCTGTAAACTGTTTTGTCATCTATTCCAGCAATATAATGCGATCGCCAAACTTAGCCGCTAGTTTTTGATCATAAGTTAACACTTGAGTATCAGATTGAATTGCTGTTGCCACGAATAACGTATCGTAGAATGAATGACTTGCCGCAACTGCCAGCCTTAAAGCGGCATCTCGAATCTGAGAACTAGGAATCATTACATCAACTAGTGCCTCAGCATCTTGTAGCGTATCTAAACCTAGTTGCAATGGCAGTTGCCTAAATTGTATCCACTGCCAAATTACATTTCCCAACTCGGCAAACAACGAATCTGGCACTACAATTTGATCTACAGTTTCTAAAGCAGCTATTGCCTGTTCATACCTGTCCTCTACGCGTAAGAGTGCATAGGCAAATACCATCGTATCAATCACCATCAGGGTTGTCCTGCTGATTTCCAAGTCTGTACACGGCTTTCTGTTTCTATTGGTAAAGCCTCGACTCGTTGACGAATACGCCCCAGCACTTCATCACGTTTTCTATAGCGTTTTGGTAACAATTCGCGGATTTCTTGTTCCAGTTCATGGAAAAAATTTTCTGCTTTTTCTCCTTGTTCTGGCTGCATTTGTTCCAAAGCAAGTTTAATTTCCTTTAAGGTTGCTACTAATTCAGCAGTATCCAAAAGTTCTTGATAAGATTCCGCATCTTGAACAACCAACTCTGCTTTTCCGTTGACAGTCAGAACTAAGGGATGTTTTGTTTGTTTAATACGTTGTAAAAACTCAGTAGTATTACGCTTAAACTCGGTGAGAGAATGTATATCTTTTGATAGATTTATCAGCATATAAACATTGAATTAGCACTTAATTAGATGCTAATAAGTAGATGTGGAGTTTGTCAATCCAATTCTGGAATGTTTGCAGTTTATCGAGGAATGCGATCGCCTGCCTTGATGTTGCAGATTTATACTTAAGTGCTAAATGTGTAAAGTTGATACAGCAGATAGCCATCAAGCTTGTATATATGCAAAATAGAAATTTGTAGGAACTGCAATTTAAAACTAAAGTTAGTAAATCAATATTTTTCAGTCAGTATGATGGAGCAAAATGATCATCAACAGCGCCGCGCCGCTAATCAAGAGTTTGAACAATCTCTCAATCAATTGGAAGGTATCTTACACGACGAAAATCTGGCTGAGAATGAAGCAACTCAGGCTGAGGAAATAACTGATGCCGAATTAGTGGATGAGTTGGGCGATATTGATTTAGCGGCTTTTGAGGATGCCGTTGCTGATATTGAACAATATTTGCAAGAAAAGACAAAGTGATGCTTGTCTAGCCAGCTGTTATTTGTCGCCGAGCTTCATACAACATTAAAGCAGCTGCGATCGCCACATTCAAGGACTCTACTCCCGGACTCAGGGGAATATTCACTTGTTTATCTGCCATCTTTGCCAAGTCTGCCGATAAACCTGCGCCTTCGTTCCCCAATAAAATTAAACTGGGTTTGCGCCAATCAATTTCCCAATAAGTTAATTTTGCTGTCGGCAAGGTAGCGATGACTTGCATTCCCGCCTGCTGACTTTGCTGAACTGTGGTTGATAAATCTTCAGTCACTGCCATATTTAAGCGAAACCATTGTCCAGCACTAGCACGCAACACTTTGGGGTTATCTAAATCTACACTATCGTCACTCAGCCATAATCCTGATGCACCAGCCGCAGCTGCTGTGCGAATAATCGTACCTAAATTTCCAGGGTCTTGGATGGTTTCTAAGGCTAAAACAATGCCATCAAAGGGGACTTGATTGATCGATTCGCTACGTCTGGCTGTGGCGACTACTCCATCTGGTTGTATTGTAGTGGCGATCGCTCCTAAAACTTCCTCACTGACAATTTCGGCGCGATCGCAACGACTACAAACCTTTTCCCACAATGCGGTATGACTGGCTTGCCAATCTGGTGTACAACACACCGTTTCTAAGGAATAATTTACCGCACAAGCTTCCTCCAACAAATGCGTCCCTTCCAGCAAAAATAATTCTTGCTTGTGACGCTCTTTAGTAGAGTGCAGCTTGCGAATTTGCTTAACGAGAGAATTTTGTAAACTAGTTAACACAATTAAAGGCAAAAGTAAAAAATAAAAAGTAAAAAGTAAAAGTTTCTTTCTTTTGCCTTTTAACTTTTACTCTTTAACTTTCAATGCGGAACCCGGGACTTGAACCCGGAAGCCTTGCGGCACTAGAACCTGAATCTAGCGCGTCTGCCAATTCCGCCAGTTCCGCTGGCATCGATTTTATATCGACAGTTTATTATTATTACTCAAATGTTTATTTTTGTCAAGTAATAGCCAAATATTCTGTGTCATAGATATTCCAGAGCGAAGATTGGGAACTATGATGGGTGGTTAGATTTTGCCCAAACCAAAGTACAGTATCTAGGGAGTATGGCGATCGCTAATGAGCGTAATTTCCCAATTCACCTTAGACTAAACTATGGTTATTTCAGCCCTCAATTCACTAGCTAAAAAATATATTGATTAATACAAGATGTAGACAAATTAAATCTTTACTGTAGAATCAAAACCAACTTCAACCCTTGAAAACTACGTATTATTTTTGGAGGTAGGCTTATCAATCCTTCTACCAGCTTACCAGATGCCAAGCTTGCACCTCAAGCAGACTCCTCAGTCTTGCAAATTTGGGGTGGGCATCCTTTGCATGGTCATGTAAAAATTAGCGGAGCAAAAAATTCAGCACTGGTAATCATGGCTGGAGCATTGCTCTGTTCTGGAGATTGTCACATCCGCAATGTTCCCTTGTTGGCGGATGTGGAAAAAATGGGACAAGTTTTATCAGCCTTGGGTGTACGCGTCTCACACCAAGATGACATCTTAGATATTAATGCCAGCAACATTACTACATCTAAAGCTCCGTACGAACTCGTTACTCAACTACGCGCCAGCTTTTTTGCCATTGGTTCCATACTAGCAAGGCTAGGAGTAGCGCAAATGCCTTTACCTGGGGGCTGTGCTATTGGCGCTAGACCAGTTGATTTGCACGTCCGGGGACTGCAAGCAATGGGAGCCGAAGTACAAATTGAACATGGCATTTGTAATGCTTATGTTCCCGGTGGCGGCAGATTAAAAGGAGCCAAAATTTACCTCGACACTCCCAGTGTGGGAGCAACGGAAACGTTGATGATGGCTGCTACCCTGGCTGATGGTGAAACCATCATCGAAAATGCTGCCCGTGAGCCAGAAGTTGCTGATTTGGCGAATTTCTGTAACGCAATGGGAGCCAAAATTCATGGTGCTGGTACTAGCATAATTACAATTGTGGGTGTGCCTCAATTGCATTCTGTTGACTACAGCATTATCCCCGATCGCATTGAAACCGGAACTTTTTTGGTAGCAGGTGCGATTACGCGTTCCGAAATCTTACTATCCCCAGTCGTACCCGACCATTTAATTCCCGTGATTGCCAAACTCCGAGAAATCGGCGTACCCATCATTGAGGAAGGCCCAGATTGCTTGCGACTGCTACCTGCGGAAACCCTCAAGGCGACATATATTGAAACCTTGCCCCATCCCGGTTTCCCCACAGATATGCAAGCACCGTTTATGGCGTTGCTCACTTTAGCTGAAGGTGACAGCATCATTAACGAATCTGTGTTTGAAAATCGCTTGCGCCATGCTTCCGAGTTAAATCGCTTGGGAGCAGATATTCGCGTTAAAGGCAATGCGGCCTTTGTCCGGGGAGTCCCGATGTTATCAGGTGCGCCTGTATTAGGCACAGACTTGCGTGCATCAGCAGCCCTCGTCTTAGCTGGATTAGCAGCGGAAGGTTTAACTACCTTTCAAGGATTGCATCACCTCGATCGCGGCTACGATCGCCTCGATCTCAAATTGCTGCAACTGGGCGCTAAAATCAAGCGTGTACAGGAAATCCCTACACCAGAATTAACATCTAATGGCAGTAACCCGCCAGTAACAATTTCGACTTAGTAGTTAGGTGGGCATTGCCCACCCTACTTAATCGTTATAATGAGGAGTGTTTGCTTATTTACTTGCAAAAATATACAACTTAGCTTTAATTAGACTGTCTAAAGTTGTTTTTTTTATTCAGTCACTTTAAAAAAGGTAAGAAAAAATGCTTAAGCCCATCAAAATGATGACGGAATCATTTGCACCTAATTTAATGCGTGACTTAATTAAACTAATAAAATTTAAAATAACTCAATTAGTTAATAATGCAGTGAGGTTTTATTGGCAAGTTATGGGGATTTCACCTCACAGTAATTTGCTAGGATTAACTTATGCAAATGATAAATTCACTGATGGTGCTGGAGCGCAAATTCAAAGAATATATAGTATTTATGCGGCTTCCCGATTGCTTCAGGTGCCATACATTCATTCACCCTTAACTAAATTAAACTATCAAGGTTTGGTTGCTCTTGAGCAAAATACTACAAATCAAGATATTGTTGATGAATATAATCAAATATTTAAAATATCCTCTGATAGAGAATTGCCAGTCGATTATACTACTGAATATATTAAAAATCTAGATTTATTGACTTTTGAAAAACTGAGAAGAAAGGCACTAAAAAGCAAAAAGTTCATTTTGGCTAAAGTCTTACTTCCCTATAAAATCACAGATACCTATCCAGAAACTTTACAATGTGTCAAGGATGTATCCCCTTTCCCTTTGCAGAAATCATCAGTGATTCGTATTGCCATCCATGTGAGAAGAGGAGATTTATTGTTTGTTGCTTCTCACAGGATGCTGTCAAATGAATATTATATTTCCGTAGCTCAAAAAATCAGCGCGATTTTGGATCAACTGAAACTTGATTATGTGTTTGAATTACATACTGAATTGCCTACACAATCTTTTACGGTGACAGCAAATCAACATAGTATGTTAAAAAGTGATGTGGTTGTTGATTATAAATCAACTCAGTTGGCAGAATTTGATGTCATACCTAATTTAGAAAAGTTTGTTAATGCTGATCCCATAGAAACGCTTCAAAGAATGTCATCAGCAAACGTACTTGTAATGAGCCACTCTTCATTTAGCTATTTATCAGCTATTTTGAATGTAAAAGGAGTGATTCTTTACCATAAATTTTGGCATAGTCCCCTGAAAAATTGGTTAATAACTAACAATGTAGGGGATTTTTCCCAAGAGGAATTTATTCAGCAACTCCAAAAAAATTTAGCAGTGCCTGAACAAATTTCTAGTTTGATAGAATGACAATAAGTTATTCTGCAACACCTCATTTTTTTAACTTGCTACATCATGTCATTTATTAAAACCCCGCTGATTGGTTTAAAAGCTGACTCCTTTCGTCATCCCTTAGACCTGGAATCTACCAAAACTCTCAAACAGATACCAGGTATTGATTTGATGGTGCGAAATTGGCTGGGGCCAATGGCGGAGCAAGTTTTTTATGTAGAAAATATTGCCTCTAGTATTTTAGTTAGTGAAAATCAACTGCCTGATTTACATAAATTATTACTAGAAGCTTGTAAAACTTTAGATATTGAGCCACCACAATTATATGTGCGGCAACATCCAGCACCTAACGCCTACACTTTTGCAATGCGCGGTAAGCAGCCGTTTGTGGTACTGCATACTTCTTTGATAGATATTCTTACCCCAGAAGAAATTCAAGCGGTAATTGCCCATGAATTAGGGCATCTTAAATGTGACCACAGTGTCTATTTAACGCCTGTAAATTTATTAATTTTAGCGGCGGCAATTGTGCCAAATGTGGGGAATTTGCTGGCGCAAGCCATCCAAACACAACTTTTAGAATGGGTACGCTGTGCTGAGTTTACCTGCGATCGCGCTGCTTTGTTAGCCACTCAAAACCCTAAAGTGGTCATGTCTGTACTCATGAAACTTGCAGGCGGTTCACCCACACTCGCACCCCAACTCAACCTTGATGCCTTTGTTGAGCAAGCTCGTGCTTACGATGATATTAGTAAAACAGAATTGGGTGAAATGGTGAAAGCAGCCCGCACAGCCCAATTAAGTCATCCCGTCCCAGTCCTGCGTGCCAGAGAAATTGACCGTTGGGCTAGTAGTCAAGAATATCAAACTTTACTGCAAAGTCACGGTTTGAAAAATTCTGGTGAAGTACCAGCAAAAGGCGGTTGGCGTAACTGGTAAACCGAGATAATCTGCGGTAAGTCGTAGGCGATCGCCCTCATGTAAGATATGGGTATAGTCCTAAAATCTTTTAATGACCAGGTTTCCCTACGACCAATTTGCCAAAGATTATCTTCAAGAACTATTACAACCATTGGGAAAAGTAGAAACTAGCCGCAAAGTTTCTGCGGAAATCCGTGAGATTGATGTTTATTTCGCACCGACATCTCCAGCAACCACTGATAAAATATAATTAGGTTTATTAGGAAAAATTGCATCTGCACCTGCATTAATTGAACCTTTTAGAAATGCCGCTACAATTGCGGAAATTCGCAGTTGTATGAACAAGTTATTTGATATATTTCCCGAAATCAAGCTTCAGGCTAAAGTTGATAACAATCGAGTCGCCGAATCAGAATTACCTCGATTGTGGATTTTATCACCTACGGCTTCTGAGTCCATATTAGAGGGTTTTAGAACCAGCGAAGACCTAGAAAACTGGGAAGTAGGTGTACATTTTCTTGGGAATTATTTAAGAATAGCGATTGTTGCCATTCATCAACTACCACGTATTGAAGAAACACTATGGCTGAGAATTTGAGGTAAAGGCAGAGTCCAGCAACAAGCCATAGATGAACTAGAAGCACTGTCACCAGAAAATCCCTTACGTGCTAAAGCCATTGATTTATTATTGAGTTTGAAGACGACCTTGGAAGTAAATCAAAATATAGACCAAGAGGATAGGGATTTAATTATGCGCTTATCACCTATTTATGAACAAAAATTAGCCGAAGCTAAACAAGAAGGGCTTCAAGAAGGTATTCAAGCAGAACGCCGTAAGCTGATAGAGAATTTATTGCGATTCCGGTTTGGTTCTTTAGATACTCAATTAACAGGGATTATAGAACCTATATTGGCATTCTCACCAGACGAATTTACGCCTTTATTACTGCAATTATCGCGCGAAGAATTGTTAGATAGATTTATGTAGAAGATGTGTAAAAAATTTTAGGTAATTAAGAAAAAGCTTTTTGGTATGCTAACTTGAGCAGACTCAAAAAAGTAATTTTTCAAGCAAAAACGCCTTTATGACAGATGTCTCTCAGCCAATTAACCTCTGGGAATACGAACAGTTAGCCAAACAGCATCTCTCACAGATGGCTTTTGATTATTACAGCAGTGGCGCTTGGGATGAAATTACATTACGAGAGAATCGGACGGCTTTTGAACAGGTGAAATTGCGCCCTCGGATGTTGGTTGATGTGAGCGATCGCAACTTAACCAGTTCTATTTTAGGACAGCCTGTACAACTACCCCTATTAATTGCACCAATGGCTTTCCAATGTCTAGCCCATCCACAGGGAGAACTTGCTACGTCTTTAGCAGCCGCTACCGCAGGTGTAGGTATGGTGTTGAGTACAATGGCAACTAAGAGTTTGGAAGAAGTTGCTGCGGTAGGTTACAAACATAATGCCTTGCAATGGTTCCAACTTTATATCCATAAAGACCGAGGCTTGACGCGGAATTTAGTTGAACGGGCTTATGCTGCTGGTTATCAAGCTCTTTGTTTGACAGTGGATGCGCCGATTTTAGGAAGACGAGAACGCGATTTGCGTAACGAATTTACCTTACCATCAGGGCTACATTTGGCAAATATTGTAAATATCTCAGGGTTGAATATTCCCCAAGAATCGGGAGAATCTGGATTATTTACCTATTTTGCCCAGCAATTAAACCCTGCTGTAACTTGGCGTGACTTGGAATGGTTACAGTCATTATCGCCATTACCTTTGGTACTCAAAGGTATTTTACGCGGTGATGATGCTGTGCGTGCTGTGGAGTATGGAGCTAAAGCAATTGTAGTTTCTAATCATGGTGGCAGACAACTCGATGGAGCGATCGCGTCATTCGATGCACTAGCTGAGATAGTTGCATCTGTTGATAATCAAGCCGAAGTACTGGTAGATGGTGGTATCCGTCGCGGTACAGATATCCTCAAAGCCTTGGCTATTGGTGCAAAAGCTGTCCTCATTGGCCGCCCTGTACTGTGGGGATTAGCTGTCGCTGGGCAAGTTGGTGTATCGCATATCATCTCGCTGTTAGAAAATGAGTTAAGCGTGGCAATGGCTCTGAGTGGTTGTACATCTATAAAAGATATTGACTCTAGTTTAGTGACTGGAAATTACTTGCAATAACTTCAAAAGATATGTTATTTTAGGAAAGTTGCACCCAAGGGCGGGTGGCGAAACTGGTAGACGCACCACACTCAAAATGTGGCGACCTTGCGGTCATAGGAGTTCGATTCTCCTCCTGCCCATTGTTAATAGTTTTTCAAGCTTGTTGTCCATTGATACAATGAGTAATTAAATGGCGTTGAGGCAAATTTGTGTCATCGAGTTAAGCCTTACATACTTTAGGCTTACAGATGTTTGTGTTGATATAGCTTGTCAGTCTCTGGTGCTGATACTGGGCTTAACTCTCTTTAAGTACAAGCTTTACACCCTCAATGACATTAATTTGGCACAGCGACAAATAAAAAATCACTGTAAAAAATTAGTCAGACCTGTAACGTGGTCATCAAGTTGCACAAATATGGAAACAATGGAAAGTGACGCGTTGTGATGAAAACTGGTTCTGTGGCAATCTGACGAAATTGCTTGAAACGATTGAAATATCGCTTTTTTAATCGCCAATGTCAGATTGCAAGTCTTGTTCTAATTGTAATGCTTCATTTAATATTGCATTTGTAAATTTTATACTTTTCAAATAAGTATAGTAAGCTGCCACTGGCACTGTTAATACATCACTCCAGGCTTGTTCTGCTTGATGAAATTCTTGAATTATTGGATTGTTTGCAGAGCGTAATTTCTCATGTTTGCATCCTAATTGCTGAATTTCCTCTATTATTGGCAATTGAGAAATTAACCCCTGATAATAGTCACTAACTGTTAGCAAATAATCATAAATATGATGGGAGATTCGTTTACCAACTGGCTGTAGTAAGTTACAAGCCAGCGCAGGGATAATATGCCAAGTTTCTGCTAATAAATCTTGATCTAATCCTGATATTTTGGCAGGAATCAGCAAATCTATATTACTAATAAAATCTATTTCTACTGATAACAACATCACATAAACAATCAACCATTGCTCATCTACGTCTTCCGATAATTCAGGTTCTTTGACAATCATTACATAACGTGGTGGTGAGTTGCCTATCAAAAAACTTCTTGCTAAGGAAGAATATAAACTATATTGCTCTTCACTTGCAAAATTTAGAGGACTTTGTATTAAATAATTAACTTTCCAAATTTCTCCAGCTTTTGGCTTTAAGATATTATACATTTGCTTATTCAGGAAGATAATTTTTTCAAAACTTATAGGCATATACTTTTATTTTGATACAAGGTGATTCATGAGCAAAATTCAACATAGGATTGTCTCCAATCCATGTATTAGGTAAGATTGAAATTTTTCACTACTGATGATTTATTATAATTTTGATAAGCAAGCTTTAAAGTGAAATTTTTCTGGCTTACCACTGCTTTGTTGAGCGAATATCTGCTGTCTTTTGCTGGCGAGTTTTTTGTAGTTTCTTCTTTATATCTTTAATTTCTACTAATCCTAACGACTCAGCAATACGCCCTAAGAGTTCTTGCCATCGCTTGGAAACTTCACCCTGGCTAATTCTTAATTCAGTAGCAATTTGAGTTTGTGTTTTACTATCAACTTTTGCTTGCCATAATTTTAGATAATTTCGGTGGGGATAGTATTTATCAAGTTGGTAAATAGACTCTAGTGTTTTCATAATTAAATCTGCACGTTCTATAGCATCCAAGGTGCTAAATTCATCAGAAATTGTGTCTAATAGAGACATATCCGTTCCTGGGATATTATCGTCCAAACTCTGGCATTTCCTTAAACTTTCTTTACGAACAAAATCAATAATTACACATCTAGCTACAGCAACAGCCCAGTAATAAAACTGTTCTACAGTCCCTTGCCGAAACTTTCCTGCTTGAAAAGCCACAAACACTTTTAAATAAGCGATTTGAGAAGCATCTTCCCAAGATAAACCTGTTCCCCTAGTGTATTTACGGGCAATCTTTTCTAATCTCTGACGGTAGTCCAATCTAATCAGAGTTTCTTCATAAGAAGACAGTAATTCCTGTTCTAATAGCATAAGTTATTAAGCAAAATTAATTTTCTAGCTCAAATGCTTTTACACTTTAAAACACACTAACTATATGATTGAAAAATTTATTTACTCTATGTTAGCTACTATGCTTTCACGTGTAATTAGTTGTGTTTTATGGAAATACTCAAGTGGATTTTGAGAACATTTACTTACATTTCTAAAACAAATATTAGGCAAAATCAATAAATTAATGTACTCAAGAAACAAGTAAAATAGACAATAATATGTGTATTATTGTTCTTATTATTTTGAACAAGACAGAAAAAAAAGATAAAAATAAATAATAATTAGAATAGACAATCTTGAAAATTTGATTATCAGCAAGCTATTCCTTGTTTAGCAATGCTTTTTCAAAGCTATACGAAGTATCTATAAGACAATATTTAAATTATTTAGTCTAAAGGATTTCAACATTTTTTTTTATTAAAAGTGATAGCCGCTTTTATCTTCAACTTGATATTGGAATGACTACTATTAATCTTTGTGTACAAGACAAAAAATAATTTATGTCCTACAAATATCTGAAAATACTGTTTTTAGCATGGTATTTTACATATAATATTCTGGGGAAACTGTTCATAAACGTAATAAATTAAAAATCAACCCTATTTATTTTGCAGGAACTAAGATCATGGCTAAAACTAGAATTTTTACCTTACATTCCAATTCCATAGAAGCATTTATCGACAATCTAATTACAGAGCAAACAGAAACTATATTGGGAGGTCTTTATCCCTATGGGTTTCGCATTATGAACAATACGGATAGACTGTATATCAATGCTGTTGATAATAGTGTTAGATTTGATGGTGGAGGTGCAGGTTCAGTCAATTATCATGATAATAATATTCATACAACAACTAGTTCAAGGTCAATATACAATAGATTTATTTATTAGTTATTGAACTTATATTTTTGCAACTGTATTACCAAAAGTTGTTGATAAATTATTTAAGAGTAACCCGGATTTCTGAAAAGTAAAAAATCCGGGTTATATATTTACTAAAATTTGTAATATTGATTTGGTCTACTTTCGGCGATCGCAACTGTTTTCAGCCTACTAAAATTTATCAGTATACAATGATAGTATTTCTTTGTCCTTTGATAGGAACCCCATTTATGTAAATTTTTCTAGAATTATCTATACTGTTAATTTTTTTACCACTATATTCAAAGCTATCTGTGCTTTGAGATTTAGTTTGGGGCTTACTCGGATTCTTAGTAATGTTAATTATATAAGCATAAGGAGAATCTTCATTAGGCTGGCAATAGCCTCCCAATAAAGTTTCTGCCTGGATTGGAGTTATTTCTTGTATAAGTAACTCTGCATTATTATGATCAAATCCTAAATCTATTATTTCAGCCATTATCTTACTCCTTTATCTTAATATGTATAGCTTTGTACAAATCTAATTGTGTAATTGATGGCAACTAAAAGTATCTCAAATTCTTATTTTTATTTATAATAATATTATATAAAAATTAAATTATCCTAAAGCAATAAATAAATATTAACCTTTGGCAGTAGCTATTAGTTGGCTTTTGTTTTACTTTCTAAAATTTACCATCATTTATCTAAAATGATTTATCAAGAATATCTCTTGTTTTGACATTATACTTAAAGCAACCTGTACTATATATGGCGTTCAACAGCAATATTATTACATTTAACATTCCGATTACTTTTATTGACATTAATTGACCAGACAAAAAAGGATTTATGTCTTATAAATATTACGAAATCCCTGGTGACAATATAATAATTTACATATAATATTCAAAGAAAACAGGTTAGTAATACAACAAACTAAAAAATCAGTTCTACTTAGTTCATAACAAGTTACATTATGAAAAAAATTGTAGTTTCCGCCTTATATCCCTATTCTATAGAAACATTTATCCACAATTTAACTATAGAGCAAGCAGAAACTATATGGGGAGGTAGTTATCCCTATGGGTTTGAAATAATGAACTCTAGTGATAGGACGTATATTCATGCTTTTGACAAAAGTATGAGATATGACGGTGGAGGTGTAGGTTCATTCAATTCTCATGATAATAATATTTATGCTATAACCAGTTCAAGGTCAATATATAATTGAATGATTTATTAGTTCTTGATAATTATTGCAACTGTAGCGACAAAAATGGCTGATAAATTTTTTGATATTAAGCCGGATTTTTTCAAGTGAGAAGTCCGGTTTTTAAATTTAATAAATTAATTTATGTATTTGCGTATAAAAGTTTTCTACTGAAGCTGTAAGTATTTAGTGTAGCTTTTACTCTCGAACAAGCATCTCAAGAATTGGTGTATTTTATTACTTACTCAATTACGAGAAAATGGGAATTTAGGATATGGGTACGGTAAGAGATCGCTCTGTCAATAAATACTGAAAGTTAATTAAAGACAAATGATAGGCTCGCTGATCTGATTTTAACTTGGACAAAAATCTAATTTTGGAATATTTTGCATCGAGTATACGTTAAAGGAAATAGGAACAGTTCACTATTAAGCTCATAAATAGATAAGGAATTTTGGCTATTAGCAAATACTTGACTTGGATATTTACCTTAATGTGATCTGTGACGGGAAAAGATGTGCGTACCTTTTCACAACGAAAAAGTGCCACTTTAACCTTGATCCTGATGCTCTTAATTACACAATATGCTATTGCAAATTATCGATATCGAAAATAACGAACTGTTCAGCGAACTTTCTCCTCAAGAATCTGCTTACGTTAGTGGAGGTTTACCTGCATCCTATGCCTTCGGTGGAGCTGCACTAACCGCCGGGATTTTTGCTGTGTTAATTGCGCTCGGAGTTAACTCTCTTGGATCGGAGTTTCGGAATCCAATTTCTGAAAGCCGTTCCCAGGCTAATGTCTAGATTTTGGCTAAAAGTTTTAGTGAGCTTTAAACAATAAAATTTCAAAGCTTGATTAAACTAAAGTTCCAAAATCTTACTTCGACTATTTTTTCTGAAAGTGGCAAAACAGGATTAACCTTCTTATCTCCTAAGCTTATTTCTATAATTTGAGGAAAATAACGCGTCTTTATTTGATTGCAAGAAATTGAATCTGATTAAATACCCACTACTTATGATTGAGCAAAATAGACGCGTTATTAGACTTTTTATTTTCATAAAAAGTCTCTTGAAATAATTTATTTAGATATTTAGCCTAATGTGATTTGTAACAAGAAAAGATCTGCCTAACTTTTGGCTATAAAGAAGCGTAACTTTACTCTTGACCCTGATGCTATTAATTCACAATATGCTGCAAATTACCGATCTCGAAAATAATGAACTGTTCACCCAAGCCTCTTCAGAAGAACTAGCTACTGTATTAGGAGGTATTACTGGTGTTGATTTGGCTAATATTCAGGATGGTATAGGTAATTATTCAAATAGCGTTAGCCTGTTTTCTGTAGATAGCAACAAGCTCTTTACGATTGACCTTTCAAGATTAACTATTAATTTGGTAGCGGTCTTACCTTCAGGTTTACCAAATGTTCTACGTTGGACTAACTGGATTTAAACATTAATTCTGCTGGCTTGTTGAAGTGAACTAAATGCACAAGTTGTGCAAATTAACTTGGAAGAGATAATTATGGTATACAAACAAAGACAGCCATTCACAAAACCGGTAAGTTGGTATTTGATAATGTTGACAGCCGCTATGGCTGTAGTTCCTGGCGTACTTTCTCTCTACAGCTTTTCACGATTTCAGTTGAATTCTAAATTAGACTTACCTACTCCTAATATTTCTCCTACGATAACTGCTGTTACTGCTTTAGGTTCTTTACAACCTGAAGGAGAAATCATTCGTCTATCTGCTTCTAACTCTCAAGGAAGTGTTCGAGTGGCGAAACTTCTGATTAAACAAGGAAGTTGGGTACGTCAAGGACAAATAATTGCTGTTCTTGATAGTTATTATTCCCGTCTTACAGCCTTAGAAAAAGCACAAAAACAAGTTTTAGTAGCCCAAGCGAGTCTTAATCAAGTAAAAGCGGGAGCTAAATCGGGAGATATATCTGCACAGCAAGCAACTATTGATCGTCTAGGAGCTGATCTGTCTGGAGCAATATCTGCACAACAAGCAACTATTGTTCGACTAGAAGCGGAATTAAGTAATGCTGAAAGCGAAAATCAGCGCTATCAGCAGCTATATAAAGTAGGTGCAATTTCTGCTTCTGAATCAGAAGCCAAACGTTTGCAAGTCGAAATTCTGCAACAGCGCTATAAGGAAGCAAAAGCTTCTAACAGTCGAGTTGTAGAAACTATTCAACAGCAGCTGATGGAGGCCAAAGCCAAGTTCGCAAGTATTACAGAAGTCCGTGCTACTGATGTGCAAGCAGCACAAGCTAATGTCGAGAGTGCAAAAGCTTCAGTTAAACAAGCTCAGGCTGAGTTGGATTTGAGTTCTGTGCGATCGCCGATAGCTGGACAAATTCTGAAAATTAATACTCGTCCTGGCGAAATTATTGGGACGAAAGGAATAGCTGACTTAGGCCGTACACAACAGATGTATGCAGTAGCAGAAATTTATGAAACTGATATTAAAAAAGTACGTTTAGGTCAGTCAGTCGTTATTACTAGTGATGCTTTACCAAAGCAATTACGAGGAACAGTCACAGATATTGGTCTGCAAGTCGGACAACAAAATATGTTTAATAATTTGCAAGTCGATACAGATAACAAAGTAATTGAGGTAAAAATTCGGATTAACAACATGAAAGATTATAAACAAATTACCGCTCTTACTAACTTACAGGTGCAGGTACGCATTCGCATCTAATTTTATAGAGAAGCCTGGATGAATACACCAACTAATTATTTTTTTGTAATGGGTAGTTTCTAGATATAGGACTATAAAATGATTATTAATATATCTCTAGCTTGGCTACAGTTAGCCCGACAAAAAGCTCGTTTCCTTGTGGCTGCGACTGGAATTGCTTTTATTGCGGTCATGATGTTTATCCAAGTTGGTTTTCAAGATGCTTTATATACTAGTGCTACACAGTTACATAATCATCTCAAAGGCGATTTATTCATCATCAGTACTCAATATCAATCATTGACATTTAATCAAAGTTTTCCCCGTTGGTATTTATATCAGATACTAGGGTGTGATGGGATAGAATCAGTCAATCCATTGTATATGCAGTTTGCTAAACTAAAAAATTTAAATAATGGGATTAAATTTCCCATATTTATATTAGGCTTTGAACCGGATAAATCAATTTTAGATTTACCCATTATTCAGCAGAGTCACAGTTTACTACAATTACCAAACATAGTTTTATTTGACAGTAAATCTCGATCACAATTTGGCCCAATCTCTCAAGAATTTGAAGAAGAAAAAACTGTAATTCTTGAAATATTTAACTATACTTCTTCAATTGGCTATAAAGTAAAAGTTGGTGGATTATTTAGCTTAGGGCCATCCTTTGGAGTTGATGGAAATTTAATTGTTAGTGCCTCTACTTTTTTCCAAATATTCCAAGGTCGTTCAGTACAAAATGTAGATATAGGCATCATTAATCTCAAACCCGATGCTAACCCTCAACGGGTTTTGGCTAGTTTAACTGCCAACTTACCTAAAGATGTAATAGTAATTACACGCCAGGATTTTATTAATCTGGAAAAAAACTATTGGACTGTCAGAGCGCCAATTGGATTTGTGTTTCAATTGATGGTGACTATGGTATTTATTGTTGGTGTAGTAGTTGTCTATCAAATTCTTTATAGTAATATCTCTAGTCATTTAGCTGAATATGCAACTCTTAAAGCAATGGGTTTTAAAAATAAATACCTGCTAATTGTAGTATTTCAACAATCTTTAATATTAGCTTTTTTTGGATACATACCTGGTTTGGCTATATCTATAGCTTTGTACGATGTAGCTCAAGATTTTACTAACTTACCAATTAGTATGAGTTTAGATAAAGCAGCGTTAGTATTATTTTTTATAGTGTTAATGTGCTTGGCTTCTGGGTTTATATCAACCAAAAAATTGCGGAATGTAGATCCAGCTAACTTTTTTTAATTTTATTTACGTAATTGCTTTGGTAATATAGTCATGACAGACTTTATTGTTGGCATCACAAATCTTAATCACTATTTTGGAAAGCAAACATTAAAAAGTCAGATTTTATTTGACATTAGTTTCAATATTAAGTATGGAGAAATTGTAACTATGACTGGGCCTTCGGGTTCAGGTAAAACCACTTTATTAACTTTGATTGGTGGGTTACGTTCTGTGCAGCAGGGAAGTTTGAAATTTCTCGATCAAGAGCTTTATGGAGCTAGTAATGACAAATTAGTAGAAGTGCGTCGTCATATTGGCTATATTTTTCAAACTCACAATTTACTGAATTTCTTAACATCTCGACAAAATGTTCAGATGTCACTTGAATTAGACAATAGTATTCCTAAATGGGAAGCTCGTAAAAAATCAGAAGCTATGCTTCATGCTGTTAAATTAGGGAATCGAATTAATTGCTATCCATCTGAACTTTCTGGTGGTCAAAAACAACGAGTAGCAATTGCCCGTGCTTTAGTAAGTCATCCTAAATTAATTTTAGCTGATGAACCTACAGCTGCATTAGATAGTAAATCAGGTCGAGATATTGTGAACCTGATGCAACTATTAGCTAAGGAACAAAATTGTGCCATTTTAATGGTTACTCATGACAATAGAATTTTAGATATCTCTGAGCGAATAATACACATAGAAGATGGTCGAATAGTTAAGAAAGTTTAGGATTTATAAAAAAATGGCTAACAACCATTTAAATCTGTTCACAAATGGTACTATTTTTTATTTTTTTAAATAAATAACTCTCAATAATATGCTTCAATTTTCAAGACTATTGTAATTTCTGAGGAGAAAGCAAAATAATGGCTAGTATTATAATTTCTTATTTTCACCCTACTGACGTAGAGGTATTTATGTACAATCTAACACTATCTCAATGTGAGGCTGTATTGGGAGGTTATACCTATGTTAATTTAATAAATATTACTGATAGCGTAAATAGCATTAGTAATACATACTATTTAGGTTCTTACGCGTTTAATTTCCATGATAATAGAATTTACACAATAGACTATACAAGGTCTATTTACAACTTCTTCTATCTTTAGTTATGAGACATTGGATTACCTCTAACTTCAGTTGGGCTTCTTCTAAGAGTTCTGTAAGAATCACACTAGTCTCAGGAGATGTGTTGCTTTATTCTGATAGGGCTTGAGCAGCATTTACAGATGTATGAACAGTAAAGTCATACATAATATTTCTGTTCATGAATTAAAAGCAATTTATAAATTCTGAAGCGACAGTTAATTTGTCATAATTGCGGAAGGCGACATTTATTTATTCACTGCCAAGAAATAGTTTAATACTTTTTGAATAGCTAAAACTCCTGCTCTATAAGTATTTGAGCGATAACATTAATTTGTCACTGTACACAATTATTCTCAATATTATCTATCCTGTTCTGCGGCGCTGCGTTCTCGTGCCAAGCCATCAATAGCATCACCCAAGGCGGTGGTGAGACTTTTGCGTGTTTGAGCGTGGCTTTCTTGTTCAGTTTTCAATGCTTGCAATAGGCGATCGCGTTCTTTAATAGCTGCAATCAATTTTGTCTGCAATTCTCCCACCGCTTGGATTTGAGTGATTTCAGATTGAATGGCTTCGATTGCTTTCCCGTCAGCGAGTGTTGCAGCTTCGATACCTTGGAGTTTGTGAATATTGGCTTTGAGAGATGCGATCGTTTGTTGGAATAGATGCGCGTCTGTACGGCGTTGTTCTGCTTCTGTGTTGTAGAGTTTTCGCCATTTCTCCGCACTTTCCCAAGCTGCTGCTAAATCAACTTTTTGTTCTGCAAGTTGGCGTTTAAGTGCTTGAATTTCTGCTAACCATTGCTGCGTTAAAGATGTACTTTCACTCATTTTTCTAAGGCTGTATTTGTATAGTGTCAGTTGTAACTGCACTCTGATTATCTGTCACTCTTAATTTGGAGGTGTATCTGCCATCAAACTTGTAGATGGTGATGTTTGAGTATAATGGTTACAGTTCTACCATTGCCAATGCTTGGTGGATTAATCAATTTACCAATTGTCTAATATCAGATTTGCATCTTCACTAATTAGCTCTTCAGGGTATTGAGCCGCCGACTCTATAATCATCTTCGCTTCAGGAGTCCCGATTTCTGCTAATGCGAGGAGAGACTTTCTTGGTACATTGAACCAAATATCATAAGACCATCGGTATGTTAATGCTTTGGATAATGCAGGAATTGCTCTTTCATCACGCAATACATCTAAAAGTTCAATAACTGATTCATGAAGACCATTATTACTCTCATCATTGAGGATTTGACAAAGTATAGGTGTGTAATCCTTTGATAAGTTACTCCATGCTGCCATCATGATAAACGAAGCCCCAGGATAATCTGGATTTGAAGCATATTTTTCCAACTCCTGAATCACTTCGCTAACTGAAGGAGGTGATGTTTCAAATTCCTTTTTCATCTCCTTTAAAAGTCTTGATGATTCAGTGGGCCTTGGAGAATCCTTGAATAATTTCAGATATTTTTCAATCGTCCTACTTAGCATTTTATAGCCTATTGATATTAGTGCGATCGCCTCTTGCGTAGGTTGGGTGAAACGTAGACTTCCCGTAGGGTAGTGGAACCCAAAAAATGCTTTGAAGAAAACCGCAAAATTTTTAACTATAAAAATATCTCAATTCCAACCGTCAAATTTACGCTGCAATTATTTTATCTGTTACAGTGTTCTCTCAAAATTTGATGATTTGGTAATACCAAAACGGGATAGGCTAACCTATCCCGTCAACATATCCTATCGCTTAAACTTTAACACCAAGTCTAAGTTCCAGTAGTCCAAGAGTTGATGTACTCAATTTGATCTGGTGTCAAGCTATCGATATAAATACCAATAGCTTCCAACTTCAACCGGGCAATTTCTTGATCTACCTCAGTAGGAATGGAGTGTAAACCAGGTTCTAATTTACCTTGATTCTTCACCAAATATTCGCAAGCCAATGCTTGGTTTGCAAAACTCATATCCATTACCGCGCTGGGATGTCCTTCGGCTGCGGCGAGGTTGACTAAGCGTCCTTCACCCAAAACAATCACTGATTTACCACTCTTCAGTTTATATTGTTCGGTAAAGGGGCGTACTTGCTTAATTTCTTCAGCTTGACTAGCTAAATATTTCAGGTCAAGTTCAATATCAAAGTGACCAGAGTTACAAACGATCGCACCGTCTTTCATGACATCGAAATGTTCACCGCGAATGACGTGCTTGTTACCAGTCACGGTAATAAATAAGTCACCTTGAGGTGCAGCTTCAGCCATTGGTAAAACGCGGAAGCCATCCATCACCGCTTCAATTGCTTTGATGGGGTCAATTTCGGTGACAATGATGTTAGCACCCAAACCACGGGCGCGTAATGCTGTACCTTTACCGCACCAGCCATAACCAGCAACAACAATAGTTTTGCCAGCTAAAAGAATATTTGTCGCCCGGATAATCCCATCTAGGGTTGATTGTCCTGTACCGTAGCGATTATCAAAGAAGTGCTTGGTGTCTGCGTCGTTGACATTCACCGCTGGGAAGGTGAGAACACCGTCTCTGAACATAGCGCGTAAGCGCACAATTCCCGTTGTGGTTTCTTCTGTAGTCCCAATTAAATCAGCAATTTGATGTTGGCGTTGCTGAACTAGGGTAGCAACCACATCACTACCGTCATCAATAATAATGTTAGGACGGTGGTCTAAAGCAATTTGAACGTGGCGGTTATAGGTTTCGTTATCTTCGCCTTTAAGTGCAAAGACGGGAATTTCATGATCGACGACGAGACTAGCAGCTACGTCATCTTGAGTTGATAAGGGGTTACTCGCAATTAAAAGTGCATCTGCACCACCAGCTTTGAGCGCAATGGCTAGATGTGCTGTTTCTGTGGTGATGTGGGCGCAAGCCACAAGGCGAAGCCCCGCAAAAGGTTTTTCTTGAGCAAAGCGATCGCGGATTTGCCGTAAAACTGGCATTTCCCGTCCAGCCCATTCAATGCGCTGTCTTCCCAAGGGAGCGAGGGCGAGGTCTTTAACCTCGTGCTTTAATCGGGGAGAAGTTGCGGTCATAAGTTCCTCAAAAACGTAAAAAATGTACGTAAATATCGGTTACGCACTTTATTAGTTTATTGTACGACTAGGATTTTTGGGTTGCTTAGTTTGGATTTAGAATTGGATGGCGTGAAGGGCGATCGCTCCTGAGTTTAATTTATTGCCTGTCTAACCAAGCCTGTAAATCAGCCAAACTGTTAAAATCCAACAATGCTTCGCTTAAATCTTCCAAAACAGGCAAAGGCAAATCATCAATTGCGGAGCGCATTTCGCCAGATGCTACTGAATCATATCGGTAAGCTTCTGCATTACTTGGCAGTGTGGCTAGTAATTGAAACAACAGTGTAGGAGATTGTTGAAAAAGTTTGTAAAATATTGAATCTCAGCGAATGAAGTAGCAATAACAAGATATGTTCAATATTTTAAACTTATTTATCTGCCTGTATTAATCTTGTCGGTGCTGGACTTATGCTTTTCGGAAAAGTCCTAGAAGAAACTGTGAGTGAGGCTGGCGGAATGGTTACAAGTCTACGCTGCGTTCAACTTGCTAAAGATACTAATGACAGGCTCGACAAGATTTTAGCTGAGTTGGATAACAAAAGTTAGAGACTTATTCCCAATAAATGCTTTAATTTATCTCTGGTAAGAAAATAATCATATATTCTGCTAAGTTAGCTCCAAAAGTTGATGAACCAAAATGTCATCTATCTAAAGAATTAAAAAATCTAAATGTCATAATTTTCAACATTTAAGCAGAAAATTCAACTTTAGATAGGTACAATTACTAAAGTCAATTTTGGAGCATAGCTAAGGAAGTAATCAAAAATAGATTTTTCTTAAGGAGGTGTTGAAGTGCGTTGGCATTTTTTGGCGATTTTTGGTTCAATAACGGTGTCTGTTGTGTCTTTACCACCAGTGACAGCCCAGATTCCATTGTTACCACTGTTGCAAACTCCCAGCAGTCCCAGTAATGACTCTGATAATAGAACTGTTTCTGACTGGATTTATTTAGATGGTCGGCGTTTATTTCAGATAAGCGCCACGAAAACTAATTTATCAGAGCGCTTACAAAACATTCAACGAAATTTGAATCAAATTAGCCAGAATTACTTTCAATCCTCTGAACAAGAAGTCAATGTCGAGGTGCGGAAAGTTAACGAAATACCTGTAATTCAGGTTAATGGCGAATATCTGATGAGTGTCACTGCGGAGGATGCGAAACTCCGACAGGAAGATCAGCAGATATCGGCGAATCAAATTGCTGATGCTTTACAAGAAGATTTACAGCGAGCAAAGCAAGAACGACAAACTCAATATCTGATCAATCAAGGTAAAATTGCTGCTGGCGTTGGCCTGGTAATGGTGGTCACAAGTTGGGGTGTATATTATTGGCAGCGTCGTTCACGAAAAGAACCAGCACAGTCAGTTCCCTCAATCTCTTCAACAGCGCAACCAATTACTACGCAACTGAATCAACAGCAACATCGTCATTTCCAGGAAGTTAAGAAGCGTTTGTTTCAGTTAACGCAAGCAGGAATCTGGGGAGGGGGCAATTTTCTAATTTTGGGGCTATTTCCCTACACTCGGCCGTTTCAAGTAGCTATTCTCTCCGCTGCTCAAATTCCGATAAAACTCGCTGTTGTGGTGTTGGGGACTTATGTCGCTACCCGTTTCAGCTATGCTCTCATTGATCGCTTTACTACTACACTCATCAGCAGTGGGGCTTTATTAACCACTGATACCTCGGAACGTCTGCGTTTACGAGTATCTACGTTTTCGGGCGTGACTAAAAGTATTGTCACTATTATCTGGATAGGAGTTGGGATTTTACTCGCCTTAGTTTCTTTGGGTATCGATATTGTTCCCTTACTTGCAGGTGCAGGTTTAGTTGGTGTTGCTGTATCTTTGGCTTCCCAAAACCTGATTAAAGATGCAATTAACGGCTTCTTGATTATTCTGGAAGACCAGTATGCTTTGGGTGATGTAATTAATGTTGGCAATGTGGGCGGCTTAGTGGAAAATCTCAATTTGCGGATGACACAATTGCGTGATTCTGAAGGACGCTTAATCACCATTCCCAATAGTGAGATTAAAATTGTTGCTAACCTTTCTAGCCGTTGGTCACGCGCCGATTTAACTGTTCCCATTGCTTATGAAGCTGATGTTGACCATGCTTTGAACTTGATTAAAAAAGTAGCTTTAGAAATGGATCAAGACCTGCAATGGAAACATCAAATTATCGAAACTCCGCAGGTTTTAGGTATTGATAATTTTGGCGATCGCGGTTTAATTATCCGTGTTTGGATTAAAACCCAACCTCTTAAACAATGGGATGTCGCACGGGAATATCGCCGTCGCCTGAAAGTTACCCTCGACCAAGCAGGAATTAATATCCCTGTACCACAACAAGCAATTTGGGTGAACGATGCACAGCTATTGAATGCACAGATGAATGGAAAAGCAGATGAGTCAATAGTCAATAGTCAATAGTAGTGTGGGCAAGATTTTGCCCACCTCTGGGCAAAACAGTACATTTGTACTATAATAGATATAGCATCCACAAATCCTAGTGCAGTGCAACTATGATCAAGCATTACATTCTCAACCTCAATCCAACTGCCAAGCACGAATGGGATCGCTGTATTTTACGTGACCCACTGACTGCAAAACGTCCAGATTTCTCCAGATTAATTGCCGAAGCAGTTGGTGCTGATACAGGAAGTTATTTAATCAGCGTAAATATTGAAGTACAGGTATTAGAACAAGCCGCAGTACCCCAAGCTGAACAACTTTCACTGTCTTTTCCAGAGGTAGCTGTTCAATCACCCATGAGGGAAGCGGCATAAAGGGGGAGCAGAGAAGGGGAGAAACTTACCACTGTAATTGAATTGGCCCACCAAACTTCCGCATCTCTGCAAAAAATTGTCCTTGCGCTCCTCCGTCTGGTAGCGTTGCTAAATAGACTGCTGTTTCTGCGCCTTCTTCTGCGGTGAATGGCGCATTCTCACCTCCCATATCAGTTTTCATCCAACCAGGAGAATAGGTATTGACGAGAATATTCTCGTTTTGGAGTTCCCTAGCTAGAAGTATAGTTAGCCCATTGATCCCGACTTTGGAAAGTCTATAGGAAGGTGCTAGGGGGTAGTAGTCACTGCCCATTGTATGCAAAGAAGCCATTTCAGTAGAAACGTTAACAATGCGACCGTAGTTGTTGAGTTTCATCAAGGGAATTAAAGCTTGAGAAATTCTCAGTACTGCGAGAATATTGGTGTTAAATGTAGCTTGCATTGTTTCTAGCCGAACAGTCAATAAGCTGGATTCTTCGGGTGTGGCGGTAGGATTAATACCAGCGTTATTCACCAGAATATCTACCTTACCGTAGGTTTGCTGTAGCCATTGGGTAAATTGTGTAACACTAGTATCACTATTTACATCAAGTACATGATGGTTGATATCTAGCCCTTCACCAGATAACTGCTGCTTGGCTGCTAGACCATCTGTTTCATTACGGCTGGTTAACACAACATGAATACCGTTTTGAGCCAATTTTCGGGAGATAGCATATCCTAAGCCACGATTGCTACCTGTAACTACGGCAATCTTGGTTTGAGTTGTCATGTTGATAACTTTTAAATAACTGTTAGTTTTACTTTACTGAGATGTTATAAATTAATCAAATTGATTGAAATAATGTGTTTCATCGATGGGATTAATAGATTTATCTGCCGTTGATCTCAACTTGCTGGTTGCTTTTGAGGCACTTTTTGAAGAAAAAAGTGTGACAGCCGCAGCTACAAGACTGTATTTAGGGCAACCAGCCATGAGTGCGGCTTTAGGAAGGTTACGCACGCTATTTCAAGATGATCTATTTATCCGAATTGGCAGGGAAATGCAGCCTACAGCGAAAGCAGTGGCAATTGCACCCGGTATCAAAGGGGCTTTACAACAAATTCGGCACACATTAGCAGCCAGCCAAACATTTGATGCCACAACTTCTCAAACCACTTTTACAATAGGCAGTTCAGATTACACCAGCCATGTTGTAATGCCCAAACTTTTGCAAGTTTGCCATCAAATAGCACCAAAGATTAATTTTCGCTTGATTGGTTTTGCCAAAGACTCGGTAGGAGAACTATTAGAAAATCGAGAGATTGATTTAGCCTTGGGTGTGTTCCAAAATCCACCCAGGCAAACGATACAGATGCCATTATTTGCAGAACACTTTGTTGGCATCTGTCGCCGAGGGCATCCTGTGATTACTCAAAATGCGATCGCACCAGAAAATTTTGCTAATCTGCTCCATGCTCTGTTTACCATCAGACAAGATGAAGTTGGTGAAATCGACAAAGTTTTGGCTCAGTCCAATCTCCAACGCCGCATTGTTTTGACGACCCCCCATTTACTAGTGCTACCAGCAATTATTTCATCTAGTGACTTAGTGGCTGCCGTGCCATCACGGTTAGTAACATCCTTGGCAGATCAAGGTGCAGTAGAAATTTTTGAACTGCCTATACAAACACAACCGTGGATGATTTCAATGTTGTGGAGCCGACTAACAGATCAGGATCAGGCAAATTGTTGGTTACGACAGATGCTCAAGAGTATTTGCGAGGAAATTTAAAACACAAAATTCCTAGAGTCGTTCAAAGCGTTAGCAGATACATTGCGTAACCTCACTAACTCCAAAGCCACACGTTGACCAGCAGTACCATCTAAGTCAATTAAAACTGAGGTGTCTGTTCCTGCTGTTTGCAACTGCAAGTAACCGCCGGCAATGGCTGTGGCGAAGTTCAAGTTACTCAAATCTAAACTCCGCCAGAGTGCTTGTAAGACAATTTTATCTGTACCAACGGCAAAGTCTGTAATTGTATCGCCGCTATCAGCAAGGCTGGTATAAACAAAGCTATCTGCACCAGCACCACCCGTCAGCACATCTGCACCTCTCAAGCCGGCAATCAAATCATTGGCAGCCGTACCCCGAAGATTATCAGGATATGCTGTGCCATTAATTACAGATGCTTCATAAGCTCCAATATCTACCCGACCATTAGAAATACGTCGATAACCACTACCACGTTGATCAAAAGGTATGCCTTCGGTAGTATTGCCATCTCTATCTAAATCTGCAATGTCAGCAGGTATATCGGCGTTGTTACCTCCGTTAATGGCGGGACTGCCATAAACTAAGGCGTGGGTTTTGACTGGGCCGCCATTGTCACGCAGGATAGTATCGATAACTTGGGAAATGCTGACTTGCAGTTGTTCACTGGGATTAAAGCCTGTGCTGCCATCAAGGTTGCCAATGAGGTTATAGCCGTTGCTGATAAAGTTACCTACCACATCGGGGTTAACTGCGCCAGGAATGCCATCGTTGTTGCCTGCTATGATGCTGTTTTTGATGGTGGCTGTACCTGTTGCTGAGTTGTAGATACCTGCACCGCTAAATACAGTGTTTTCATCATCATAGTAAGACTTGTTGAGGGCGATCGTGCTGTTGCTGACGGTTAAGGTGCCAGAGTTATAAATTCCACCACCTTCGGAGTAGGACTGGTTGCCACTAATAGTACTGTTAACTAAAGTTAGAGTGCCAGAGTTGTTAATGCCACCGCCAATGCCTGCGATGTTGTTGTTAATGGTGGTGTTAATTACAGATGCAGTGCCGTAGTTGAGGATACCACCTCCTAACCCTACTGAGTTATCACTGATGGTAGAACTAATGATGGTTATGGTGCCATAATTAACAATCGTGCCATTTGCGGCTCCATCTGGATTGGAATTACCAGTGATAGTACTTCTAATAACTGTAAGATTGCTAGATGCTGAGTTATAGATGCCATTGCTGTTAATATCTCCCGTAAAATCTAAACCTCCTATGTTGCCGCTGATAGTGCTGTTGCTTAGTGTGACGTTGCCACTACCTCTAAGGACTGCACTACTGAGACCTGCGCTACCGTAGTCTGAGGAGTTATTACTGATAGTGCTGTTAGTTACAGTTGCGGTACCAAAAATACTAAGACCAGCATTACTAGAGTCGTAGTATGAATAGTTGCCATTGATTATGGTTTTATCTATCTTGCTGGTGCCATTAGCAACAAGTCCGCTAAAACTTCTACCGCTATTGTAATTAATCGAGCTGTTAGTTACTGTTAGGGTTCCTGAATGGATGACTCCACTTGACCAATAAGAAAAATTATTATCTATGTGGCTGTTGCTGATAATCAATATACCTGAGCTATCAATGCCAGCTCCAGCGCCACCAACTGCGATCGCTATATTATTACTAACACTACTATTTTTGATGGTTAGGCTGCCACTACTCACAATGCCGCTGAATGCAATGTACTCTTGGTTGTCTGACTGATTGTCATCAACATGGCTATAATTCAAAGTTACAGTGCCAGTATTGTAGAGGCCAGTACCACCACCTGCGCCTCGGTTATTGTTGATAGTGCTGTTTTTAGCTGTTAAAGTCCCAGTGTTATATATACCTGCACCGTTGCCTAAGCTATCGGGGGAGTAGGAGTCATTGTAGTACCCGGCAGAGTTGCCATTAATGGCACTGTTGTTAAGAGTGACAATACCAGCGTTGTAGATACCACCCCCATCACCTGCATAAAAGAAACCCTCAGCATCAACTTGGCCTGCATAGTTAGCTGTAACGCTGCTGTTGTTGACCTTTAAAACTCCAGAGTTCGAGTTATAAATGCCACCACCATTGTTGCCGGAACTGTCTTGACCACCAGAAAAGTTATTGCGAATGGTGACATTTCTTAATGTCAGATTACCGGCATTGTAAACGCCGCCACCTCCTCTTGTATCTGTGGCATAGCCATTAGCAATTGTTAACCCTTCAATGTCAACGGTGATGCCGTTAGCAATTTCAAATACACGAGATATGTTGTTGTCTTGAGCAAAATTGTAGTTACCGCTGATGGTGAGCAAGTTTGAACCTCTACCATCAATGCTGAGGTCATCGGCTATGAACAAACTACTACCGCCAAGGCTGATAGTATCGGCAATGTTGTCGGTGAAGAGTCCGCCTGTAAATCTGATTAAGTCTTTGCCGGCTGAGGTGTTGGCATTTAAAATTGCTTGCTGTAATGAACCAAGACCACTGCTTTTAGTGTTGGTGACGTTAAAAGTAGCCATTGTTTATCTCACTCCTGTTGGTTTTGGTTGTGTCAGCAATATGAGTAAGCTTTTTGGCTGCTTACTTTCGCTAAACACACAAAATGACGGCGCTGTTAGGAACAGTGCTTTTTGGGTACGGGAACAATGAATGACAATTCTGGAGAGACACCAGTTAGATGAGGCTGGTGTAGACTAATTGCATAAAGTGGAGCAGGGAAAAGTAAATCAAGATTAGGAAATTAAAATCGCCTATTCTTTTTGGTTTTTATTGGAAAAACCAATATTTGCTTTTGCAATAAGTCTGGTTTGGGAGTTGATCAGCACTAGTTTTGAGGGTAATCGCGAAAATTTACTTAACCCAATGAATTTAGGTGATGATTAAGATTTTACTAATACTCTTTTGAGAGAATATTAAGTAAGATTACGTAATTAGTTTGTGGAGCGATCGCCCTTTTTAATCTGCGTCAAAATCAAGTCTGCAAATATAGTTTTTTGTGGCGATTTCAGTACATTTTTACTATAATAGATATATCAAGTAAAGTTCTCAAAAAAGCAATCTTTTCGCTACTCTTAGAAGAAGTTTGAAAGCAGAGAATAGAAGTATTTTTTAATACTTCTGATATCTCTTTTGCCAGGTGATGAATTGAGATTTTCAGAGGAAGAATAGTTGATGATGCAAATGAGTCATTATCCATCTGCGATCGCTCAGGCTGCTCAACGTGTAAATGAACTAGACTCGCAGTTGATGGCCGTACAGCACCAAATTAACCGCTTTGAAGGGAATGCAGATCGGGCGGCGGCTTTTGATGTAGATTTGAAAAATGATGCTCAACGCAAGGCGCGGCGCTTTGAGGTATTACTGTTGAATCACGAATATCAAAAGGCGATAGACACACAAATTCAGCTGACTATGGAAAAAGCTAATGCGATCGCGCATTTAGAATATCTGCGTAACCAGTTTAGTGTAGCGAAGTTAGAGGCAAGATTAGCGATCACGCAACAACTCACTGATTATGAATCACGGGAATTAGTCGGTTTGTAGTATCTATGTAGAGACTTTGCATTGCAAAGTCTCTACTGTAAGATTTATGCAGCTTGATTAGATTCAGCCAAGCTAGAACGCGCATTTAAAGACAGCATCACGCGGGAAATACCTGTAACCACAATGCTAGAACCTAACAATGTCCCTAGTAGCCAAGGTGCGTTACTGGGAAACTGGAACCAAATAAGTACGCCTAAAAATAGGGTAATAATGCCATTACCTAATACCCATGTCCAGTTTTGTTGGGGACGTAAGCGGAATGCCAAAATTAACTCGAATGTACCTTCTGTGAGCAAAAAGCTACCGAGTAACAGGGTGAGTGTGAGAATACCTGTTCGAGGATAAATTAATAGCATCACACCTGTAGCAATATAAAGTGCGCTTAAGAGAATTTTCCACAGAAAACCTCCTTCGCGGCGGGTATGAGTTGCATAAACGAGTTTGGCAAATCCCGCAGACATCAGAATTAGCGCCACCCAACTCTCAGCAAATATAGTTGTAATCACAGGTAAGGCGATCGCGATAATCCCTAAAATAATTAAGAGAGCGCCAATTACAATTGAAGTATTAACTTGCTTGTTAATATCGCTAGACTGATTGATATTATTAGTAACATCGTTTGTCATACAAAATTTTTCCTTAATCTTGAGTAAAGTCTAAGATTAGGTTAAAAATTTTTGTTGAGGCTAAACAGAGTCTTAAGGTAGACACATTGGTAATAAATTAATCCTGAGTATCCTCAAAATCTACGACCTCAGTATTACTCAAATCTATTTTCCCTGAAAACAACAGTTGAGCAATTTGCTGGTTAATAGTTGCAATCTCAAAACGCTGTCTAGCCATATTCCTGGCATTATCAGCGATAGTTGCAGTTATTTCTATGTCCTCAAGACAGGTGTTAATTACTTTTGCTAGTTCCTGGGGTTCTCCAGGTGTGGTTAAAAAACCATTTACGCCATGTTCAACTAATTCCATAGCGCCGCCTGCTTTGGCTGCGACTATCGGTGTACCGCACAACATCGCCTCAACGATGACTCTACCAAATGGTTCTGGTGCGGTGGAAGTATGAGTAACTAAATTACAAGCTGACATTAATTGCGGAATATCAGCACGAAATCCTAAGAATTTGACACGATTTTCTAAACCCAGTTTGGCGACTTGTTGATGTAATTCTTGGACATAATCTTGTTCTCCAAATAAGGCATCACCTACTAAAATCGCTGTGACTTGTGGCGGACACTGTGCTAATGCTGCAATTAAAATATGTTGTCCTTTCCAGGGAGCGAGTCGGCTGAAATGTCCAATTACAAATTTATCTTGTAACTCTAATTTTTGCTGGAGTTTTTGAATTTCAACATCAGAAATTTGATATTTTTTACTATCAAAACCGTTATAAACAATTTCTGTTAATTCTGCCTTGCCTCCAGCTTGTACAAATGCTGTTTGACTAGCCTGAGAATTAGTAATGACTAATGATGCGAAAATATTAGCTAAGGTAACAGCTACTCGCAAATTAATTGAGCTAAAGTGTTCTAAGGAAAGAATATCGTGTAAATGATAAACTAAGGGACGATGGGCTAAAAAACTAGCTAATGCGCCGATAACTAATGCTTTTTGAGTATTGGCATAAATTAAATCGTATTTTCTGGCAATTTTAGTAACTTTAATTAATAAAGGTACGAGTTGGATGAAGCTGGCTAATATTTGGAATAAATTACTTTGCTTTTGAACTTTAATTGGTTGTTTAGCTAATACTTCTACAGGGATTTTATGTTGCTGGAGTAAGGTTTTAAAGTCGCCATCGGCAAACAAGCCAACTAAAGCGCGATCGCTATAGGGTTTAGCAATATCAATTAAACAAAGTTCTGCACCGCCAGGCTTACCACTTTGGTCTAGAAATAGAATTTTCATATAATATTTATACTTGATAAAATTTCAATTTTGAGATAAAAGCACATCTCGTACTTTTTGAGCTATAAAAGACCAATCATAGTGAGTAATAGCATATTCACGACAAGCTTGACGAGAAGGAATTTGAATTTGTCCTGAAAGTATATTTTCTAATTTTTCAGCTATTGCTGAAACTTCGATTGAACTAGTAATTAAATCTGGAGAAAATTGAGTTAAAATTTCTGGCATCCCTCCAACTGGTGTACATATAACTGGGGTTCCACAAGCTAAAGATTCAACAACTGCTAAACCAAAGCCTTCAAAAGATTGACTAGGCATCACAGTTAATTCAGCAGCTTGGTAAGCTATAGGTAATTGCTCATCTGGTAGAAATCCTAAAAACTTTACTGTATCTTCTAAGCTTAATTCTTTAGCTTGCTGTTGGAGTTCATCTTGCATGTAACCACGACCAGCAATTGCTAACCAAACATCTGGAATCTTGGGTTTAATGATTGCTAAAGCTTGTAATAATTTATCAATACCCATCCGATAAACTAAGCGGCGAGATGTAAATAATATCCGCCGATTATCTGGCCAGCCTAGTTGTTGTTGCGCCTCTTTTTGTGACAAGTTTGGCTGAAAGCGATGAATATTCACCCCACCAGGAATAATGTGAATTTTTTCCCAAGGTACTTGATATTGTTGATGTAAAATATTGCCAAATGCTTGACTCAAAACAATAAAGCGATCGCAGCGATTATAAGTGTTTTTTTCGATTAACCAACGCTTGATAATCAGACTGATTTTATTACTAGCAACTTCTTGCTGACTTTCTGATGCCCAAGGGCCATGAAAGTTAAAGGTAATAGGGATATTTGGTGGTAAAATATCCATAATCGGGAAGCTATATAATGCAAAATGCAAATTAATTGCATCTGGTTTTTTGATTTTTCTGTTCTGAAAGTTACTGCGAATAGACCAAAGTCTTTGCCAAATTGCAGTATCAGGATTGGCTAAGTTAGTTAACTGAATTGGAGAATTTAAATCAGTCTCTGGTAAACCAACTCCACATAATTCTATTTGGTCTTGACGCTCTGCTAATTGATGAGTTAGTTCATAAACATACCTTTCTAACCCTCCTGGTGTTTTGGGAAACCAGCCTAAACCCAATGTCAGTATAGATGCAGGGTTAGGCTGAAAATTTTCTTTTTTATATTCCACTGACTTCTCTCCTATGATTTTTGAGTGTGCGTATTTTTACTATCACCCTCAGATTAAATACTTTTTCAATTTTGCAGTAGATTAATTCGACTAATACTTATTTCCTGTGATTTTTACAAAAATCAGCACTCTTTGTGTCTTACTATATGCAGATTTTGATTCTAGATATCTAACTACTAAAATTTAAAAAGTTAATCATCAAAGAAAAGATTTTTTTTGCAGAGGACAATAATTTATAAACCATTTATATGCTAGTGTCAAGCAAGATTTGTGTTCTTTAAATTACATCATTTTTTTTCCTAATTTCTCACCAAGTAATAAAAAATATTGATTTTGGGTATAATTATTGATGCTGTGTATTCAGTTTTACTTTTTCAGCTATTTGTCAGTAAATCTTGATACAAATATAAAGATTATTCTAGGAATTACTAGCAGTTACTTGAAAAATTTGTGTGTTTTTCATAAATTTTAGGTAAATATCAATTTTAAAATACCCAGTGTTTGTTATCTATGTAATATGTCCTTGAAGAATTAAGCTTAATTGTTGGAATTTCCAGCAGGCAGACTATATCAGGTGAAACTACACATACCATCTCACCATAGACAGTAGTTGATGATTTCTCCTTAATGCACCAGGGTATTTGAGTAATCTCTATTTGTGTTGATTATATTAGTCAGCATACAACTATCTCTAGTCAATTTTTAGCCAAAATTATGTTAGTGGCAGACTTTTTCATGTGTGTCTAGATGCGAGTAGCCTAAAAAAATAATTAAAAATGTTATGCAAATAAATATACAGATGCACTTGAGAAAAATTTATCGACAACTTAATAAATACATCCAAAGAATATTTAAATCAGGAAATAATCGGCAGTTCAAACCCATATATTTTATGTTGATGGGGATAGCTGTTGTATTTATTGCTTTTACCCTAGACGTAAGTACTGAAACAAGTGTTACGGGTGTAGCTGCAAGTACTTATAAAACATCTTGGATAGGAAATTCTTTTGGCGGTGGCGATAAGTGGGTACAAAATAATATTGAAGCAATGTATGTTGCACCTGATGGCACAGTTTATACTAATAGTCATTGGGATGAAGCTGGTAGAGAAGCAGGCATATATAAAGATGGCAATGTAATTGGAACTTTAGAAAGTACTCACGGCTGGAGTCGCAGTGGTGGTAAGGCGGTAGCAGCCAATAGTAAATATATTTATATTGCCTTAGCGCAAGGCTCAATTGGTAAAACAGATGAAGATTATCCACCGGAAGGGGTAACTTGGTATACTGTCAGACGCTATAACTTAGAGGGAAAACCAGCACCTTTTAATGGAGGAAGGGGTTGGGATAAAAGTATGTTAATTATCAGTAATAAAAGTGAAGTTACTGGATTAGCAACTGCGGGAAATGAGTTATATGTGAGTGATGCTGCAACTAACAAAATTCGCGTCTACAATAGCGAAACTATGCAGGAACTACGTAATTTTAGTGTAGTTAATCCAGGCGCGATCGCAGTAGACAAACAAGCAAATCTCTGGGTTCTGCAAAACCAAAATAAAATTTTGTGCTATTCTTCCACGGGTAAGCAATTACCGCAACAAATTACTAATATCACCAAACCAACGGCGATCGCGATTGATCATCAAGATAGACTTTTAATTGCAGATAACAGTCAGCGTCAGCAAGTATTAATTTACAACATCAAGAATCAGCCTGTGCAAGTTGGCACTTTTGGGAGTAAAGGCGGTGTTTATGCAAGTACGCCTGGGGAAGTGCAACCATTGAAACTATATGGAATTACTGGAATTGGTGCAGATACCGCCGGGAATATCTATGTCAATAGCAATGGATTTAACAAATCCGGTACAGATTTACGCAAGTTTTCACCAGCAGGGAAGCAACTATGGCAATTACACGGATTATTATTTGTTGATAACGCTGATGCAGATCCGCAAACCGATGGTTTAGAAGTGTTCACTAAACAAGAACACTTTTTGATGGACTACAACCAACCGTCAGGTAAGCAATGGACTTACAAAGCTTACACCTTAAATCCCTTCAAATATCCCCAAGATCCGCGCTTACACACTTCCCCAGATGCTACTTTTGTTCGCCGTATTCAAGGTAAGCGGTTTTTATTTCTGACAAATATGTACGCCAGCTTTATGCAAATTTACCGCTTTGACTCGGCGAAAGATGGTAAGATTGCGATTCCTGCGGGGATGTTGGTTGGCACAAATGGCGGTGGTGAAAAATCAGTTAGTGGAAATTGGCCGCCACATCAACCAAATAAAGGAGAATGGATTTGGCGCGATCGCAACGGTAATGGTGCATTTGATCAAGGTGAGTATGATCAAAGTGAAGACTATCCCTATTTAGGTGGTTGGTGGGTTGATAGTAAAGGTGATATTTGGAAAACCTTGCGGACTCAAGATGGAATTGGGATTCGCCACTATCCCCTCCAAGGACTCGATCAATATGGTAATCCCATCTATAGCTATAGTTCTATGCAGAAGCAGAAAACTCCTAGCATGATTACCGATGTGCGCCGCATCGAATACTTAAAAGAAACCGATACGATGTATTTATCAGGCTTTACTGTTGATCATCCAGCGATCGGTGATGATGCTGGAGTCGTCGGTTCTGAGATTCTCCGCTTTGATAATTGGCGTAAAGGTAATAATCCCACACTTCGTTGGCGTGTTGTCATTCCCTACGACACCACAGGTAAGCGCGAAGTCTCCACCGCCGCCATGAGTGTTGCTGGCGACTATGTATTTGCTGTGAAAATGAAAACAGCAGAGGTTTATGTTTACAATGCCAAAACAGGCGCTACTGTCAAAACATTAAAACCAGGCGCAGAAGTTGCAGGTGAAAGTGGTTGGATTGATATACCCCAGGGTATCCGCGCTTTTCGGCGTTCAAATGGTGAGTATGTGGTGTTTGTTGAAGAAGATTGGAAAGGGAAAGTAATTATGTATCGCTTCCAAAGTTAGCTTTTCTTGTAAAAATTAGTATGCTTCATTCAGATCCCCGATTTCTTACATAAGTCGGGGATCTATTTGTATAGTAATAATTTTCAAAAAGTAGGATATTGATACTAAATAACTATATTTATTAACATAAAAAATTGCTTTACATTGCTGGTTGTTTTTTCATCAAATAAATAAATATTGACCTTCCATATATGCGATAAGTGAACTATCATACTAAATACATTTTACAATAATCACTCAATAAACTTTATGTACAGTTGTAAAAAATAAGCTGAAACCTTTGAAATAAAAAGTAAATAGATATAGTTATTATTTGCTTGAGATTGATAGATGAGCAACAATCCAAACCATCAGAAATAAATATCTGAATATATCTATTCACATCCATATTTTTTGACCAAACATATATGAAAATCAAAACTTATTTACAACAGTTACAAAAACTAATTCCTGGAGTTTGGCTGGAGAGAATGCAGTATATTCATTCTAGTTTACTCATACGCTGGATTTTACTTCAAGGCAGTCAGCAATTAACTTTTAACCAAAAATCTGCTATGGTATTTTCTCCTCACCAAGATGATGAAACATTTGGTTGTGGAGGGATGATTGCTCGCAAATGTGAGCAGGGTATTCCAGTAATAGTGGTGTTTATTACCAATGGTCAAGGTTCAGGAAATATAGATACAGAATCGAGAAAGAAAATTATTCAAACTCGCAGACAAGAGGCAATTAAAGCATTAAATGTTTTGGGTGTTGAGACATCAGCAATTCACTTTTTAGATCAAGTAGATGGAGGCTTACAAGAGTTAAATCTCGCAGAAAAACAAGAGGCAATCGCCCAAATATCTGAACTTCTCCAACATCATCAACCAGAGGAAGTTTATGTACCCCACAGAAAGGACTGTCACCGTGATCATGAAGCGACATTTCATCTGGTGAAAGCCGCAATTCAGCAAGCAAACATTAAAGTTGACCTGCTGCAATATCCTATTTGGTTATTTTGGCGATCGCCATTATTTATTATGCTCAAATTATCAGATATAGCCGCCGCTTACAGTTTTTCAATTACCTCAGTGCAGCAGAAAAAAAATCAGGCGATTGCTGCCTATACTTCTCAACTTGCCAGTCTACCTCATGGTTTCGTCAATCGCTTCTTGGGTGCTTATGAAATATTTTTTAAAGTTGAATCTTAATTATTATGTCAGCCTATTAATTGACAACATATTCTGTCAAATTTATCAATTTAGCAGAGTGTAGCAAAATCCATCATCAAAAATGAATGACATCTGTAGAGAAAAATTATTATGAGAATATTACATATTACAAATCATGTCGAAAAAATTGGTAATGGCATCGTTAACGTAGCAGTAGACTTAGCTTGTTTGCAATCTCAAGATGGTCATGATGTGGCTGTAGCTTCTGCGGGTGGCGAATTTGAAACATTACTAGCACGACATAACATCAAACACTGCCAATTAGATCAATCTAGACAACCACTCAATCTCCTCAAAGCTGCTTGGCGTTTTAGCGAGATTGTCCAGCAGTTTCAACCAGATATTGTCCATGCACACATGATGACAGGTGTCGTCCTGGCAGGTATTCTCCGCCAAGCATACCAGTATCATTTAGTATCTACCGTTCACAACGAATTTCAACGTAGTGCTGTCTTAATGGGATTGGCAGATCGAGTCATCGCCGTTAGCCAAGCAGTATCCGATTCAATGGTAAAGCGTGGTATACCTGAAAATAAATTACGCGTAGTTTCCAACGGTACATTAGGTAGTCCTCGTCATCCCAACATTCAAGATTACCAACCTTTACCCTTACATTCCCCAGCCATTACCACTGTTGCCGGGATGTATACTCGTAAAGGCATTGCAGAGTTAATCGCAGCATTTACAAAAATTGCCCCCAAATTTCCCGAAGCACACTTATATTTAGTAGGAAACGGCCCAGACCGTTTTATATTTGAAGCAATAGTAGACAATATCCCCTGCGCCAAACTGCGTCAACGCATTCACTTTGAGGGTTTTCAGCCAGAACCCCAACGTTATATGCTGGCAACTGACATCTTTGTCCTGGCTTCCTACTGCGAATCTTTTGGTTTAGTGCTAACAGAAGCGCGAGAAGCGGGTTGTGCCATTGTTGCCAGTGATGTAGACGGCATTCCCGAAACATTAGATAATCGCCAAGCTGGCATTCTTGTACCACCAAAAGATAGTCAATCTTTAGCCAATGTTTTAACGCAATTACTTGGTGATTCTGTACAACTTCAGTATTGGAAAAACCGCGCCAAACAAAATTTAGAACGGTTCAAAGCTGTACGAGTGCATGAAGAAACAATGAATGTGTATCGTGAATTAGTGAAAAACTATAACGTCCGTACCGTTATGGATACCAAAGAAGTTTTACTCATGAAAACGCCCACCGCACCCATGCGTTAAATTAACTGGGAAGTTATGGTTATGTAAGTCCTGAACTTTTCTTTGTCAGTGCGCTTCCACTGATTTATTATGCTGCGATCGCCACGCAATTAGGCTAATTTTGTGGAGACTCATTCAGTTGTTGTTGAAGTTGTTGAACTTCTGCGATCGATAATCCAGTAATACGAGCCACAACTTCAACTGGAAAACCTTCTCGTAAAGAATTATTGGCAATTTCTCTTTGCTTTCTTGCCTCTGCTTCTTCCTGAATCGAACGGTAAATCACAGATTCTTGCATGATGTCTCTCCGCACTAGACTATAAATTACGTTTTGCTCTAATCTTAACCCAGCCAGAATTGCTGAAGCCGCCATCAGATTTGCCTGTATCGTTGAGTCTTCAATCTGATCGGCAATTTGAGTTGCTTGGCGCAATGTCTCTGCTGGATTGGCAGTCTGTCCCAGAGTAGCAAAGGGCAATAATCCGGGATATTGCAAAAAGAGTGAGGCAGGTTGTTCCCACAACCGAATGACATCAAATTCATGGCGTGTGCGTTCCATTGTGAAACTCGTTTGATAAACTAACTCTGAGCTAGTCTGCTTCAGATAAATCACAACTTGCCGCATCGGTTTAGTAGGATATTTGCGGTACATTCGCACACGGTAATCCAAAACACGGAAGGGAATATTGTTCTTGGGAAGCGTTTGGAACTCGATATGCAAAACAGATTCGTCTGATTCCAGCAAAATCAGGGCATCGGCGCGAATCGGATCGAGAGAGAGTTCAGAGGGTTTAAGTTCTGTCATCGTGACAGACTTTCCTAGCAGCCAACTGGCGAAGTCGGCCGAGAAGTGTTCAGCAAGGAATCGGCAGGTATCGTCATACATGGGAGAGATTGTACAACTGATTATACTGATTTGATTTTGAGTAAATCTAACGTTTGATGAAGTGTGGTAGGGCGATCGCTACAGCTATTAAACGCCGACTGGATCATACAGCTTACTTGGGACGTGAGTTTATGCGAACAGAATTGGCATTGGTGACAGGACAAGACTACGTACAGGATTAAATAGGTTTGTGATGATTTAACGATTCGGGTCAGTGGTTGCCAGGGCCTTTGCATCTCACCGAAGCGGCTTGTGTCAATCCGCTGCACCCGAATTGTTATACTGCGTTCGCTATTTTATCAATTATTCACCACAAATCGTCATCAGTTACCTGCAAAGTCTCATCAACTCTCAGGTAATCAAATAGGTCTTCCCTCACTTCAGGAAAAAGCTCTGAAGTCAGTAAAGTGAAGAGAACTTTTCTTGCTAAATCGTATTGCTTTCGGTTGATTTTCAAATAGTCTGTATCGGTGTCGTCTTCAACAATGTGGACATGAACACGATTTCTAAGCTGACGGAGATATGGCAGGTTTTTAAAGAACTCATCATTTCCTAACGCAACAAGCTTTTTTGATTCAACGCGCTTGCACATTGCATCAAAAGTCATTTCTTCATAAATTTCTGGCTTAATTTTCTCAAAGATTTCCATATCAATTTTTCTCTTCTTCCCATCAGCATCTACAAACTCCTGCCCTGATAACTTACGATAGGACTTCCATGAAGTGGTTGCAGCTTTACATCGTGCGCGAAGCAGATAAAAAAACAGAGCTTCAATAATTGAACACGCTACTATGATGAAGGTCTTTGCGTTTTGAGTCCAAAGAACGGAAGTAAGATTTAAGTCTTCGCCACAGCGGTGTATAAATTCAAGATGTTGAAGTGAGTAAGCAATATTCTTTCGCAGTCCCCTGCACTCTTTCTCTTCATAGTCCGGTATTAAGTAAGTCGGTGGAAAAATTTACA
>NZ_DF978427.1:253604-295952 GCF_002897135.1 Nostoc cycadae WK-1 | reverse complement strand
TTTGGTTTTTTTAAGTCGTTCTACTTAGAACCATGAATTGTTTAAGATAATTTTCCAAATCCGCTACTGAATTTGGAAGCCATTTATCTCCCTCTTCCTTCAGTGTAAGCATTGTATTTAGTAAGCATTGCTTACTTGAACCAGATGCTTCTATTCTAAATGCCCTGTTAATAACCTTCAGGAGCCGCCTCACAGAACCTACGAGAAACTGATGCTGATACTAACAGATAACCTTGCGGTAACTATCTTCACCAAGGACTGAGCAGTATAACGACCCCGTTCACCCGCCGCATATAACCTCTTGACCCCATCAACAATCTCTCAACGGTCGGTGTGCAACGGGATTGTTAGACTGGATAATGGTCACTGCCTATTAAAAGTATCTATCGTTCAAAGGATTTGAGATATATTTTTGTCAAAAGATATCCTCATTTCAATAACACGATGTCTTCCCTTCCGAGCTAATTCAAGATGATCTCTCGCTAACTTTAAATCACCAACAATAGCAGATAAACGAGATAAATTGTAATGAATAAGTAATTCAGAAGTGTCTTCCATACTGGCATAGGACAGCAGATCACTTAAGCATTTAATACCCCGTTGAGTCTTGTCTTTATCTCCAGACTCAATACACTTCTCAGCTAGGTAGTCAGATAATGCCCAATATGAAGTGTCTCTCTCAATATTCCGAAAATGGCTGGCTTCTTCGTAAAAGCCATTAGCCCCTAAGATATAAGCCATTATATCCCGCTGATCATCAGAATGTTTGCTCGTGTATAAAAGAGAAGGGAAAAAACGGGGAACTGATAAGATAATTAACGATATAAGTGCCGCAGCAACTGATGAGAAAACCTCGGAGAATTTATTATCTTGATTGACGGAGGAGAGAGATGTTGAAACTCCTTTGCCGCGGACTATAACCCTTTCGCTACTAAGGCTAAAGTTAGGTGAATTTGGTGAAAGGAGAATCTGAATTGAAAATGACTCCTTAGGATTTAAGTATGGAACCTTTATTTCAATTTGCTTTGCATCACTAGATTGAGAGTAAGAGCTAGACTGTATTCCTACAACCTTATACTCAGTTAGCTGCGATTTCTCTACAGGAATAACTACCCGAACATCTTCCACTTCTTTCTGTTCTGGGTTGCTAATCATTACGCTGATAATCGAAATATTTTTAGTTTGTCCCGTAAAGACTGCTGACGTGTCAACGTTATAGTTTAGACCTGCTTTTTTATCAGTTGTACGAAAAACTAAGATGCCGCCAGTTACGCTGACAATTAGACTCAGAATCGCTGGAAAAACTAGAGACTTTGCAATACTTGTAGGAGATGAATTTGCCATAACTCAGATTTCTACGTCTTGGGCTAAACTCTAGAAACTTGATTGAATATTAATACTCCTAGAAATTCTTTACGAGATTTTAGTTCAGTTTAACAATTTATTACACTGCAAGTTTCCGTATAATCTTTTTTCAATCCTAATATATCAAGCATTACAACGAAATCCTGTCTGAATATACGGAAAACTTCTTTTTTGCCACCTTATTTGGGTATTATACCGAAATTTTCCGTATAACCACCCTTCACGGGAGTATTATATGGAATTTTTCTATATATCCCTTGGTGTTATCTAGAATTTTTCCGCATAACATCCTTATTTAGAGTATTAAACGGAATTTTTCTGCATAACACTGATGGAACAACGCCCAAAGAAACTGCTTGAACAATTACAAGATGTTATTCGGCTTAAATACTATTCTTATCAAACAGAGAAAACTTACATTTACTAACTCTCTGCGTGAGATAATTTAACCCTGTTGGTGTTGATACAAGGGCGGAAATGTATGGAGTACGACTTTAAAGCATTGGCGGAACTTTACAAAAACGCACTCCTGAATGATGTACTCCCATTTTGGGAACAACACTCCTTAGACTTGGAACAAGGCGGTTACTTTACCTGCTTAAATCGTGAAGGCCAAGTTTACGACACCGACAAATTTATTTGGTTGCAAAACCGCCAAGTCTGGACTTTTTCGATGTTATGTAACCAATTAGAAAAACGGGAAAACTGGCTGAACATTGCCAGGAATGGTGCAAAGTTTCTCGCCCAACATGGCAGAGATGAGGAAGGAAATTGGTATTTTGCCCTAACTCGTGAAGGTCAACCCCTAGTACAGCCTTACAATATTTTTTCTGATTGCTTTGCCGCAATGGCTTTTAGCCAATATGCCTTAGCCTCTGGTGAAGAATGGGCGCAAGATGTGGCAATGCAAGCGTACAACAATGTATTACGTCGCCAAGATAATCCCAAAGGTAAATATACTAAAACTTATCCCAGTACAAGACCAATGAAAGCTTTGGCTGTGCCGATGATTTTAGCTAACTTGACTCTCGAAATGGAATGGTTACTTCCCAGTGAAACTTTAGAGAGTGTTTTAGCCACAACCGTTCAGGAAGTGATGAGTGATTTCCTCGACCAAGAAAGGGGATTAATGTATGAAAATGTTGCCCCCGATGGTTCTCACATCAATTGTTTTGAGGGCAGATTAATTAATCCCGGTCATGGTATTGAAGCAATGTGGTTTATTATGGACATCGCCCGCCGGAAAAATGATCTTCAAACAATTAACCAAGCCGTTGACGTAGTACTGAATATCTTAAATTTTGCTTGGGATGAAGAATACGGCGGCTTGTATTACTTTATGGATGCAGATGGACATCCACCACAACAATTGGAATGGGATCAGAAGTTGTGGTGGGTACATCTAGAGTCTTTAGTTGCATTAGCAATGGGTTATCGCCTGACAAAACGTGCAGCTTGCTGGGAATGGTATGAAAAAATGCACGATTACGCCTGGAAGCACTTTGCAGATCCCGAATATGGGGAGTGGTTTGGCTATCTTAATCGGCGTGGAGAAGTGTTATTAAATCTCAAAGGCGGTAAATGGAAGGGATGTTTTCATGTACCCCGCGCTTTATATTTATGTTGGCAGCAGTTTGCGGCTTTGAGTCGGATTTTCCCTACTGTTGTCAGTGAATAGCAAAAACCCCGGCGAAACTTACCGGGGTCAAAGGAGAAGGTCTAAATGTCGATGGGATATACCGAAGTCTCAAAATCTTAACTAACTACAAACCCAAATAAAACTAAAGCTGTTACAAGTGCAGTTGCAACTGCGCCTTGGATAACGTAACGGCGTTGTTCCCAAATGGCTGGATACTCGGCGTAATACATCTTAGGTTCGGTTGCATAGTTATTTAGAACGCCATCTTCGTTAATTGTGGTATACATAATTTTTTTCCTTGCTTGTTAACTTATATAAATAAATCTAACAATATTGTTACAAAAGGTCAAGTAGGCTTGACAAAAAAAGTTTTATTGTTTTCATTTCTTTAACTTATTGATGCTGATGTTTGGGAAGATGTCGGATAGTCCATCTTGGTTTTACACTGAAGTCTGGAGTGATGAGGAAAAAGTTGATGCGATTGTTAATGAGTACATTACTTGCCAGTGTTAGCCTTGGAGTATCTGCATTAGCGGTTCCAGCACAACAGTCGGTTTCTAATACGCAAGTTGCAGCAATGGTAGAAGCGCTGCGAAAAGCTGCACCCCAAACGGGTAAAGTCAACGATGGACTTTATAGTGATTGGCAAGTTCAACCTGGTACAGTCAAAGCTTGGTCGAAATTTTGCCTCAAAAAAGAACTGACACCAACACAGTTTGAAAATAATCCAGTAACTGCACGCCAAGTTATTTCTTGCATTACACGTCGGGAGTTAGACAAACAGTTACGCGCCGCTAACAATAATGAAACTGCGGCGGTTAATGGTGTTGCTTGTTGGTGGATGACTGGTAACTATACAGGTTGTAACAGTGGCTTTACTGCTGCTTATGTCCGAAAAGTTGTTGCTTTTTATCAGCAGCAGCGTACTAAACCCTCTACTACTCAATCATAGAAATAGCGTTTCTCTTGATTGCCTATCCCCGAACTGACTGTTCGATTTGGGGCAATGGTATTGATTCTATTCGTTATCGGGGATTGTTGTGAGATTTCTAACGTTGTGGAAATTTGCCGAAAGGTAGAAAGCACCCTGAAGGTTGCGGATGATGGGAGTGGAATTTTTTTAGGTGGGTTAGCGATCGCCTAACCCACTCCTAGTAATATTTAAAAATTATTCTTCGTCTTCGTCTTCGTCATCTTCACATTCTTCTTCGTCTTCTCCAAATACTTCATCTATAAGTTCTTGAGCGCGTTCGTTGGAAATATTCAAAGCTTCTTGCAACTCAGAAATATAATCTTGTTCGCTATCGGGTACTTCTTCATCAATACCTACTACCAAAATAGCGGTGATGTATGCGGCTTCACGATAACCTCTGTTTGGCAAGGATTCAATCGCTTTGGCAATTAAGTCTTCTGGATCTTCTTCTTCTAACAGAGAGACTAATGTTTCGCCTAATTCTTCAAAGTCGTCTTCAGAATAATCTTCAAATTGAGCAATTTCGCCCAGCATTTCACTCAAAGCGTATTCTTCGGAGTAGCTAATACCTTCACCATCAGCTGCGCCGGAAAATAGCCCGATAAGAGCGATCGCAACTTCTGGTTCTAAAGCAACTGAACTGGCGCTACGGCCTTTGGGCAAACGTCTAGACATAAAAATCCTATAAAAGTTTGATACTGCTTAAGCAAGCAATTTCTCAGGCTGGAAATTGCTTCTTCGTTAGCATTCCCAAAAAAATCAGAAAAAACACAGGAATTCTGGTTTTTTTTATGTAAACTTTTTTGCATTCTTGTGGTTGCTTGCTTTTGCTTTCGCTAAAAGTGCTGTCCCATAAGCGGCTTCGGTGTTTTCTGATGCAACTACAGGTACTTTTAAATGCCGTTGACGAATAGCATTCCAAGTAGAGTTTGTTGCACCACCACCTGCTGTATAAACTCGTGTTACTTGATTTGCACCCAAGTTTTGTAGTAATTCATATCCCCGTGCTTCTATCCGCGCCATACTTTCTAGCAAACCGTGTAAAAATTCCCTTGGTGCTGCGGGGCGTGGTGTGAGTCTGGGTGGTAAATTAGGGTCATTAATGGGAAAGCGATCGCCAGCTTTCAACAAAGGATAATAATCTAAGTTGCTGGCTGTTGCTGGATCAATTTCCTGACTCAAGCTTGCTAACTCTGCATTGTTAAAAAATTCTCGCAACACTGCACCACCAGTATTAGACGCACCGCCAGTCAACCACAAATCACCAAAACGATGACTGTAAATTCCATATCTGGCATCTTCTATACGGGTATGACTTAATAATTTCAGTACCAAGGTGGAACCCAAAGATGTCACCGCTTCCCCTGGAGATTCTGCACCACTGGCAATAAAAGCGGCGATACTATCAGTTGTTCCTGCACATACCAAGCAATCTTTTTGTAAACCGAACTGAGATGCAATATCCGGGCGAATTTCTCTAATTGGCGTTCCTGGTGCTAAAACTGTTGGTAACTGAATCGGTATTTCTAGTTTTTCCAACCATTCTGGATATTCCAAGGCTTCCACGTCATAGCCTAACTTTAAAGCATTGTGGTAATCACTAATACCCAATTTTCCATGCAGGAGAAAGGCTAACCAATCGGCTTGATGCAGAAAATAGCGAGCTTCTGAAAAAAAAGACTGCTGTGACATCCACAGAAGTTTGGCAAGACTTGAAGTAGCACTTAATACTGTATGGTTTGGTGGTGCAACTTTTTTTAATTGCTCCAGTACAACTGCGCCCCGCCCATCGTTGTAAAGTAAAGGTGCAGCTACAGGCTCACCAGCCCCATCACACAGCAAAACAGTAGAGGAAGTCCCATTGATAGCGATCGCTCTGATTTCTCGCCGCAATGGCTCAGGAATCTCGGCTAATAAGCTCCATAAGGTACTTTTCCAGTGTGGAGCCTCCAACTTCTGCCCAGAATAGCGCACTTCTGTTTGTATCTTGCCTTGCTCATCAATTACCACTCCGCGTGCGCCAGAAGTGCCATAATCAATCCCTAAATACAAATCCATATTTTTATAAATTTTTATAATGAAAGATAACTATAGACTACTGACTGACAAGGGCTTTTGTTGCATCTTGTAACAAGATATTCCCCAAAATCAGCAAAACAAGGAAAAGTAGTAAACGAACTGTCCAATATTGATTTGAGCTTAGGAGATTTTCAACCATGCCCATCTCAGATACCCAAGTTTATATTGCTCTAGTTGTGGCGCTAGTTCCAGGCCTTCTGGCTTGGCGTTTAGCGACAGAACTTTACAAGTAAAACTACGCTCTGACTTCCTAAGCAGAGCTTAACAGTAAGTGCCACACCCTTACACAACAATCAGGCTTTGCTTGGTTGTTGTGTTTATGTTTAGGGAGGGAACAGGGAACAGGGAACAGGAACCTGACAGATAAATCAGTTTGTCTACATTGCATCCATCAAGAGTTATCAAATCATGTAGGCGATCGCACATCACAATTTTTTATCCCCCAAATCATTCTTGTGGAAAAAAGAACATCTACCACAAGTTAGAGGCTTTTGAAATTACACGCAGCAAACTGTTAATCATACCGGGTTGCAATTACTGAAAGCAACTTGGGATGCAGAGAGCTTGTCGGGGGTCAAACACAATGGTTAAGCTGTCTAACCCTGCTCTCCACGAAGAACCCCGTTATCAGCCAGCACCAATAATTCCTCTCAAGCAAGAGCAATCTTTACTTGATTGGTTAGCTAGTACTGGTCGATTACAACCTTACGTATTTGCAGAAAACTATTACGAAGATGAGGAAGACGACGAGGAAGAAGAAGTGGTAGAGCTAATCGATACCTATGAAGATGAACCAGAAGAAATCGACCATTTAGAGGAGTGAATTTAACCACCAACAACATAAACTGCTGTTGGTGGTTCATTTTTGCCGTATCCTACAAAAGCAGAAATGGCAAATTCTCCCATCCTCCCGTAATTTTTAAATCTGATGATGAATGACAAAACCAGTGGCTCCAGATTGATTTCTGAAGTTAAACAATGTCTGCTGTTAGCTGTTCCGTTAGCAGCAGCACAAGTAGCGCAATCAGCAACTGGCTTTGTAGATACAGTGATGATGGGTTGGCTAGGAAGTCAGACGATCGCATCTGGAGGTTTGGGTGCTTCGATCTTTATCTTTTTTTTGATGATTACTACAGGGATGATTACGGCTGTCAGTCCTTTGGCGGCGGAAGCCTACGGAGCCGGAAAGCTGGAAGAAGTTGGTAAGATTGTGCGACAAGGGTTATTGATATCTCTGCTGTTAGGGATACCGATTACAGTCTTACTTTGGCATGGAAGTACTTTGTTGATGCTGTTGGGACAAAATGCTGATACCGCTGCATTAGCGCAAACTTATTTAAGAGCGATCGCTTGGGGTTTTATCCCTGGATTGGGTTTTGCTGTGCTGAAAAGCTTTCTTTCTGCCCTCTCACAACCGCAGTTAGTGATGGTAACTGTGGTCTTGGGTACGTTACTCAATATTACAGCTAACTATGTTTTAATGTTTGGCAAATTAGGATTACCCGCCCTTGGATTAGCTGGTATTGGTTGGGCAAGTACTCTGTCACTATGGAGTATGTTTATTGCCTTGACTATTTATATATTGAGTCAACGTCGCTTTGCTGTTTACCAAATCTTTCAATTTTCAGCTAATTCCAGTTTTCAGCAACAAAATCGCCACGTTTTTTGGGATATTTTTCAGGTTGGCTTACCCATTAGCGGATTAATTGCCGTAGAAGCGGGATTATTCACTGTTGTCACATTTATTATCGGACAATTAGGGACAACGGCTCTGGCCGCCCATCAAATTGCTTTGCAAACGGCTTCTATGTCATTTCAGATGGTTTTGGGCATTTCTTTCGCCACTACAGTACGTGTAGGACAGTTAGCCGGAGAGCAAAATTTGAAGGGTGTGCGTCTGGCTGGATATGTGGGAATTGCTTTGGGAGCTTTGTCTATGGCGATCGCCGGATTGATATTTTGGCTAGTTCCAAAATTGGTGGTTTCGCTTTACCTGGATGTTGACAATCCCAACAATCAAGATGTGATAGCCTTGGCAATGAAATTACTGGCGGTAGCAGCGATTTTTCAAATTGTTGATGGAATACAAGTCACCGCAGCTGGAGCGTTACGCGGACTAAAAGATACTCGCATCCCAATGTTGATTGGAGTTTTTGCTTATTGGTGTGTTGGTTTATTAACTGGTTACGCTTTAGAAATTTGGTTTGGGTTGGGAGCGCTCGGTTTGTGGTGGGGGTTAGCAATTGGTTTAGCTAGTGCGGCTATAGTCTTGTCTTGGCGGTTTAACATTTTGTCTTCTAGGTTGAGAAAAGGAGTTGTGAGTAGGTAATATCACAACTCTTAATTTTCAAGACAGTTCTAAATCACGCAATGTTAAAGTAAACGTCGTCCATCCCTGGTTACTGATGACTTGAATGCTACCTTGCAGTTGTGCTATTAATTTCTGGACGATCGCTAAACCTAAGCCTGTACCACCTTGGTTCCAAATGTCTGTATCAGGGATGCGGTAGAATTTTTCAAAAATCTTGGGTAATTCGGTGATGGGGATTTCTGCTGAGTTACTAATGGTAATCAGCATTTTGACTGAAAATTCCGAAATTTCATGGCTGACACTCAAAATAATTACACCGCCACTAGGTGTATACTTACAAGCATTATTGAGCAATTCCACTAAGATGCGTTCTAAGCAGGTACGGTCGGAGAATAGTGAAGGCAGATTTTCTGGAAGATTTAACTGCAAGGTTTGTTGATGTTCTTGAGTGCGAATTTGAAATGGCTCGATTAACCAAGGTAGCCATTGTTGGAAGAGTAATAAATCAGGAGCCAGCAGGAGATTAGATGAATTTTCCAGGCGTTGTAACTCTAATAAGTCGTTGATTAATTCCATTTCCCGATCGCACTCTGCTTCCAGAACGTCCAAAAAGTAATGCTGTTCTTGAACAGCTGTGGACATCTGTAACATTTGGATCATACCTTTCATGTGGCACAGGGGCGATCGCAATTCATGGGAAACTAAATTTAAAAAGTCATTTTTGAGTTGATTTAGCTGCTCCCACTGAGCTACAAGTTGTTCTTGTTGCATTTGCTTTTGTCGCGCTTCTAGTGCTTGTAGCCGTTCACTTACATCCCGAAACACTAACACTGCGCCTGTAATATTATCTTTGTCATCTTTGATAGGTGCGGCGCTCTGCTCAATTGGCGTTTCGCTCCCATTTTGAGCAATCAGTAAAGTTATTGTCGAGAGAGGTGCGATCGCCCCTGATTGGAAAACTTTTGTTAGTGGATTTTCTAAGGGTTCACGAGTTGTTAAATCAATAATTTTAAATATTTCTGATATATTTTTTTCAATTGCTGCTGATTGTGTCCATCCTGTCAATTTTTCCGCCACCGGATTCATAAAAGTGACTAGTTGATTGCTATTACTCGATATCACTCCATCACTAATACTATTTAATAGGGTAGACAACCATTTTTGATTGGTTTTTAATTGCTTTTCTAGTCTGTGTTTTGTAAGAGCTATTTCAATATTAGTTTGTAGTTCTCTTTCTTTAAAAGGCTTGAGCAAATAACCAAATGGCTCGGTAATTTTAGCTCTTTCTAGGGTATTATCATCAGCATAAGCAGTTAGATAAATTATGGGAACATCTAAGTATTTATGAATTTGCTCCGCAGCTTGTATACCATCCATTTGCCCCTTTAATCTTATATCCATTAGCACTAAGTCAGGGATAATTTCTACAGCTTTATTAATTGCTTCTTGTCCTGAAGAAGCAATAGCCGGTACTGTATAACCAAATTTTCTCAGTCTATTTTGTAAATCTTTAGCAACAATAGATTCGTCTTCGACAACTAAAATATTTGCGTCTGTCATGTATGTATTTTGTACAAGTAATTACCAAACAAAGATAAAAATAAGTTTGTTAAAAAATCCATGAGATGAAAACCTCTTTCTGCCTCCTGATGTCTGAGTATGTTAAATATAGATTACCTAACTTATATTAATGGAAATGTTATTTGAAACTCTACACCAGGGTTAATTTTAATATTAATATTTCCTGCTATTTGTTGAGTCAAAGCATCAACCAACTGCCAACCTAAAGATGCTGTATTTTTGAAATTAAAATTAGGTGGTAAACCTACACCATTATCGCTTACGGTAATGGTAAATTGCTGTTCTACTTTTTCTGAAATTCCAATAAAAATTTCTCCATCTCCACCATTAGGAAAACCATATTTTAAAGAGTTAGAAACCAGTTCATGAATAATTAAACCACAGGGAATTGCTAAATCTAAGCCAAGTAATACCTGACAATCAACATTAAATCTTAAAGAGATTGCACCTTCGTAAACTTCGTAAGAACTAAATAAACTAGTGACTAAATCTTGAATATATTCCCCAAAATCAATCCGAGCTAAATCAGGCGATTGATACATTTTTTCATGAACCAAAGCCATTGAGGCAATGCGCTGCTGACTTTGTTGAAAAATGACCAGATCTTGTTTGTCTTTAATATACTCAGATTGCAAATTGAGCAGACTAGAAATTACCTGTAAATTATTTTTGACTCTGTGGTAAATTTCTTTCAGTAAAACTTCTTTTTCGAGTAATGATGCTTGAATTTGCGCTTGAGAATGTTTGCGATCGCTAATATCTTCAATGACAGCAATAAAGTAATTAGGCTCTCCGGCAATATTGTGTGTTAAAGATACAGTCAGATTAATCCAGACGACAGAACCATCTTTGCAAAAGTAACGCTTTTCGATTGTATAGGTTTGAATATTACCTATTAATATTTCATCAACATATTTCAACGATGTAGTTAAATCATCGGGGTGAGTAATTTCTTGAAAAGTGCGTGACTCTAATTCCTCGGCTGTATACCCAACAATATCACACAGCCGTTGATTAACTAATAACCATCTTCCATCTAAACCTACATGTGCAATACCAACTGCTGCTTGATGAAATGCTGTACGAAATCGCTCTTCACTATCTCGTAATGCCTTTTCTATCTGTCTACGTTTGGCGATTTCTGCCTCTAGTGATTCGTTGATTCTTTTTAACTCGGCTGTGCGTTCTTCTACTTTAATTTCTAGTTGCGCGAGTATTTCACTCAAAGTTTCTTCTGCTTGCTTGCGCTCAGTAATATCAGTATGAGAACCTACCATCCTGACTACATTACCCGCTTCATCCCACAAAGCTTGACCCCGATCTAATATCCATTTATATGTTCCGTCTTTACACAGAACTCGAAATTCCGTCGCGTAAAATGACGTAACTTTGGCAAAGTGATTTTGCACTGCTTTTACTACAGAATCTAAATCCTCTGGGTGGACTCGTATCCAGATTTCTTGAAGGTTATTTTCAATCTCATTGTCTGCATAACCCAGCATTTCTTTCCAACGAGAGGAGAAGAAAACTTTATTTGTTTTAATATTCCAATCCCAAATACCATCATTATTACCACGTAAAGCTAATTGCCAACGTTCTTCACTTTCTCTGAGTATGTCTTCTGTACGTTTACGTTCGGCAATTTCTGTTGCTAGTTGAGAGTTTGCTGCTTCTAATTGTGCATGGCTAGGTAAAGCTAGTGCTTGAGGGATCAACGGTAAAAGTTGTACAGCGGTAGTTACTGAAATTAAAGCTGTGATTGCTTTAATCAATCCTGATAACCAATAGCTGGGGTACCACAGTGTCCACACATCCATCACATGAGTTGTACCGCAAGCGATGATAAATGCGCCAAACATTAAAAATATCCAGCCGAAAGGCACATCTTTTCTTTTGCTGACGAAATACACCAGTATGAATGGTATTGAATAATAAGCTATTGCAATTAGTGTATCTGAAACAACATGCAGCCAGACTAATCCTGGCTTCCAAAGATAGCAATGTCCGTGGGGAATAAACTGGTTAGGAAAAAAAAATTATCTAAAAACGCCATCCTCAAAACCTATTTATTGTAAAAGTCTTTACTAGAGTGTCATGGTTGGCAAAGAGTTTTTTACTTCCTCAATGTACAGACACCCACAAAGTACCTATATCCTTCATACTGCATAATAATGCACTTTTAAACTAAGTAATGTAATAAATATTGATTGACATTAAGTTATCTCAAAAACGAGTTGCTTGTTACCGTAAATATTCTGAAATTGGCTGTCTCTCTGATAATAAATATAACTTATTATGATAACGATTTTGCATGTAAAGTTAATGACTAACTATTATTTATCCAAAATTGATCTAGGTTAGTCAATTTAAATGGCTATTAGTATTTGGTTAAAAGATGCAAATATGCCTCAGCTTGGTTAGTCATCTTGTAAGCAGTTACGCTATATTTTCATTGAAATGCTAGGTTTATTTGGAGGATAAAAGCAAAATGAAGCGTTTTTTGACGGGAATTATTGTACTAACTAGCTTATTGATCACACCTGGTTGCTCATCAGTACCAAAATCTGGAGAAACGCAGGTATCTGCTAGGGATTCACAACATACGGATCATCAGCATGATATGTCGAGTGATCATCAAGAAAACTCAATGGAACATACTGGTCATGAAGTTAATACAAAAATTACTACCCAAGCTAAACTGACTAAGCCAAAAAATATAGTGCCGAATCAGTCTGTAAATTTAGTCATTAATGTTCAAGATACTGCTGGCAAATCTATCGACAAGTTTGATACTTTTCAAGAAAAACTTATGCACTTAATTGTCGTTAGAGATGATCTCGCTACTTATGATCACATTCATCCAACTTACAAAGGTAATGGACGTTTTGAAGTAAGTGCTAATTTCTCTAGTCCTGGTGATTATAGCTTGTTTAGTGACTATAAACCATCTGGACAAAAAGAGGCAGTTTCACTGATGCAGGTCAAAATTCCCGGCTCAGTTCCACTACCGAAAAATTTAGAAAAGTTTGAAAAAACCAAGGTTTTATCTAATACTAAAGTTAATCTCAACTTTGCTAATAAAAATATTTCAGCAGGTAAAGAAGTAACCTTAAATTTTGATGTTAAAGATGCAGCAAATAATCAGCCAATTAAGGATCTACAACCTTATTTAGGTGAAAGAGGGCATTTAGTGATTGTAAAAAGCTCATCACCTCTAGCAGTCTCCGATTATATTCATGCCCATGCTCTCAAAAATAGCGCTGATGGACAAATACAATTTGTCACCAGCTTTCCCCAACCGGGAACTTATAAACTTTGGATGCAGTTTCAGCGCAATGGAAAAGTTGACACAGCGGATTTTTGGGTCAATGTAGTATAAGTTTGGCGATCGCCTATACTAATTCTGTAGATAAATGGCGATCGCTTACATATTTATTTAATATTAATTTTACATCTATCCAAAAGTATATTTTTAGTTATTTAAAATACCTGCAAATCAAAAATAGTAGTTTTTGTAGGATGCAATTTGTTGCATAAGGGTTGCAATTAAATATCAATCAGTTTATTGTGTTTGATTAAATCACGAAAATTTGTACTGTTTGTTGAGAAAAGCGGGTAGAAAAAGTGGTAGGGAGAAAAATATATAACTATAAGTTCGTCCTACTTCTGATTACTCTATTCAGGCTTAACTTAACAGTATTTTAACTCAAGAGAAAGTGATAAAACCGTGTTGTAGAGGCGTTCTGTGTAATCGAACTTACAAGAAACTATAAGGGCTTGCTGGTATGAGACTATCTGAGCTAGATCCACTCATCCCGCTAAATGATTTAAGAGCAGAACTCTTGAAGTTACCGAAGGGTTACTTATTTTACGAAGCAGAACTGGTAGATTTTTTATCTCGCAGAAGATGGCCTGAGAGCGATCGCCGTATTGACCGTACAACTTTTTGGCGCTGGCGAAACGATAACGGAATTGAACGCCAAAAAGTATTTAGTCGATTGGATCTTATCAAACTCTGTCGTATCTGCGACCACTACCGTGTAGATGGAACTCGTAGTGAGTATTTAACTATCATGAAACAAAAAAAAGAGTTAGCTTTTAACAGATGAGGATGAATCTTTAATACCAAAACACATAAACCCGATTTAGGCATAAATTCAGCCAAAAAATTGGGTTTTTTTCCTATTGTTCAAAATTTATCTAAAACAAATTTTTACTTTACTTGCTGATATCAATTGAAGAAATGATTGGTAGAACCTAGACACAGACAGCAATTCCCCATCTAAAATCCAAAATGGGATGACATCTATCTATAGTCAGAAAATATATTTAGGTAGCATAAATTAAATCATGCTGTAAGAATGAGGTTTTTATTTAATTGTTCAGAGAGAATTTATAAAAAATAATTTATTTATAGACCTTGAATGTGCCACTATGTTCACCATTGGTGATTATGTGCTGAATCAACAAACAGGTCATCTAGGAAAAGTGATTGGTTACGGACAGCAAATTATGAACCATAATATGGAAACCGTAACTTTGAAAGTGCTAGTAGCTGAGACTGCTAATTCTCAGAGACGAGAGTTTGTATTCGAGGATCAAGTTTCAGCTTGGGTAAGGTGGTCTGTAGTATGAAACTGCCATTGATATGTGAGAAATTATATTGAAACTTATTAAATAGAATTCAGTATAAATTTTTTACCAGGGGCAAATTTATTAATTGGTTTAACTAGATAATAAAGGTGAAAAATTATGGTAAAAGATGTGATTTTATGTCTCCAAGAAGCTGCTGTGGAGATAATATTTAAACCTAATTCAATATCTAACAAACTTAGTGAATGCTTCATTAGTCCACCTTGTGGATGTGCTAATCCAGGGAAAGAACTGAAGTGTGAAGATTGTCCTTATCTTGAGGCTTGTTTATCTAGGATTAAATTAGCAAGTGAGGAGTGGTAAGCTGTTAAGCATTTAGTTTGCACATTGAGACCGCAAGGGAGCAAGGGAGAGGGTTTGCAGCTTTTATTACCATGAAAATGATGCAATTTAAATGACGATTAGCTTAATAAAAAGATATGATTCCTAGCTTTTTTCTACAATAAACTAGCAGAATTTGTATCTAAAAATAACGTAGCCTGTGATTGATGACGGAGAATCGATGCAGGACAATCAGTGCTGATTGTCTGTTGCAACATCTGTTTTACTACCTGAGCTTTACGTTTTTCTGGTGCTAGACAGATAATTTTATTAGCTGAACAAATTAATGGCAGAGTGACAGTAAAAGCATACTGTGGAACACTGTCAATATTAGGGAAGTAGCCTGTATTTACTTGTTGTTGGCGATTGACTAGATCTAATTTTACCAACTTGACACTATAAGGATCTTGAAAATTCGCTACCGATGGATCGTTAAAAGCTAAGTGTCCATTTTCGCCTACGCCTAAACAACATAAATCTATTGGCTGTGCTTGCAAAAGTTGAGTGTAGCGATCGCATTCAGCCACAGGCTCTAATGTATCACCTTCTATATAATGAAACTCCTGCGGAGTCAGTTTATTTTCTACCCGTTCTCGCAAATAACGCCGGAAACTCGCAGGATGATCAGCCGTAATTCCTAAATATTCATCTAAATGAAATAAAGTAATTTTTGACCAATCTACACCACCCAACTGTATTAACGCATCTAGAAATTTTAGTTGGGAATTCCCTGTGGCTAATAAAACAGCAGCTTTACCCTGTTTTTCTAAGATATCCTTTAAATATTTTCTGGTAATTTGTGCAACATTCTCAGCCATTTCTGCTTCAGAATTGTAAACTTGCACTTGTAAATCATCAACACGAAAAAAATTTTTGGCAGCAACCATTGTGAAGTCTGAAGTGTGAAGTGTGAAGTCCAGTAGGGTGTGTTACGGCAATGTGAGGATTTGAGCGTCACACAAAGTAGAAATTTGCCTTAACGTACTACCACCTACCAACAAGATAACTGTTAAAACATCCTTTCAGCAGTGCGTCACCCTACTTAATTATATGAACTTCTTGTTTTCATACTTCACACTTTTCAGGTAAACTGTGTAAAGAAAGTTAATATTTATTTACACTTAAAAAATTATGCTGGCAGCAGTTCTCTTTGACTTGGATGGCACCATTGTCAATACTGATCCGATACATTACCAAGCTTGGCAGCAAATGTTGGCAGACTACAACATTGAAATAGATGAAAAATTCTACAAATCTCGGATTAGTGGACGCTTGAATCCAGAAATTGTCAAAGATATTTTGCCGCAATTATCATCAGCAGAAGGGCAGAAATTTGCTGACGATAAAGAAGCATTGTTTCGTGAATTAGCTTCCCATCTGCAACCGTTGAGTGGATTTGCTGAACTCCTAGCCTGGACAGAGACACATCAGTTAAAACGTGCATTAGTCACCAATGCACCTCGGTTGAATGTAGAATTTGTGCTTGAAGTTTTAGGGATTAAAGAAGCTTTTCATACAGTAATTTTGGCAGAGGATTGCACCGCAGGTAAACCTGATCCGGTACCGTATCAAGTTGCTTTAAACAAATTAAAGATTAACGCAGAGAATGCGATCGCCCTAGAAGACTCTCCCTCTGGTATTCGTGCAGCCGTTGCGGCTGGTATTCCTACCATTGGCATCGCCTCCACTCACGATCCACAAATTCTGCAAACAGTCGGCGCATTTATGGCAATTCCAGATTTTACCGATTTGCAGTTGTGGACGTTTTTAAATTCTTTGATAATTAGTCAACGGTCAATAGTCAATAGTCAATAGTTGTTGGGTAAAAATACTCGCCTCTATTGAACTTGTTCGCTGCTGAGGTGGGCGATCGCTTGTTTAATCCAATCTTCCACATAGGCATCTTTTGGTAGTCCAATGTCTTCGCTGACGACGTGTAAGGCGTGGCTGACTTCGTGGGCTGTATAACCCAAAGCAAATAAAGTCATTTGCACTTCTTCCAAAATTCCTGGTGCTGGGCCGCCTGTAGCGACAAAGAACCCTGCTGATTTACGCCACTCAATCAACTTGCTTTTGAGTTCCAAACAGATACGTTCTGCGGTTTTTTTGCCCACTCCAGGGGCTTGAATTAAGATTTGGGTGTTGCCAGCGATAATCGCTTGGACTAAATCTGGTAATTCTAAAGTGTCTAAGAGGGCGATCGCTAATGCTGCGCCAATACCGCTAACTGTTAACAAGTGACGAAATAAGTCCCGTTCTGCTGGTGAAGCAAAGCCGTAGAGTAAAGGCACTTCTTCCCGAACTTGGTAATGGGTGAAAATTTGCGCCACCCCTCCCGATTCTGGCAACTGCTGTGCCAATCGTTGCGGAACTTGCAAATCGTAACCTATGCCATTGACTTCCAGAGTCAGAATGACGCGATTACCGTTATTTGTCTGAACGCCAGCAATAATACCTTTGAGATAGCTAATCATAAGAATCCAAAATATTGCAAACCTTCTAAAATTCCCCCAGCACAAGAACCTTGTGCTAAGTATCGATAGTCAGCAGGATACTCAGAATGCCATTGGAGTAACTCTGATCTGGCATTACCGACTATGATTCCCCGTTCATTGCCCACAGCGAACAAAGCAATATCATTACCTGAATCACCGCAGACAACTGTTTGTTCTGCTGCAAATTGCCATTTTTGCCGGAGAAACTGCATTGCCTGACCTTTATCGCTTGAGCGCGGCACAATGTCGAGGTCAATACCGCTGCTATAGATTAACTTTATATTTAAAGCATACTTTTGTAGTTTTGTCTCAATCTGTGGTAAAATTTTATCTGCAAATTCTTGTTTAACAAAAAAACTTACCTTAAATGGGCGTTGTTCAGAATCCGGTTGTGGTGATAATTCTGGAAAAGACTTAGCTACTGAAAATACCAATTCGCGGTTCCATCCAGGCGAGAGGATATCTGACCAATCTGCATCTGGGCTGTCGCTGTTATTAAGATAAATTTCTGTCCCAACAGAACAGACAAGCGCATCTGGCTCGATGAGATTTTTTTCAACTTGCAATTCGCGGTAAAGCACAGGCGATCGCCCCGTAGCATAAGCTATTTTTGTGCCGTACTCTTGGCGATGTTGACTCAGTATTTGATTTAGTTCTACTAAAGCTTCGTCATTACCTACGAGGGTGTGATCCAAGTCAGTGACAAAGAGAAAAGGTTTCATGATTTTTTCCCAGTTAGTAGTTACCTAAACACCTGAAAATTCGGCGGAAACGGATTTTCAGCTTACGTGTCCGAGTTACTCTACCAGATTTTTGCTCTTGTGTATTATTACTAACGGGAGAATTATGCTTCAGGTTAAAAATCAGTCATCTATAGCGGTAATACCATTTTGGATTTTAGATTTTGGATTTTGGATTGGGGAATTGCTTAAAGATGAGCTTTTCAGCAATCAATGTGTCGCAATCATTTTTCAAATTGGTATAAGTTTAGGAATAGCGCCTGAAAAGTTCAGATCCCCGACTTCTTAAAGAAGTCGGGGATCTTGTTGTTCACTTTGTGTATTGATAAACTTTGCTAAAACTACTCATCATTCAGGGTTTCAATCAGTAAATCTACTTGCTGTTGTCGCTGTTGCAAGAAGCTTTCACATTGACGTATATGCTCAACAGCAGTAGCAAACTGCTCAAATACTTCTTCTAATCCTAATTCACCCGCTTCAATCCGAGCGATAATTTTCTCAATTTCCGCTACCTTCGCCTCGTAATTTACACTGGCGATCGCTTCAGAATCCGAGGAACTTTTGCGTTTAACCATCAATCTTTTTGGGTTTTTGTAGTCACTTCCGTAACTTTCACTTTAACTTCTCCCTGACCCAACTGAATCAACAATTCTTGCCCGAAGGTTAACTCTGTTGCAGTTCGCGCGATCGCCCCATTTTCTTGACGTACCACCGCATAACCCCTATTTAACACGGCTTTTGGGTCGAGGGTGGCTAACTTTTGCCGTAACATTTCTAAGTGCTGTGTGGCTTGTTGCGATCGCCTGCTGGTGATTTGCAAAAGTTGCTGACGCTTCCACTGTAACTTTTGCATTTCTTGTTTGACTTGCCTATCTAACCCTAACCTTTGCAAGCGATTACGTAATGTTTGCAGTTGATTTTCAGCAGATGTCCTCACCTCATATACCGCATCATATAAAGCATCAATTCGCTGCTGATGTTGAGCATACAACTCTGACAACGCAGGCACAACCAATTCTGCGGCTGCGGTCGGTGTATGTACGCAGACATCAGCAACTAAATCTACCAAGGATTCATCTCGTTGATGACCAATCCCAGTAATTACCGGGATACAACACTCGGCTACAGCCCTGACAACACGCTCATCGTTAAAGCAAGCTAATTCCTCAACCGCACCACCACCCCGCGATAAAATTAGCACCTCAGCACGACCATCTCTTTCGACTCTGGCGATCGCTTTAACTATCGATTCTGGCGCTTGTTCTCCCTGTACTGTTGCTGGCGAAAATAATACTTGTAAACCTGGGTATCTGTGTTTGAGGGTTTTTTGAATATCACCCCAAGCCGCAGCAGTGGGTGAAGTCACAACTGCGATCGTTTGGGGATGGGGTGGAAGCGGCTGCTTTCTTTCCTCGTCAAACAACCCTTCTGACAGCAAACGGTTACGTAATTGTTGATAACGCAGTGCTTGTAAACCCACACCCGCAGGTAAAGCTTGCCAAATTGTTAACTGGTACTCTCCTCTTTGCGGATACAGACGGATACTACCCAAAATAATTATTTGTTCGCCAACCGCAGGAATTTGTACTAGTTTTGCTACTTGGCTATTCCAGGCGACACACTTAATCCCTGCTGTTCCATCTGGATCTTGAAGTGTAAAAAATAACCCACTCCGATGGTGATTCGCGCTGGATACTTCCCCTGTTACCCAAACTTGCCGCAGTATTTCATCTTCTTCTAATAAAGATTGAATGTAGTTGGTGATACCTGCTACGGAGAGGGCAGTATCAGGAAACTCGAAATTCATTTTGCTTCAACCCACTCTGCACTTAAACTCAACATAACGTCTTTTTTTATCTCCATATAGCCAGAGTGAAGACCGATAGTATTTTCTACCAATTATTTGCCGAGTTTCCCAATATTTTCTTTGAGTTGCTTGGGCGCTCTATTAGTGATAATCAAGATTATCAATTTCGTTCCGTAGAAATCAAGCAAACTAGGCAAGAAATCGCCAACCCTTTATCTAGTCAAGCAATAATCGATTTAATCGAGACAATTATAGTTTATAAGTTTCCTCATTTAAGCCGCGAAGAGGTGGAAAATATGCTGAAATTGAACGCCCTCAAACAAACTAGAGTTTATCAAGAAGCACTTGAAGAAGGTCGGGAAGAAGGTAAGCTATCTGCTGTACCACTGCTACTGAAAGCGGGAATCACGGTGGAAGAAATAGCTGAACAGTTACAAATTAATCTTGATACTGTGAGAAAGATAGCACAGCAACAAACTTGATTCTGTAGTTTAGCTTTTTAATAAAAATCTCTGTATAACCGGGTTTTGATAGAACCATATATTTATATTGGTACGGAGGTGTTTGGGATAACTAGCAACCAAAACCCTACTAAGGTTATTTTGTACTAGTCACATCTAGTAGCGATCGCGTTACGATGTTGTCACGTTTATTTCTCTAAGAAATCCTATTTCCGCATTTTCTGGCTAAAATAGTATATCTGTTCTACTTCACCTCCAACCCTAACACTCCATAAATCCATATATAATAGATAGAGGCAGTAATGGCTATCAACACTGATAATTCCGGCAAGCAAAAAGCCCTGAATATGGTACTCAACCAGATTGAGCGCAGCTTTGGTAAAGGAGCTATTATGCGCCTGGGCGATGCAACCCGGATGCGGGTGGAGACAATTTCCACTGGAGCGCTCACCTTAGATTTAGCACTAGGTGGTGGTTTACCCAAAGGGCGGGTAATTGAGATTTATGGCCCAGAAAGTTCTGGTAAAACGACAGTCGCACTACACGCCCTCGCTGAAGTTCAAAGATTAGGTGGTATTGCTGCTTTTGTGGATGCTGAACACGCCTTAGATCCTACTTATGCGGCAGCTTTGGGTGTAGATATCGAAAATTTGCTGGTTTCCCAACCAGATACAGGGGAAGCTGCTTTAGAAATTGTTGATCAACTAGTGCGTTCATCTGCTGTTGACATTGTAGTTATCGACTCAGTAGCAGCATTAGTTCCCCGCGCTGAAATTGAAGGCGATATGGGAGACGCTCATGTGGGTTTACAAGCACGTTTGATGAGCCAAGCTCTGCGTAAAATTACTGGTAATATTGGTAAATCTGGTTGTACAGTAATTTTCATCAACCAGCTGCGGCAAAAAATTGGCATTACCTACGGTAGTCCAGAAACCACTACTGGTGGTAACGCCTTAAAGTTTTACGCTTCTGTGCGCTTAGATATTCGCCGCATTCAAACTTTGAAAAAAGGTACAGAAGAATTTGGCAACCGCGTTAAGGTAAAAGTAGCTAAAAACAAAGTAGCACCTCCTTTTAGAGTGGCGGAATTTGACATTATTTTTGGTAAGGGAGTATCAATTTTAGGTTGTTTAGTCGATATAGCTGAAGAAACAGGGGTTTTAACTCGCAAGGGTGCTTGGTATAGCTATAACGGTGACAACATTTCTCAAGGTAGAGATAACGCTATTAAATACTTAGAAGAAAAGCCGGAATTCGTTGAACAAATTAAACAGCAAGTGCGTCAGAAACTTGATATGGGTGCTGTTGTTTCTGCCAATTCTGTAGCTAAAGTCAGTGAAGATGAGGAAGAAGAATACGAAGAAGAAGAATAAGTCAGATGGTGTGCGTTTCAATTGCACATACTCTGCTTGAAGCTGTCATTAATCCTTTGTCAATACTAATTACTCAGGACTAACTGTACAGAAGTTATGTAATATTAGATGCGTTTTAGCTTAATGAACAGTGAACAGTGACAAATAATAACTGTTCACTGTTTTTTCATATTGGCGAAGGCGTAATTTGGTTGAAAAATCTATCTAAAATATCTGATTTCTGTTCTGTACTAAAACCATCATGACTATTTGGAGGGTTTAATGCAAAATTTTTGGTAAATGGAACAGCTTTGTCGGTAATTTCAGGTAAGTACTTCTCTGGAGCAACATAACTCAATGTATCGTCTATATTACAGCCTTTGCGAGATGAAAGCTGCATTAGTAATTCCATTGCTACTGTTGGTAAAATGCGTCGGTTATTGTTGTAGAAAAAATTAAAAGTAAGATTACCGATGCGAACGCGATCGCCTTCTTTGAGTCTAATTCGCTGATAGACACGTTCACCATTTACAAAGGAACCATTAGTACTTTTAAAATCCACTAAGTAAAAACCTGGTTCATCATCTTGATCTATATATTGGATGGCAGCATGGCGACGAGACAGATATTTATCACCTATACATATCCCACAATGGCGATCACGTCCGATTGTCCAAATTTGTTGTGCTTGTAGTAAAGTTTGGGTTTGATTATCGCCCAAGTTAGTGACTAAGTAAACCTTGCCATCATTCACTACACCTTGCACATAACTGGAGTTTAAACCTGTCATACCAGACAATGATAGGTCTTCCATCTGAAGAATATCTTCTAGAAGTCCACTATGGTGTTCGTACAATTTGACAAATACTTGATATAAGCTTAACTTCCGCTCTATTTCCTTATTCTGGAACTCAGCAATTTTGGCTGAATTTTTTAGTGTAAATAGATATGATTTGCTGATGTTGATCATGAACTTTTTTCTCAGCCTACAATCAGGAACAATTGCCTGTTTAGTCTTTGTTGCTATTTTAAAAATTTCGCAACTCAATAGAATTAAGTTTGACGATTTTTACTAAGAATTCCTACTTAAATTTTGGTACTTAGTTATGAATATCGTAAAACTTGAATTTAAAAAAAATATTATGTAACTTTGTTTTATATTGTAAATTACTGTAGTCTAATTTTAACAGATGCTAATCATTAAGAATAATTTAAGCATTTCTTAAGTAATATTAGAAAGATTAAATTTACAGCATAAATTTCGGAGTGAATACGAAGAGCAAAATTAAGTAGAGAGTATTACTACTTAATTTTGCTCTTAATTAATCCAAACTATTAGAGTCTAATACTTACTTTTTAAAATTAGTAAAGATCTGCAATTTTTCACTATTGAATTACAGTAAGCCACGTTTACCATTGGGACGTACTGTCATCCAATTAGTTTTTGCTAGTGCTAGTTGCTCATCTAAAATTTTGGCTCCAGTTAGATTAGCGCCACACAAATTAGCACCTCGAAGATTAGCATTGCTCAAATGAGCATAACTAAGATCTGCTCCCCGCAGGTCTGCTCCTTCCAAGTCAGCATGATTGAAATAAGCTTTGCTTAAATTAGCATCTCTGAGATTGGCGCGAGTGAGACTAGCCCTACCAAAATCGCTATTGTGAAGATTTGCTCCTTGGAGATTAGTGCTTTGCAGTTGAGCCGAATGGAAATTGGTTTCTGACAATTCACTACCTTGGAGATTCAGGAAGTTTAAATTATGTAAGGCAAAATCTCTTCTTCCCTTGAGATAGGCTGTTAATAAAGTTTGACTGTCTAATCTACGTCCAGCTTTGGATTGTTGAGTATTCGCACTATTGCTATTGCTGTTAGGCAACATTCCTGGTTTACCCATAGCTGCTGGTCGTATTCCACCGGCATCTGCACCAGCGGCCTCGGCAATTTTAGCTCGTCTAGCCCGAATGGCTGCTGCTACCTGTGCTACTCCTGTAGCTGTAGCTCCTACAGCAGAAGGATTGCTGCATAAAATAGCAGAGTTGTCTCCAAGTTGCGATGTTTTTTCTTTAGTATTGGTGTCAGATTTTACTAGCAAGCTTTTAGCCAAACTATCTAAGTAAGGCTCCATCTCTAAGGCTCTGAGAACGTCTGCTGCTGATTGGTAACGATTGCGAACAGAAACATCTAACATTTTTCGCAATACACCAGTCAAGTGATCACTCACATGCACCAACTGTTCCCACATCATTTCACCTGTTGTGGGATTGTAATCTAAATCTTTAGGAGTTTTGCTAGTGAGTAAATAAATACAGGTGACTCCTAAAGCGTAGATATCACTCGCGTAAACTGGACGCATCGCCATTTGTTCTGGGGGTGCAAAACCAGGAGTACCAATTGCATAGGCAGTTAAGGCGGTCTGTCCTGATTGATTAGGTGCAGCTTGAGTAACTTGGTTTTTGACAGCACCAAAGTCAATCAAGACCATTCTGGCATCTTGACTACGGCGAATTAAGTTGGCTGGTTTGATATCACGGTGAATTACCTTCTGCTCGTGGATGTATTGCAGTAAAGGTAAAATTTCGCTCAAAAATTGCTTAACGCCTGCTTCGCTCAAAACTCCATTAGCTTTGATTTCCTGCTGTAAGGTTGCACCGCTAATATATTTTTGGACTAGATAGAATTGTTCCTGTTCTTCAAAATAGTCGAGTAGTCTAGGGACTTGAGGATGGTTGCCGATTTTACCTAGAGTTCTAGCTTCTCGCTCAAATAGTTCTCGCGCCATTTGCAAAACGTGTGGTGCATTGCCTGAAGGACGTAATTGCTTGATGACACAACTCGGCTCTCCTGGTAAAGCTTCATCCTGAGCTAAGAAGGTTGCTCCAAAGCCACCTTGACCTAACGGTTTACTCACCCGATAGCGATCGCGCAGCAGTAGGCGCGAGCCACACGACTGACACCTTTGGCTATACACTACATTTTCTGGATTGGGACAGGTTGGATTTAAGCAGTAGCTCATGCACTGTCAACTCGCTGCGCGAAGAATGGCTGGGAGCATTACGCTCTAGTTTAATTATTTAAACCAAAATCAACTCTTGGCAGGTAATTTATGCTGGAAATCCTTTGAAGAGTTCCTAAAGTTTGACTGGTTTATCTAAGCGATCATCACAACAAGATAGCTGATGTGAGGCGCGATCGTCAGTAGTTATCAAGCTATTTGTGTAATAAGTTATTTTCAGCTAAAAATTCTACGTATTTTTACAGTTACTTAAGTAGTGCTGAGTTGAAAGTGCTGAGTGCTGAGTTGAGAAAGCGCCTACGGCACTAATGTTTGCAATTGCTTTGCAAGTTAGTATTTAGCAACACCACTTGCTTCAACTTTGGGAACCAAAGCAACGCAGTGGCTCCTCAGCACTCAGCGAGAAGTTGCGTGCGGGGGTTCCCCCCGTTGAGCAAACTTCGGTAACTCAGCACTCAGCATTTACAGATTAGACAATACTTCCCGTGCAACAGCTAGAGTCTGCTCAATATCTTCTTCAGTATGAGCCAAAGACGTAAACCCAGCTTCAAACTGAGAAGGTGCTAAATAAACACCACGTTCTAACATACCGCGATGAAAACGTCCAAATTTTGAGGTATCTGACTTTTTAGCATCTTCGTAGTTATGAACAGGCCCAGAGGTGAAAAATAAGCCAAACATGGCACTAATGTAACCACCGCAAGCTCCATGACCAGTTTCTTGGGCAATTTGCAGTAAACCGTTTGATAGCTTTTGAGTAATTCGGTCAAGATACTCATAAGTTCCAGGTTTTTGGAGCAATTCCAGGGTTTTAATGCCTGCTGTCATTGCCAAAGGATTCCCGGACAGAGTTCCAGCTTGATACACAGGGCCTGCGGGAGCAATCATGGACATAATCTCTCGCCGTCCTCCATAGGCTCCTACTGGCAAACCACCACCAATGACTTTACCTAGTGTTGTCAAATCGGGAGTAATGCCAAATTTCTCTTGAGCGCCACCGTATGCAATACGGAAGCCTGTCATGACTTCATCAAATACTAATAAAGCCCCATTTTCTTGGGTGAGTTCCCTGAGTCCTTCTAAAAAGCCAGCATCAGGAGGAATAAACCCAGCGTTACCAACAACTGGCTCTAGAATTACACCAGCAATTTGGTCGCGGTTTTCTTCAAATAAGGCTTTGACTGCTTCCAAGTCATTGAAAGGAGCCGTTAGGGTACTGCTAGTTGCTGATTTTGGTACTCCTGGGGAGTCTGGTAAACCAAGTGTCGCCACACCTGAACCAGCTTTTACCAAGAACATATCAGCGTGTCCGTGGTAGCAACCTTCAAATTTGATGATTTTCTCACGATTAGTAAAAGCCCGCATCAGCCGTAAAACTGCCATACAAGCTTCTGTCCCAGAGTTCACAAATCTGACCATTTCGATGCTAGGAACAGCATCAATGACCATCTCTGCGAGGACATTTTCTAGAACTGAAGGCGCTCCAAAACTAGTGCCTTTTTCTAAAGCTTCATGGAGTGCTGAGATAACTTCTGGATGAGCATGACCGCAAATTGCTGGCCCCCAAGTACCCACATAGTCTATGTATTGGTTGCCATCAACATCCCAGAAGTATGCTCCTTTGACACGATCAAAAACTATGGGTTGTCCACCTACAGATTTAAATGCTCTGACAGGAGAACTGACTCCTCCTGGCATGAGGTTTTGGGCGGCGGCGAAAATTTCTTGTGATTTTGTGGTTTTAATTGTGGTGTTTACCAAGGCTGTCTCCTAAAAGTGAGGAACAAAAAAAGCTCTATCTTAGGATAGGGTTAAAAACTGTGCATAATTTCTATCCTATAGAAATAGCTGAACCAGGAAAATAACAACCATGTTGTACAAGTCCAATGATGACTTGCCTTTAGAAATCCGGAATCGGTTATCTGAGGCATACCAGGAGCTTTACCGTGCTGCTTTTAACTCGGCTCTCCATTGGTATGGTGAAGCATCAAAAGCTCATCAAGTTGCGTTAAGTGCGGTTAAAATGCAGTCTGCAATGGACAGAAATGTTGTTGTTTCAGGCTAAATAATAAATTTTCATTTTTATAAAACATACCAGCTGTCATATTGAGAATGGTATCGTGAATCCATTAATCATTGTTGTTAGAGTCAAGTAAGTTGGTATGTTTTCTACCGAATCAGATTCATTGCGTCACGCTATTCCCGTTGAAAAAATTCGCTACGATGAACGGGGTTTGGTAGCGGCTATTGTGCAGGACTATTTAGATGGCACAGTGTTGATGATGGCGTGGATGAATCGGGAGTCGTTACAAAAGACTTTGGAAACTAGAGAAACTTGGTTTTGGAGTCGTTCCCGGCAAGAGTTATGGCATAAGGGAGGGACTTCTGGTCATATTCAAAAAGTTCAAAGCATCCGTTATGACTGTGATAGTGATGCTTTGTTAATTGGGGTGGAGCAAATTGGAGATATTGCTTGCCACACTGGAGAGCGCAGTTGTTTTCATCAAGTAGATGGCAAAATTAATCCACCGCCAGCAGATACATTATCGCAGGTGTTTCAGGTGATCTGCGATCGCCGGGACAACCCCACGGATACTTCTTATACCTGCAAGCTATTCGCAGGCGGCGATAATAAGATTTTGAAAAAGATAGGTGAGGAATCGGCTGAGGTTGTCATGGCTTTTAAAGATGATGAAGCAGATGCAATTGCCGGTGAAGTTGCGGATTTGCTTTATCACACCTTGGTGGCCTTAGCTCATCATCAAGTTGATTTAAAGGCTGTATATCGAAAGTTACAAGAACGTCGTCGCTGAAGAATCAGGAAGTGGGAGAAAAAAGTCATTATTCAGACTTCACATTTTTTGTAATTCTTATCATTCGCTGAAATTTTCCTCACTGATTCCACAGGGTTTCCACAGGCATTTTAGTAGTTTTCCACAGATACTCCACGAGATGATCAGCACTTGCGATGTTACTGGGGATTTTTACTTCACAGTTATTGCTTAGTTCAGTGACTGAGTTTTTGTGAATTTATGTAACAAAAACTTAGCTCTAAGTCTGATTATTGCGTCAAGATTTCTTTTTTAAAGAACCGGTTTTAACATTTCGCAGCATTGACAAACCTACCCCCTCTTGAAGCACAATGATGCGACTGGCACTTTTTTCTAGCCCAAGTTATCTGGGGAACTCAAAACATTCCTGAGATGTTTGGAGGTTCCATTCTTTGCTTCAAAAGTGCCAGTAAATTCGCTTGATCGACCTCAGAGAAGGAAAATCTCATGAACGCAACGGTGAGCATTTTTACGGAAATTCCCGAAACACTCCATGAATCCCTCAAAAGCTATTTAGAAACTCACCCTGATTGGGATCAAACCCGTGTGCTGACAGCAGCATTGTCACTGTTTTTACTGCAAAATGGGGATAGCGATCGCCGTGCTGCTCGTGTTTATTTAGAAACTTTATTCCATAACTGCTAGTTATGTAGTAGGGGATAGGGGACAGAATTTAAAATCTTGTGCGGTTGTTTAAATTTCCTGATATCTTAACTATCTTGGCGATCGCTATATAGCAAAGTGCTGAGGAGAAAACCAGTAATCTCAAGGCTTTGAGCAATCAATACTGTCCTCATCTATGTGACTACGGCTATACCAATCAGGACTTAGGCAAAAACAGAATACATAATAGTCAGGGCGAACATTTGTTCGCCCTGACTTAGTATTAATTATGAAACAATTAATTCAAGGGTTGGTTTCCAATTGCGGAGAATGAGTAGGACATTCAAACTTATAACCTACGCCACGTACCGTCTGAATTAATGCTGGTTGGCTGGCATCAACTTCAATTTTCTTACGAATTTGACCGATATGTACATCTACAACCCGTTGGTCGCCAACATATTCATAGTCCCAAACCTCTTGAATTAGTTCGGCTCGTCGCCAAACCCGCCCAGGATGGCTGGCTAAAAAATGTAACAGGTCAAATTCTAAGGCTGTTAGGGGTACTGGTAGGTTGTTCAATGTCACTTCCCGACGGACGGGATCGATCATCAGTTTTTCAAATACTAGGCGTTTTTGTTCTGCCGTTGTCACAACCCGTTGTCGCCGCAAAATAGCAGCAACTCTGACTTCTAACTCTCCTAAACCAAATGGCTTGGTGAGATAGTCATCAGCACCTTTAGCAAAGCCGCGAATCTTGTCAGCTTCATCCGCACGGCTAGTGAGCATGAGAACAAACACACCATTACGACTTTGCATCTCTTGGCAGAGGTTGAACCCGATAACGTCTGGTAAATTTACATCTAAAATTACCAAGTCAGGGTTAAATTGCTCGAATAGCGCTAAGGCTGTTTTACCATCCTCAGCCGCCTCCACCTGATAGTTCTGCTTAATCAAAAAGCGTTGGATTAAGTTGCGAACCGCAGGGTCGTCATCAACTACAAGAATCTTGGCAGGAGCCATGACCATCACTTTGCACAAAAATTCGTAAGATTAACAGGAGAATTGCGTATTTGGGATTGTTACACAACATTTGCTAGTGTTACCCGCACTTGAGATGCTGGTACTGTAATCGCTAGTTATAGCAGTTCTGTAACTTAGGAAAATTTCCTACTCCCAATTACGTGGTAATTTAAAGCTTTTCAATTTTAATATCGATATGCTTGTGGATACCACTAGTGATTGTGAAGCTAGTTCATCTAAATTGCCTCAAGGCACGGTAAATTGCCAAATTTGAAACATAAAAATTAATTTTTTCATAAAAAAATAAGTTTTAAGAAGTCTTAGTTCAAATTCTAGAGTAAAGCCCTCACTGGTCAACGACATGAGGGGATACACGGAGTTCTAGCAATATGTTAAAGTTGCTATAGTTAAATTTCCTGGGTCAGTTTAACTTACCCGTGCTACTATTCCTGGTAGAGCATATTAAGTTGCTGGCAACATTTGTTTAAATCTAGGCAAAACCTAAAGTTGTTTTCCAAAAAGCAAAATACCGCCGCTGACTAAGGTTGAAGTGTAAACTCCCATGAGCGATCAAAATCCCTACGACAAACTTGGGGTGTCCGAAGATGCAAGCTTTGATGAAATTCAGGATGCTCGCAATCGCCTATTGGAGCAACACAGTGGCGATGCTAAGAGTCTGGAACTAATTGAAGCTTCTTATGACGCAATTTTAATGGATCGGTTACGGATGCGTCAGGAAGGCAAAATCAAAGTACCTGAGCGAATCCGGTTTCCAGAACTACGAGTGCAATTTCCTCCTAAAGAAGTTTCCACTCCTCGTGAACAGTCACCTGCATGGCTACAAAGAATATTAGATCAGCCAACAACGGCAGATGTACTGTTACCAGGTGCTTGGTATTTGGGTTTGAGTGCTATCGGTATTTTTTATCCTGCCACGGGTGATCAAGTTTTACAGTTGGTGTTAGTGGTTGGGGTAGGTATTAGTGTTTACTTTCTCAATCGTAAAGAAGGTAAGTTTGGTAGAGCCGTTTTGTTAACGCTGATTGGTCTGATACTAGGCTTGATTATTGGCGGATTAGTTGCAAGCTGGCTTTTACCACAATTCAATTTAGGTAGGCTGAGTACTGAGCAATTTTCTACAGTGTTCACATTTATATTATTGTGGTTGATTAGTAGTTTTTTGCGGTAAGGTATAAAGCTTGAAATTCTTTATGGGTAGCAGATGATTTATGCTGTTACCCATTTTTTGCACAAGAGGCACTATCTGAGAGCTAGAGTTCTATTCTCTAAGATGAGAGCCACTGCTGAACTTAAATCGGGAACAATTAAGTCGGGGTGGTACAGTTCTAGTTGAGTGCGATCGCGGATACCAGACTCGACTGCCATAACTTGAATATTATGTTTTTTAGCAGCAGTGATATCAGCTTCTGTATCTCCTACCATCCATGTATCAGCAGCGGGAGATAGTTCTTTTAATGCTTTTGCCATTAACATTGGCTTATCTTCGATGTCACGAGTCTTCACATAATCGTTACTTAGGCAATAACAGCGATTTTCCGGGAAAAATCTCTCTAAATCAAATTTCTGGAAGGCGAAGTCTAATTCCCAGACTCTTCGCATTGTCATGACTGCTAAATCAATTCCAGCTGCTTGAATTTTGAACAGTGCATCTACTGCACCTGGTACTAGGGTGTCATATTCAAAATAAGGTTGTGTATGTACTGTTTTCCGCCGCAGTTGAGAAAATTCTTGTGCTTGCACCTCATCCAGTCCGGAATTTAAAGCAATTTGGATTTCGGGAATGCGCGATCGCTTCTGTTGCCAAAATTCAGCTTTTTTTAGTTGGCGAACCGCTTGTCCTGGACGTTTAGTTTTTTCTAAACAATATTGATAAACGCGATAGTACCGTTCAGAAACATCAACAATGGGGCCGTCGAAGTCGGTAAATAGTCTTAGCATCGGCGGAATTTAAATGTTAATTTTTCTTAAGAGTAACTTACTTGTGTATCAATAGTCATCAATCAATATATTTATATAAATATTTATTTTAAATTGTTGGGTTAAGCAATGCAAAACCCAACTTCTTGATGGGTAAGACTAATTTAGAGGGGTAGAAAGGATGATTCAGAACTAAAGTTGCGTGTCTGAGATTTTTTGTTGAAGCTGCCCATACACTAAATTAGTCCGATCATGCTACTACTCTTTGAACGTTGAAGAATCAATATTCAGCAAACGGCGTACAGCTTGTTCTATATCTGTTTCTTTGATTAAAGATTCTCCGATTAAAACGGCGTTAGTACCGGCTTCAGCCATGAGGGATAAATCCGTATTGGTATACAAACCTGATTCACTAACAACGATCGCACCTAAGTTTTGGATTTGCGATCGCCTGGCTGCTAGTAGTCTTTGAGTTGTGCTGATATCCACGGTGAAGTCAACCAAACTTTGGTTGTTAATCCCAATCAAACGAACATCATCTAGCTGCAATACTCGATCCAGTTCCGCTAGGGTATGCACTTCTATTAAGGCATTCATCCCCAAATAATGAATAATGCGTTGAAAATCTTGTAGTTGTCTATCTGTAAGAATTGCGGCTATCAGTAGAACTGCATCTGCACCTGCGGCTCGTGCTAAATAAATTTGGCAGGGATCAATAATAAACTCTTTGCAAAGCAGTGGTACTGATACTTTGTGGCGAATTATCCGCAGACTTTCAAAACTACCTTGAAAAAATGTTCTTTCAGTGAAAACAGAAATACAAGCAGCACCAGCACGTTGATATGCTTTGGCGATCGCAATAGCATCAAAGTCTGCACGAATCATGCCATAACCTGGAGAAACTTTTTGAATTTCTGCAATCAGACTAGGATGATGAGGACTTTGTTGTAAAGCTGTTAAGAAATCTCGTACAGTTGGCGCAGCTGTTAACTGACGTTGCAAAGAAGCTAAAGACATGTGTTGTTGAATCTGTGCTACTTCTTGCTTTTTCTGCCACACAATTTCTCTTAACATCGGTTGGAGATGAGAATTCACAGTAGTCATCGGATAAATCATAAGTTGTAAAAAATTGGCAGATGAACTAAATCAGAAACTATGAAGCATTCACCTCAGCCAAACAAATCTTGCTGAGTAAAGTTGTTTTCACTAATCTTGGAAAGCTGAAGTTTTGGCATTTTTATAGGAAAGTTACAGTTACACCAAAACTTTTAGTGGAGTAACGAAACCCAAAATCATCCAGGCTTTGTTGGGTAAAGCTCCCGCTACATGTTTTGAAATAGCCTATATAGGCTATTTCAAAACATGAAAATTAGCCAGAAACATCTGGCCAATGATTAAATTTCTTCTGGGTAGTTAAGCAAGTGGAGTTTTTAAGAGCGTACCCAATTTGATTTGATGTCAAAAACGCCTAATTTTTGTTCGGAATCTTTTGCTTCTTTTCGCTTTGCACCTTCAAGTAAGTAGTTATTTTTTAGGAGGCGAATGTAGGTGCGATATGGGATGTAATCTATAGGGTTATAACCAGAAAACCGGAGCATTAAAACACATGCCCAGGAATACTTACCGGCAATAATTGCTTTAACAATTTGTTCAACTTGTTCTGTATTAATTTTTTTGGCGTTTTGTAAATTGTCGAGTTGATGCATAAAACCCTCTCTCTGGTTTTAAGCTCCAGATTTTATAGTTTGGATTGTCTCTAACACCAAAAACTCTGTTCAGGGTATCCGCCTATTAGTTCACGGATATAAATAGGATGTAGTAAAGGCTATATAATCGATAGTTTCTTTCACAATTAAACAAATATTGTCAACCCATAAGCGCTGGGATTGATTTGTTTTTATGTTTGGCATAGCTGACTGGGTGGCTGTTCACAGGCCTGAAAAAAGTTTTGACTCGGAACTACTTCAAATAAATCACCCTGGCTAAAGTAGTCAAGTGCCACCTCAACTAATTTCACCTACTAACCTGTTTCGTGGTCAGCGTTGTGTGTTGGTAGAAGACGTTGAACCCTATTTGCGTGGTAGATTGCTGGTGCTGCTTGTGATGTCTGGCGCGATCGCTTTGTGCCGAGAAAGTGAAAGCTTGTTCTCTGATGGTTAATTCCATTAGAGAATTCAAGTTAATTGCCCATCTTTTATATCGTTCTGGATATTCGTAGCTGCTGGTAAATAAGCTTCTACGCTGAGAATCCAGGTGAAACAGGCTATCTGCTAAGGCAGTGTCCATTTTAACTTTAGTGATAGTGCGCGATACACGAACATCGCCAAAGGTATTGTAGGTGGGTCAATCACAAATCATCGGCATTTTTTTGAAACTGTTGTAGGGAACATAGTGCGATCGCCTGATTTTCCAATTAATCTCGCTACCTCAACAAAACTAGTTTGACACTACAGCACAAATGAAATTTGAAAATAGGGGTGGATTAAATCAACTAGCATTATGATCTGCTGAGTGAATTTAGAAATATCCTCCCCCTATCAATAAACCGTGTTGCAGAAGCTGCTTCTTTGTTAAGACTACTGAATATTAGGTCGCAGATATATGATCATTGTTTTGCTAGACCTATCTGTTTTTTCGCTCTTGCCATTGATTAAATTTTGTCAAGACTAAATATATCTCTGCTTGTTGGAAAAAATGCTGCAAATGCAATCTGGTTTGGAGTCATAACACTGTCTAGATAACCATAAATGTGTCAGTCTAACTTTGGTTTTTTTGTCCATTTCATGAATTTTATGTATTCTACAACACATTAAATCTTAATTTTTTTTATTTCTTCAGAGGGAAGTAAAGGCAATTATTTTACTTATTTTATCTGTTGATTTATCTTAATTATCAAATTATTTATATCTTTAGATAGATGATTTAGTCTATTATTTTATAGTTAGATTCCATAGGGAGTAAAATTTAAAAAATCAATGCAACATGAAAAAAGTAAGACTATAAAATACACATATATTTGACAAAAATATATTTTTGTGGATGAGCGATAAAAGTAAATATATGCGAGTTTACACCATGATAACTACACTAAGAGAATTTTTATTATATTCAATAATAATCTAAAATTGTTAGATAAATTTATACTATTTAGCTCTAGGAAAATACTAATTATTTATTAGATGGTATGAATTAAAAATACAGGTTTTGATTAGGGAAATATGCTAATTCTCTTCTGAGAATTGCGATACATTGGCAATAAGAATGAAGTAATCTTTATCTTGTCTATATAAAAATCTTAATTTATAAAAAGAAATGTTTTTTCTCAGTAAAAAATCGAAGTGATATCTTTTTATTGGTAGAATATTTTTAAATAAATCAGAAATTTAAATTATTTTTTAATTTCCCTTTGCTATTGCCATTAATGATTTACAGCCGGATTCAGCCTGTGAAAGTTGCCAATTCTCCGCTATATAGCTTTAGTGTCAAATAGTTAAAAGGAGTGCGGGATATGAATACTAACGGCTACACGTTAGTTCTTTCCATCTCGAAATCGGTGCTAAAGCCACAATCCGAGTTGTGGGGATTTAACTACTTTTGTAGGTGTAAGAGTGATGAAATAGTAGAGTTAAATATGCACACTTTAATTGAGGAATTAAAACAGGTTAACAAACATTTACTGCAAGAAATTGTAGAACGGAAGCAGAAGGAGGCAAGTTTAGAAAAATCTGTCACTTTACTTCGTTCTATTTTGGAATCAACGGCTCATGGCATGATTGCAGTTAGTTTAGAGGAAGATATTGTTAGTTTTAATCAACAATTTGTCCAGATGTGGCAGATACCTAACTCTCTGACAATATCGAGACATAGTTTTCCATGCCAAGCTTTTTTTGAGAATCAACTCAAACAGCCGCAACTATTTCGGGATTCGATGTGGGAAATGAAGTGTGATTGTCAGAGCGATCGCTACGACATTCTAGAGTTAAAGGATGGTAGAGTCTTCGCTCAATACTCTAAACCGCAGAAGGTAAATCACGAAGTGATTGGTAGAGTTTGGAGTATTTGGGATATTTCCGAACTGAGCCAAGCTTTAGAACAGTCTAAACAACTGGGTGAATTGAGAGCGCAATTTTTATCTATGCTTTCTCATCAATTACGTACACCGCTGAATGTAGTTTCATTTTCTAATAGCTTACTCAAAAGACACATCTATGAATGGACAGAGGAAAAAACTAAACCATTATTAGATCGCATTCAAATAGCTGTAGAACAACTCAGCAAAATGCTAGACGACATTATTTTTTTTGCTAAAGCAGAAGCGGCTAAACTCCACTTTGAGGCTAAACCACTGAATGTAGTGCGGTTTTGTCATGAGATTGTGGCACAAGTCCATACCTACAGTAGCGAAAACAGAATTAATTTTGTCAGTCAAGATTGCTCTTTTACTGCCTTTTTCGATAAAAAATTGCTGGAGCCAATACTGAAGAACTTGCTCGACAATGCAATCAAGTATTCTCCATCAGGTGCTGTGGTGGATTTCCAACTTTCATGGGAACAAGAGACAGTGATTTTTCAAGTCACGGATAGAGGTATTGGTATTCCCACAGCAGATAAAGCGCGGCTATTTGAACCATTTTATCGAGGTAGTAATATTGCGAATCTACCGGGTACTGGACTAGGACTAGCAATTGTGAAAACTCTGGTTGACTTACACGGTGGTCATATTGATATGAAAAGTGAAGTTGGTGTAGGCACAACTTTTACTATTATGCTGCCATCAGTGAAATAAAAGTTTTGAATGAGTTTTTTCAACCTGCCACAAATCCTAGTAGTAGAACAATGATGCACACATCGTCGCCAACAATTCTAGTCATTGAAGATGATGCTGTTACCCGCAATCTCTTCTTAGACAGTTTACAAGCTGAAGGTTATGACACAATCGGTGCAGAAAATGGTCGTATTGGTATTCAACTAACACAAGAGCATTTACCAGATTTGGTGATCTGCGATATCTTAATGCCAGATATGGATGGTTACGATGTTTTAAATGCTTTGCGTCAAGACCAACTGACAGCGATTATTCCTTTTATTTTTCTGACCGGTAGCGATACTAAGGATGCTTTACGTAAAGGGATGGAGTTGGGTGCGGACGATTATCTGACCAAACCTTTAACTGTTGAGCAATTGTTGAGGGCGATCAATATTCGATTGGAAAAACAAGCTCTGCTTAGGTATTGGTATGCTACTCAAACACATCAAATATCGCAATCTATACCTGCAAATATCGCGGTGTCGAACACTCCTGAGCCATTTTTCCCTTCGGTTCCTCAATTCCAAAAAGTTTTCGACTACATTGAAGCTAATTATCACCAAGGAATTACCTTAGCTAAAGTTGCTGAGGCGGTGGGTTATTCCCGGGCTTATTTAACTAATAGAGTTGCGAAACACACAGGAGAAACTGTCAATGGATGGATTGTTAAGCGGCGAATGATGGCGGCGCGTTCTTTGTTGAAGAATACTAACCAAACCGTTGAGCAAATTGCTCTGGCTTTAGGTTATCAAAATGCTTGTCACTTTTCTCGCCAGTTTCGACAGCATCATGGCATACCTCCCAAACATTGGCGAAAAAAGCAGGAGTTTTTTAATACTTGCACTCAGTTGGAAAAGTGCTTACCTGTTGTTCAAACATAAACAGGCCAGCAATAATTTTAATTATTCTTTGGCTGAGACAACTGCTGGATTAATAGTTGCACACCCAAAGCTATTAATCCGAGCGCTACTATCCCAAATATCCCACTGCCTAAAGCAACTATACCAACTACTAAGGTACGTACCGCAGAGGTAATTTTGATGACTAGTTCATTAGTAGAATGGACGGGTTTGCTGGCAAAGGAAGTTGCGATCGCAATCATCAGCGAATATAAAGCATAAGCCATTCCACTGGAAATTATGGCACCTGTAATGCAGCGTAGTGGTGATGCTTGCGCCTGGGTTGCTGTTTCTTGTGGTGTAATGTTTTCACTCATAAAACTGTTCCCTGTTCCCTGTTCCCTTCTTAAGATGCTATCTGAATGCCGTGGGTAATGGTGCGAGTCACGAACAATTCTAAATCTTCATTGGGTATTGCTTCTCTAATGTATTGTTTCACGGCTTGGGCTTGTGGTTCAGACTCAATAATTGCAAAGACACTCGGCCCGGAACCAGACATCATTGTTCCTAAAACTCCCGGTTGAGTTGCAAAAAGTTCGCGTAGTTGCATAACTTGGGGATGAGCAGGTAAAACAACACGCTCTAAGTCATTGTGCAGTTTTTGGGCAATTTCGGCTGCATCTTTATGCACAATGGCTTTGACTATTCCACCAGAATGAACTGCGGCGGCGCGTGCTGCTAAATCTTCGGTAGTTTTAATATAGGTATGACCAAATTCTTGACGATAGGTTTTGTATGCCCAAGGTGTAGAAATTTCTAGACTGCGATATTTGGCTAATACTATATATATATGATCTAAATTTGGCAGTGGCGCAAGTTGTTCACCTCTACCTGTGGCGATCGCTGTCCCACCTGCGACACAAAATGGTATATCTGAACCTAGGGTAGCGCCCAATTCTTCGATTTCTGTTTGGGTAAGTCCCAAGTTCCAGAGTAAATCTATTCCTACCAAAACTGCTGCGGCGTTTGTTGAACCTCCCGCCAACCCAGCCGCGACGGGGATGTTTTTCTCTAATGTAATTTCCACTCCACCATGTTTAGCCCAAGCTTCGGGAAATTGTGTCGCCATCAGTTCGGCGGCGCGATATACCAGATTAGTTTTATCTGTGGGGACTTGGGGATGGTTACAGTGAACGCGAATAGTTTCGTCACTGATGGCGCGGACAGAAATTTTGTCGGCGAGGTCGATGCTTTGCAAAATCATGACTAATTCATGATAACCGTCTGGGCGATCGCCGATGATTTCTAAATACAAATTTATTTTGGCAGGAGCAATTAAACTGTAGGAACGCATGTTCAAAAACATTAAGGATTAAGTGTGAAGTCTGAAGTGTGAAGTCTGAAATGAATACTTCATACTTCAGACTTCATGCTTCCCACTTCATTAGCGAGAGTTACCCATTGCTGAGTGCTGATGTCTTCAGCTCTAGCTTGGGGATTTATTTCTAATTGTTCCAGTAAATGAGTCAGGCGATCGCGGTCAATTACAGATTGCAAATTATTCCGCAACATTTTGCGCTTTGACCCAAATCCTAACTTTATCAGATTCTCTAATCTGCGTGGGTCGTTGGCAAGAATTTCCAATCGACGCGGACGCAACCTCACTACTGCTGAGTCTACTTTTGGTGGTGGGTAAAATGCACTTGCGGGAACTGGACAAATTAACTCACATTCTGCTAAATACTGCACTCTTACTGATAAAGCTCCAAAAGTTTTTGACCCGGCTTTAGCATACAATCTTTCTGCTACTTCTTTCTGAATTAATAGCACTATGGAATCAAATGGTTTGGGGTTAGGATTGGCGATGGTTCCTAATAGTTTCTCGATGATGGGACCGGTGATATTGTAGGGAATGTTCGCCACTACTTTATTTGCATTTTGAAATTGAGGAAATGCTACTAAATTTGTTTCTAAATTTAACTCTAGAAAATCACCTTGTAATAATAAAAAGTTTTCTTTATTTCCTAATTCTTTGACTAATAACTTACATAAATCTCTATCGATTTCGACTGCTACCAAAGCCTGTATTAAAGGTAATAAACGTCGAGTTAGAATGCCTGTACCTGGCCCAATTTCCAGGATGCGGTCATTTGTACTACACTCTGCCGCCTGCACAATTGCGTTGAGTGCCTTGTCACTTTTGAGCCAATGTTGAGCAAATACCTTGCGCGGTCGTACCATTTATTTTTCTTGCTATATAACGTTTTCAGGATTTCTCAAAAAATCCATTTCTTACTTTTTGCTTACTTTTAAAAGTAAAATTTTATTATAAAAACTAGCTTTTTATTTGACTAATGGTTGTAAATATGGTAGATATAACGCATTTTTTGAAAGAGATAAAAGCATTGTGTATGAGGAAATGAATCAAGGAAATTTAGGCGATCGCTAATTAACCTGTGCCTCTGAACCTTCAAATTGTAATCCATTCAGGCAGCTAAATTACTGGAAATGTGTATATATTAATCAACTTTGCTTCATCAGCTATTGACTATTACATAAGAGATTTCTTTGCATCTTTGCGCCTCTGCGTGATACAAAATATTTATGCAAAAATGCTAAATAAACACTGAGTTTAATATGCCAGACACATCTCAAGACAGCATTTGGATTGTTACCGATGACGTTCCACAAATTTCAATTCCTGACGGTGCAAAAGGCGGAAGTAATACACGCAGTTGGAAAGACGAAACGGTAAAGGAATCTACTAGCACTAAAGACGATGCCGTGAAAGTTAACGCTCAAATATTAGAGCAAAACATGGGAAACTTTCTGCAAGTAGTAGGACGCTTGTTTAGCCGTGCAGAACAGCAAGCAAATTCTAAAATGCAGCTAGAAGAAATTGAATTATCGGTGGAAATTAGCGGTGAAGGGGAAGTCAAGTTAATTGGAAGTGGTGCAAAAGCTAGTGGGAAAGGCGCGATAAAGCTGACATTCAAGCGACAAGAACCAAAGTAGATGGCGAAAAATTGGGCGATCGCAGTCGGTATCAACAGGTATGATTATCTGCAACAGCTAAATTATGCCAAGCGGGATGCAGAATTAATCCAGCAGTTTCTTCGCACCGAGGCGGGGTTTGAGAGGATTTTTTTCTTTACCGATGACTCTCCTGATATTGGTGGAAAATCGACTCGTCCCACCCGCGCAAATTTGCGGCGCGTATTTTTAGAGTTATTTAATCAACCCTTCATGGGTGCGGGTGATAACTTCTGGTTCTTTTTTAGTGGACATGGGATGCGCCATGCTGAACGCGATTATCTCATGCCTTTGGATGGGAACCCCGCAGATATTGAAGAAACAGCGATACCCATTAACTTTGTCACCGAACGGTTGCGGCGTTGTGGTGCAGATAACGTTGTGTTGATTTTAGATGCTTGTCGCAACCACGGTCAAAAAAGTGGTGAAGGTATTGGGAGACAGACAGAAGAGGAAGCGCGACAAAAAGGCGTGATTAGTATATTTTCTTGTAGTCCCCAGGAATATTCTTATGAAATTGAAGCACTGCAACAAGGTGCATTTACTACGGCGTTATTAGAAGGGTTGGGAGTTCGCGGACAATGCGCCACCGTTGAAAGGTTAAATCAGTATCTCAATTTTCGTGTGCCGGAAATTGTGCGTCAGCATAAAAATGCGCGGCAAACACCATATATTATTGCTGAACCTGTAAATAAATCTCACCTGATACTTGTACCGCGATATGCAACCTTGGCGGATATTGCGACTTTGAAAAATGATGCTTATCGCGCCAAAGATGAAGGAAATTTAGATTTAGCTGAACAATTATGGATAAAGGGTGTTAGCTGCGGCTTCTGGTGCAGATATGGAAGCGGTGAGGGCGTTGCAAAGAATTGAACGGTTACGTAACTCAACTCCTGATATATCTCAACAACCAGTTTCACCTAAGTCAGCGACAAATACACCGCAGCCAAAGTCAACCTCACCACTTCCTCGTAATACTCCTTCAAATCCAAAACCTATCACGCCAAAATCTTCAACAACTTATTCACCGTCACCAGTAATTAACCTGTCACGGCGAAAGGTGATTCAAACTGTTGGCGTTGTAGTCACGGCGGTTGCTGGTTTTGGTACTGTAATTTCATCAATTTCATCATTATCCGAACATTGGGAGTTCTATTCAGGAAAGACTAGTACAAGCAAAATGAAAACCTTTCCATTTCAAACTGCAAAAGTAGATGCAAAAGGAAATGTTATCAGTCGCCCTAAATTGCAAGGAAAACAGTTTGTCGAAGACTTGGGAAATGGTGTCACCTTGGAAATGGTGCAGATACCAGGGGGAACCTTTATGATGGGTTCACCACCAACCGAAAAAGACCGAGGTTCAGATGAAAGTCCCCAGCGTCAGGTAAAAGTTTCTGGCTTCTTTATGGGGAAATATGAAGTCACGCAGGCGCAGTATCAAGCAATTATGGAGAAAAATCCTTCCCATTTCAAAGGTGAGAACCAACCTGTAGAACAAGTGAGTTGGGATGATGCGGTAGAGTTTTGTAAAAAATTGAGTGAAAAAACAGGACGTAAATATAAACTACCCAGTGAGGCGGAATGGGAATATGCTTGTCGTGCGGGTACAGAAACGCCGTTTTATTTTGGGGAAACCATCACCCCAGAATTAGTTAACTACAACGGCGATTATCCCTACGGCGCTGCACCCAAAGGTAAAGGTCTAGGGGAAACAACAAATGTCGGAATATTTCCGGCAAACCCTTTTGGTTTGTGTGATATGTGTGGTAATGTATACGAATGGTGTCAAGATGTATATAACAAAAATTACCAAGGCGCACCGGAAGATAGAAGTGCGTGGTTAAATAGTAAAGATAATAACATAAAACTGTTGCGTGGCGGTAGTTGGATCACCGATGCCAGGAATTTACGTTCTGCCAGCTGTCGCGACTTCGCGCGCGAGAATCGATTCAACTATGTGGGTTTTCGTGTGGTGGCGGGGGCGTAAAACAGTTATCAGTTATGAGTGAACAGTTATCAAAGTATTAGTTAGAGTTTATGAGGTAGAGCTAAGGATAAACTCGGAAGCTTTTAAGGTCTTTTATTAATAAACTGATAACTGTCTACTGTTAACTGTTAACTGACATGAACAGCTTGGTATATGAAAAAGCATATAAGTTTGCTATCCGAATAGTCAAAGCATATAAATATCTGACTCAAGACAAAAAAGAGTTTATTTTATCGAAGCAACTAATCAGAAGTGGTACATCAATAGGTGCTAACATTGCTGAAGCCAATGGAGGAATTTCAGCAGCAGATTTTTCCGCCAAAATATCCATTGCATATAAAGAATGTCTGGAAACTAAATATTGGCTTTCTCTGTTGAAAGACACAGAATATATAGAAGAAAAAGCCTTTAACAGTATCTACACATACGCAGCCGAAATAGGAAAAATGCTATTTTCAATCCTCAAAAAAACTAGAAGAGCAAAGTTTGCTAG